>NZ_JBDKWG010000142.1:0-117574 GCF_040151475.1 Reichenbachiella sp. MALMAid0571 | reverse complement strand
AATTAGGTACTTGTTCACATGCTTTTTCAATGATTGTTTTACTTTTTTTTCATAACTTCAATTCTTATTTTGTGAACTCCGAAGTTAGAAGTTCTTTGGCATTCCCCGAAGGGCTTCCGACGAAGGAGGTTCGTTCAACAGCAGCTAAAGCAGCTACCACATAGGTCATTGCTGCCCAGTGAAGTGCGTCTTTAGCCATGTCATGTTCCTGACTGTTGACAATTCCCCGTTGGTCTATCCATGCCAAGGCTCTTTTGCTTGCATCAAACTCTACCGGCAAGGTAACCAATGAAAACAAAGTAATGACAAACTGGCAAGCAACAACAACCAAAAAGATAGTATTCATTCCCATTGAATAAAAGAAACTTCCAAATAGAAACATTCCGATTAAGATAAAATTGAGAATTCGGGCACTTACATTTTGGATGGGTACCATGGCAGATCTGAATTCAAGCATGGAATAGGCTGTAGCATGTTGCACTGCGTGTCCGCATTCGTGAGAAGCCACTGCAGCAGCAGCAGCATTTCTTCCACTATACACTTCAGGGCTCAAATTGACAGTCCTGTTACCAGGGTTGTAGTGGTCGGACAAGTGACCTGGGACAGAAATAACTTCTACGTCATAGATGCCATGATCCTTAAGCATCATTTCCGCAATTTCTCTTCCTGAAAGACCAGATTGCAATCCAATCTGAGAGTACTTCTTAAACTTCCTTTTTAATTTATTGCTGACATACAGGCCAACGATAAAGAAGACTATGAAAATTAGTAACATAATTTAACCTTGTTTTATCTTTATAATTTTATCTACAATATTTGAAGTGGAATAGCCTTCTACCAAAGATATAGTATCTACTCTTCCTCCGTGTTCCATTACGATATCTGCCCCTACAATGTTGTCAATAGAATAATCATTTCCTTTCACTAAAACATCGGGTAATAAGCAACTGATTAGTTCCAAAGGAGTGTCTTCCTCAAACCAAGTTACACAGTCCACAAACTCCAAAGAAGCGAGAACTCTCATTCGTGCGTTTTCATCAACAATTGGCCTGTTATCTCCCTTTATTCTCCTTACAGATTTGTCTGTGTTTACACCAATAACCAATTTTCCCCCAATATTTTTGGCCTTTTGTAAATAATCTACATGACCTACATGGAGAATGTCAAAACATCCATTGGTAAAAATAATTGGTACTCCTTCACTTTTCCAAACATTGATTTTTTCCAATGCCTGCTGTGGGGTCGATATTTTATTTTCCGTTTGCATTTTTCTGCGAATTTGAAGATTTATTTTTAGAAACAAAAACAGAAATTAATACACAGAGTCCTCCAAAAAACAGGATAGAAAATACCTGTGAAGCATGAAGCAGTGTAGCGAAGAACAGCCCTGTACTTTGTTGTATTCCGTAAAGCAATAAAATGCCGGTAATGAATGCGTGATAAGTTCCAATCCCACCTTGAACTGGTATAGCCATTGCTATTCCTCCTGCAACCAAAATGGACAATCCTGCCAATATTCCCAGTTCGGACGTTTCTCCCATTGAAAATACAATGATATAACTCATGAGATAATAAAGCACCCATATTCCTAAGGTTGAAAGGACAAAGCCATAAACATTTTTGATTTTTCTGAGGGAAAACAGGCCATTCATCATTTCTTTTATAAAGGTTCTGATTTTATTAAAAAATGCATTTTCAATTTCCATCTTTATAAAATACTTCACCAAAAAGAAGCCTGCAAAAGCCATTATTAGAAAAAAACCAATGCCAAAAGCAATAAATATTTTGTTTTGAAAAATTTGTTCGAATCCAAGTGTTTCTGAAAAAAAGCCAAAGACTTTTTCAAATTCTAAAATAAAATCTAAAAGGATGAGGAAAAGCAAAATAAAAAAGTCAATGATTCTTTCTGTGATTACCGTTCCAAATGAAAAAGACATTGGTACATCATCGTTTTTTTTCAATACTCCACATCTGGTCACTTCACCTATTCTGGGGAAGGCCAGGTTTGCCAAATATCCCGTCATTACCGCCAGAAATGTACGTCCTGATTTCAATTTAAAACCAAAGGGTGATAAAAGAATATTCCATCTATATGCCCTCAACCAGTGGCTGATTAGTGAGATCGCTATAGAAGCAATTACCCACATATAATTGACTTCAGAGGCCTTAGCTATAAATTCTGAATAATCTACATTTTTAAAAGCATAAAAAAGAAGAACTATAGCCAGGACAAGAGGAATTAGATATTTTAATATGGATTTTATATTCATCGAAACTCAGACTTTAGGGTTGATACACAGGTTGTCCAGTAACCTAACATCTGCGACATATCCTGCTACACACAAAGCGGTTTCGATATCAGAATTAAATTTGCTTATTGGCAAAAGATCAGATTTTCTTACTATTTCAAGATATTCAAGGTCAAATCCCTCCACATTTTTATAAAATTCTTTTGTTTCTGATATTGAAGTTTCTAAACCAATTCCTGAAACGATTTTATTTTTTAAAATTTGCAATCCTTTATAAATATTTGCAGCAAGATTCTTTTCCTGCCCATTTAGTCGTTGATTTCTTGACGACATAGCCAACCCACTTGCTTCCCTTACGGTAGGGACTTCTACTATTTCCAGATCAAAGTTTAGCTCTCTTACCAAATTTTTAATAAGAACCAGTTGTTGTAAATCCTTTTGGCCAAAATATGCATAGTTTGGAGCTATGACATTAAAAAGCTTGGTGACTATGAGGGCTACTCCGGCAAAATGTCCGGGTCGAAATTTTCCTTCCATTATTTTTCCTATATAACCAACCTCGAAAGTCAAAGTTCGATTGGATGGATACATTTCCCTTTCAGAAGGAACAAAAACTGCCTGACAACCGATGTTTTCCAGGGCTTTAATGTCTTTGTCCAAATCTCTGGGATAATTCTGCAAATCTTCCTTTTTGTTAAATTGAGTTGGATTTACAAAAATACTTACTACCACTATATTATTGTTTTTTGCTGCCAGCTTGATCAGGTTAAAATGGCCTTTGTGTAGTGATCCCATAGTAGGAACAAGCCCAATTTGGCTTCCTTGTCGTCTTTTGTCATTCAAAAAAGAACGTACAGAACCTATAGAATCAAAAACTTTCATGGAATTTTTAATGTATTGTAGGCGTCCCTTAAATGGAATTAGGCATTATTATTGAGAAAAAGCCAAAAATAGTGTAATTTTGTGGTCATTTTTAAATAATGTATCTAAAATTCAAGGTTTATGTCAAAGTGTAAAATTCTTTATGTTGCAAGTGAAATAAACCCCTTTCTACAAACTACAGAAGTAGCTGAGTTCGTAAGACAACTGCCACAAGCTATGCAGGAAAGGGGAATGGAAATTAGAATTTTAGTACCACGGTTTGGGTTGATCAACGAAAGAAAAAACAGACTACATGAGGTGGTAAGACTTTCAGGAATCAACATTTCAGTGGGGGATGAGGAGAAGCCTCTAATTATAAAAGTTGCTTCAATTCCTAATGCAAAATTACAAGTGTACTTCATAGATAATGAAGATTATTTTCACAGAAAGTCAGTCTTTTTTGATAAGCAGAAAAACTTCCATGAAGACAATGATGAAAGGGCAATTTTCTTTTGCAAAGGAGTCTTGGAAACTGTGAAAAAACTTGGCTGGGCTCCAGATATTGTTCATTGTAATGATTGGATGACAAGTTTGATTCCTTTGTACATCAACACTACCTACAAAAACGATCCTATTTTTAAAAATGCTAAAACGGTATTTACAGTATATGACAACTCGTTTGAGCATAAATTTGGCAGTGACCTCATTGGCAAGGTAATGATGATGGATATTGAGGAAAATATGCTTGACAACCTGAAATCTGCCGATTTTGAAGGTTTTATCAGATTGGGAATGGAATATGCCGATGCTGTAATCAAATCTAAGGAGGATACAGGTGAAGTATTGAATAAATTGATGTTAGATATTTCTAAAGAGAAAAAATTTGACACCATTGAGAATGACGAAAACTTCTTAGACTCTTACTATAACTTATATAATGACCTTGTTGGATAGAATCTGTCACGCAGTACTGCTTTTTGCTATAGTTGCTGGCTTATTATCGTGTGAAGACCCTAGTGAAGTTGGTCTGTCTTTGAATTCAGAAGGAACACAAATTGATGTTTTGTATGAAGAAATAAGTTTACCCTCTACCAATGTATTCATTGATAGCTTGCGGACAGATGCTGACCGCAGATTACTGGTAGGTCAGTACAACGATCCGGTTTTTGGCAATACTTCTTCTTCTGCTTTTTCTCAATTGGCTTTATCTTCATTTACTTTCCAAAGAAAAGACGATAGTTTAACCACGGACGGCAAACAAGTTTTTGATTATGAAATTGATTCGGTAATCCTACAGTTGAGGTACAATTATTTTCATTCCAACAACTTCTCTCAAACTCAATCAATCAAGGTAAAACAGATAAATGATACTTTGTTTAACGGTGTTTTTTATCTTTCCAAGTTTCCTGCTATAGTTGATGAAGACAGTAAGCTTTATGGGGAAAAGTCTTTTCAGGTTGATCCTGAAGTGGACACTTTGCTGAAGATAAATCTTGATGTTTTTGGAGAAGAAACTTTAAAATTCTTTAGGGAATCCTCAGTTGGTTCCATAAGTGGAGATTCTATCATTAATCAACTCAGGGGTATCGCATTGATTCCAGAGTCTGGCAATTCTGCAATTCTTGGTTTTGATCCTGCTCATGCCGATACAAAGTTGTCGGTATATTATCAGATCAAACAAATAGAAAATGTACAGCAAGATTCTACAATTCTTGATTCTTTGTCTGTCAATTTCAATTTTGTTAATGCAGTAAGGTTCAATGCGATTTCAACGGATCGCAGCAGTTCTGATCTGAGCATTGCTGATGAGAATTTTGAGTCATTCGATCTTGACAATGGTAAAGTGTATTTGCAATCAGCTACGGGTATCTATCCAAAGATTGACATATCACCATTAAAACAGTTTCTGGCAGATCAGGGTAATATTATTATCAACAGGTGTGACATAGAAATTCCTGCTTTTTTTGATATTGTTCATAATGAATATATAAGTCAGGTGGATAATTCAAGGTTCTTTTTTATAAAAGATGGTGGCAATGTTTCAAATAGTACTTCCAGGGTAATATTATCCAACAATGGCTACCTTTCTAATAGTTCTGTTCCGGCTTCTGCAGTTCCGAATGAAGATGAATCTGCCTATGAAACGGAAATAACATTGTTTACCCAATTGATAAATGCAGATGCTATTGATGTTGAAAAACTACTAATGGTTCCCTCTGACATTACGAGCATGAATCAAAGTGTTTTTGAAAAATCAGGCATCAAACTCAAAGTATATTACACTATTCCTAATTAATATCTTATGTGTGGAATTGTTGCTTACTTAGGTGATCATCAGGCTTACCCAATTTTAATAAATGGCTTAAAAAGACTTGAGTATCGTGGATACGATAGTACAGGAGTGGCATTACATAATGGCAGCCTTAATATTTATAAGAAAAAGGGTAAAGTAACGGACTTAGAAAATTTCGTTGGGGAAATAATACCACAAAGCACAATAGGCATTGGCCATACCCGCTGGGCGACACATGGAGAGCCAAGTGATAGAAACTCTCACCCTCATTGCTCATCAGGCAAAAAATTAGCTATAATCCATAATGGTATTATTGAGAATTATGGTGCGATAAAAAAAGACCTGAGTGATAAAGGATACAAGTTCCATAGCGATACAGATACAGAAGTTTTAATATCTTTCATTGAGGATATAAAAAAGGAGAATGATTGTAGTTTGGAGGAAGCAGTTCGCATTGCTTTATCAAAAGTAGTAGGGGCTTATGCCATTGTGATTATGTCTGCTGATAATCCGGACATGCTAATTGCTGCCAGAAAAGGAAGTCCTATGGTAATAGGCGTTGGCAAAGGAGAATACTTCGTTGCGTCAGATGCCACTCCCATAATAGAATATACCAAAGACGTTATTTACCTCAATGATGATGAAATTGCAATAATTACAAGAAATGATTTGTCAATCAAAAATATTGATGACGTAGCACTTACCCCGTACATCCAACAGTTGGATATGGATCTAGCTCAGATTGAGAAAGGTGGTTATGATCATTTTATGTTAAAAGAGATTTTTGAGCAGCCCAACTCCATAGCCGATTGTATGCGTGGCAGGCTGGATGCTAAAAAGGGTAATCTGGTGCTAGGTGGAATAAGCAAATATTCTGAAGCTCTGGTAAATTCCAAAAGAATTGTAATCATCGCATGTGGCACATCGTGGCATGCAGGGTTGGTAGCAGAGTATTTATTCGAAGAATATTGTAGAATACCTGTAGAAGTAGAATATGCCTCGGAGTTCAGGTATCGCAACCCGGTAATAAATGAAGGAGATATAGTTATTGCCATTTCTCAATCAGGAGAAACGGCGGATACCATGGCAGCTCTCGAATTGGCCAAATCAAAAGGAGCTATAATTCTTGGAGTAGTTAATGCTGTAGGTTCTTCCATTTCCAGAATTACTGACGAAGGTGCTTATCTTCACGCTGGTCCGGAAATAGGAGTAGCAAGTACAAAAGCATTTACCGCCCAATTGACTGTACTTACTATGATTGTTCTTAGGATTGCTGACCGCAAGGGAACCATCACAAAAGAGTTGTACCATGAGTTGCTGTCAGAATTAGAAAGCATACCTGAAAAGATAAAATCCGTCTTGAAATCCAATGCCAAGATTGAATACATTTCTGATTTATTTAAGGATGCAAGAAATTTTCTGTATCTCGGACGAGGATTTAATTTTCCGGTTGCGCTTGAAGGAGCACTGAAGTTGAAAGAAATTTCATACATTCATGCCGAAGGATATCCGGCAGCAGAAATGAAACATGGCCCCATAGCATTGATAGATGAAAATATGCCTGTGGTAGTCATTGCCACAAGTGATAGTTCTTACGATAAAATTATATCCAACATTCAGGAAGTAAAAGCCAGAAAGGGTATAGTAATCGCAGTGGTGACTGAAGGAGATGTGTTAATTCCAAAAATGGCTGACTTTGTTATTGAAGTGCCAGCCTGTCACGAAGCACTAATGCCTTTAGTGTCTGTAGTTCCACTTCAATTATTATCATACCACATTGCCCTTATGAGAGGCTGCAATGTAGATCAGCCAAGAAACCTTGCTAAATCTGTAACTGTAGAATAAATGCACAAAATAATCAACTCATCCGGCGCACCAAGTCCGATAGGTCCATACAGTCAGGCTACTATGGCTGGAAATACACTTTATGTATCAGGGCAAATACCTTTGGATCCAACAACCGGAAACCTTGTAGAAGGGACTATCGAGGAGGAAACCGAAATGGTAATGAAAAATCTTTCTGCAATACTTACCGAGGCAGGGACAGACTTTACCAGCGTGGTAAAATGCTCCATATTCGTAAAGGATATGTCTGATTTTGGAAAGATAAATGAGGCATACGGAAAGTATTTTCAAGAGAATCCTCCTGCCAGGGAAACAGTGGAAGTGAGTCGATTGCCAAAAGATGTAAGGGTGGAAATTTCTTGTATTGCTGTCCTTTAGCTTTACTACATCCAGTTTTTACTATTTTGAATAACATTAGAAAAATGTTATTCATACTTTTGCGCTTCAAATAAAAAAATCCAACAAAATGGAGAAGGAAGTGAGAGTCCGGTTTGCACCCAGCCCAACAGGTGTATTGCATATAGGAGGTGTCCGAACGGCACTGTACAATTATTTATTTGCAAAAAAGAACAATGGAAAAATGATCCTCAGAATCGAGGATACCGATCAGTCAAGATATGTTCCTGAGGCAGAAAACTATATCAATGAATCACTGGCTTGGTGTGGGATTGTTCCGGACGAAAGCCCATTGGCTGGAGGCCCCTATGGCCCTTATATTCAGTCTGAAAGAAAAGAGTTGTACAAAGAACATGTAAATAGGTTGCTTGAAGAAGGCAAGGCGTATTATGCTTTTGATACTGCAGAAGAGTTGGATGCAATGCGGGAGAAACTGAAGGAGGCAAAGGCCAATTCTTTAAACTACAATAGCATTTCCAGAAATTCGATGAAAAATTCTCTTACCCTTTCTAAGGAAGAGGTAGAGCAAAAACTGGAAGCTGGAGAACCTTATGTCATCAGGATTAAAGTTCCTCCCAAAGAAGAGATAAGACTGAATGACATGATCAGGGGATGGGTAATGGTGCATTCTTCTACCATGGATGATAAGGTGCTCATGAAGTCCGACGGAATGCCAACCTACCATCTTGCTAATGTGGTGGATGATTACCTTATGAAAATTTCGCATGTAATACGTGGAGAAGAATGGTTGCCTTCTGCGCCCCTTCACGTATTGTTATACCAATATCTTGGCTGGGAAGATAGCATGCCAAAATTTGCACACTTACCACTTTTGCTAAAGCCAGATGGAAATGGAAAACTGAGCAAAAGGGATGCACAAAAACATGGGTTTCCAATTTTTCCATTAGAATGGAAGGTGAAAGATGAAGACAGTGAACTGAAAGGCTTTAGAGAAGAGGGCTATTTGCGAGATGCATTTGTCAATTTTCTTGCTTTCTTAGGTTGGAATCCTGGCACGGAAGAAGAAATATTCTCCTTGGAGCAGTTGATAGAAGAGTTTTCAATAGAAAGAATCAACAAATCAGGAGCTAAATTTGACATACAAAAAGCCATTTGGTTTAACCAGCAATATATCCGAAAACAGCCCATAGAATTATTGGCTAGTAATGTATCACGATTGGCAAAAGAAGCGGGTTTTGATTGTAGCCCGGAGAAAGCCCTGGCAATAGCAGATTTGCTTCGTGAAAGGATTGACCTGATCCCCGAACTTTTAGAAAAAGGGATATACTTTTTCACAACTCCGAAATCTTACGACGAGAAGGTAATCAGAAAAAGATGGAAGGGAGAAGCCAAAAATGTATTGACTTATTTTGCCGAATCATTAAACGCAACGGATCAAGAGACATCCGACGGATTTCAGGAGAAACTGAATGCTGCTGCAGAGAAAAACAATGTGGGTGCAGGCTCAGTAATGCAACTACTTCGTGTGGCTGTATCTGGCGAGCAAGGTGGACCTGACCTTATGAAAATCATGGAGATACTTGGAACACAGGAAACAGTCAGTCGTATATATTCAGCAATGACTGAATTTGATAAAATAATTAATGACGCACGGTAAAAATAAAAAACCAAAAGTAGATTCTGAACTGGAAGGCTTTGATGTAGAGGTAAATGCTTTTGGTGAAATTAAAACATCATTTGACATAGACAAGTTGAATGATTTTCTGAATAAAAACGTAGAAGACAAAAAACTACAAAACCGGAAAAAGCCTGATTAGAGAGTTTTGCTCATAGTGGTGATTTTCAAATGAGTTCAAAAAAAGGCTGTTTCGATTATAATCGAAACAGCCTTTTTTTAAATGCCTTCTATAAAAAAGTTATTTCTTATCCGGTTTTTTTGATGATCCTGACTGAGGTTTAGAAATTGATTCTCTCATATCAGTATCAGCCTGAATGTTTTGCATTTTATAATAATCCATCACACCTAAGTTGCCACTTCTGAAAGCGTCAGCAATTGCTTTAGGTATTTCAGCTTCTTCCAAAATAACTTTTGCACGAGCTTCCTGAGCTTTGGCTTTCATTTCCTGCTCAACTGCTACAGCCATTGCTCTTCTTTCTTCAGCTTTTGCTTCAGCTACTTTTAAGTCAGCTGCTGCCTGATCTGTTTGCAAATCAGCACCAATGTTTTTACCTACATCTACATCGGCAATATCGATGGATAATATTTCGAAAGCCGTTCCGGCATCAAGCCCTCTGGACAAGACCAACTTAGAGATTTTATCGGGATTTTCGAGTACTTCTTTATGTGTTAAAGCCGATCCAATGGAAGTTACGATTCCTTCACCTACCCTGGCCAAGATAGTGTCTTCACCAGCACCACCTACCAATTGAGCAAGGTTTGCTCTTACTGTTACTCTTGCGACTGCTATAAGCTGTATTCCGTCAGATGCTACTGCAGCTACCCTTGGAGTGGTAATTACCTTAGGATTAACGGAAATTTGTACCGCTTCAAATACATCTCTACCCGCAAGGTCAATAGCGGCAGCTTGATTAAAATCAAGTGCAATGTTTGCTTTCTCAGCAGAAATCAATGCTTTTATGACTGATGGCACATGACCTCCAGCCAAGTAATGTGTTTCCAATTGATTCGTGGTAACCTGGATTCCAGCCTTTGTAACTGTAATCAACGAATTGACGACTATTGAAGGCGGCACTTTTCTTATTCTCATAAACACCAATTCAGCGAGACCAACTTTCACTCCGGAAAATTGAGCTGTAATCCAGAGGTTGACGGGCACAAAGTAGAGGAAAATAAAAAATAAAATTATCCCCCCAAAAACGGCTAATAGTAAAACGGTCATTTCCATTGTATCATTTAATTGTTAGATTCCACATAAATTTTGTTTTTGTCAATTTTAATAATCTTGACAGATTGTTTTTCTGTAATAAAATTACCTCTCGAACTTACTTCATATTCTTTGTCACCAAAAAGTGCTTTTCCTATTGGTTTTAGGGATGATACAGACTCTCCCACATCTCCTTCTTTCAATCCCGATGTAAGTCCTTCGTTTACTTTGGAACTTATCACGCTTTTATTTGAGAATCTCTTCCAGACATCAGATTTAAAGCTATAAAGTATAGCAGCAAAAGCCAACAAAACAGATGCTACAAGAATAATGTGCCCAGATGTACTCCCAAAGTAATCATATCCCAAATATATTCCATATCCACCCAATGCAAACCCCAATATTCCAACTATAGTAGTACCGGGGACAAAAATTATCTCAACGACAACTAGTGCTATCCCTACGAGGATCAATGATGCTATAATTACCCACTCAATCATTTCAATAAGCTTTGGCAAAAATTACTCTTCCTTTAGATGGATTTCCAGAGTAAATGCATTTACCTGTTTCACCACCGTAATCTAAAGGAATACAACGAATTGTAGCTTTGGTTTCTTCTTTAATTTTTTCTTCGGTTTCTGGTGTACCATCCCAGTGAGCGTAAATAAACCCACCCTTATTTTTTATAATGTCTTTAAATTCATTGTAGCTATCTGCATGGTGTGTATTGTCAGCTCTAAATTGTTCTGCTTTTTTATAAATGGTTTGATGAATATCTGCCAGCAATGTTTCTATACCAGTGGAAAATTGATCATCCAGTGGGATAATGTTTTTTTCTAACAAGTCTCTTCTGGCAACTTCTACAGTATTATTTTCCAAGTCTTTGGGACCAATTGCTATTCTAACGGGAATTCCCTTCAACTCATATTCCGCAAATTTCCATCCGGGTTTATGTGTTTTGCGGCCATCGTACTTTACAACAATTCCTTTTGCTTTAAGGTTTTCCTTGATTTCATTTGCTTTTTTCTCAATGGCCTCAAGTTGCTCATCATTTTTGAAAATAGGTACAATTACAACCTGAAATGGAGCTAAACGAGGAGGCAATACCAAACCATTGTCATCAGAGTGAGCCATAATAAGTGCTCCCATCAATCTGGTGCTCACACCCCAGGATGTACCCCAGACCAAGTCAAGTTTTCCTTCCTGATTCGTAAATTTTACATCAAAAGCTTTTGCGAAATTCTGTCCTAAGAAATGGGAAGTTCCTGCTTGTAGTGCTTTTCCATCTTGCATTAGTGTTTCAATACAATAAGTGTCAACAGCACCGGCGAACCTTTCGCTTTCTGTTTTCACACCTTTGAGCACTGGTAATGCCATGTGCTGCTCAACGAAATCAGCATATACATCCAGAATTTGTCGGGTTTCATCAATTGCCTCTTGTTTTGTAGCATGTGCAGTATGCCCTTCTTGCCATAGAAATTCTGTAGTTCTCAAAAAGAGCCTTGTTCTCATTTCCCACCGTACTACATTGGCCCATTGGTTGATCAGTAAAGGTAAATCTCTGTAGGATTGAATCCAGTTTTTATAAGTGCTCCAAATTACAGTTTCGGAGGTAGGTCTAACAATTAGTTCTTCTTCGAGCTTGGCTTCTGGATCAACTATTACTCCGGAACCATCTTCAGCATTTTTCAATCTGTAGTGAGTAACCACCGCACATTCTTTCGCAAAGCCCTCCACATGGTCGGCTTCCTTACTTAAGTATGATTTTGGTATAAAAAGTGGAAAGTATGCATTTTCGTGTCCAGTGTCCTTAAATTTGGCATCTAAGGCACTTTGCATTTTTTCCCAAATAGAAAATCCAAAGGGTTTTATCACCATACAGCCTCTTACAGGGGAGTTTTCTGCTAGATCTGCTTTTTTTACTAGTTCATTATACCACTGAGAATAGTCCTCACTTCTTTTTGGTAAACCCTTGCTCATTTGTTATATTTAAAAGTTGGTATGGATATTGTGTTTATACTGAAGAAAAATAATCCCGTTATGGGGGCACAAATATAGTTTTTTGTCGTATAATAAAAATCAATGTTTGGCTTTAAAAAAGGAGGGTAAAATGAAATCACTAAAAATAAGAATCATCGCAAGTTGTGCAGCCGTAGTAGTATCCGGCTTTGGTACAACCATAAATGCCCAGTCGTCAGAATACGATGACATGTACTTTTCATCTAAAGATCGTGTGAAAGCTGAAAAGCCTCTATCTGCCAGTACTGTAAACCAGCAGTATCAATCGACAGACTTAGCCAATGTTGATTCCAACGAAGCTCAACAAACGTATCAATCCTATAGGAACAATACTTATAGCACAAACTCATATTCTGCCAAAGAAGTAAACCCTGAATACATTGAGAAGTATAAGACTCAGGCAAAAAGCTCTGCTGATAATGATTCTCAGGAGTATGACAATGCTACATACAGTAGCCAGGATTACTATACAGATGATTACAACTCGGATAAATATACACGTGACGAAAGCCCTACTGTTATCAACAACAATTATTATAATGGATATGTGGGTGGAAGCAGGTTTAATAATAATTTTTACAATGATCCTTGGAATAGGTATGGTTCAGCTTTTAGTATTGGATATAGCCCATGGTACGGTTGGTCAAGTGCTTTTAGTTTGACGTTTGGATTTGGTAATGGATTTTACTCTAGGCCATATTATAGCTCATTCTATGATCCATTTTATAGTCCATTCAACAGTTTTTATGATCCATTCTATGGAGGATATGCTTATAGCTATTATCCAAGATACTATGGTAATAGATGGGCAAGACCTTATTATGCCTATAATTATGGTAATTACTATGGTGGCTATTACGGCAATGGTTATGGAGATCATGTTAGTTATTCTACTAGAAACGTTGTTAGAGGAGGCAGAAACCTGAGAGGGTCATCAGTGCAAACTGGTAATTCAAGAAGTAGTGTTGCTGCCAGGCCATCTACTACATCATCTGTGGCTTCTTCATCAAGAGGAGGACGAATGACTACCAACAATAACAACAATGTTATTGTAAACAATACTCCTACCAATGGTAGAACACGAAACTTTTCGAGTACTCAAAATGAGTATCTAACCAGGTCTCAGAACTCTTATAAAGTAAGCAATAGAACCGTGGTGAATTCAAGTAATTCATCAGATGTGACCAGAAGAAGCATTAGATATTCAAACAGTACAAATTATACTCCTCAAAGCAAGAGCAGTATAGACTCTCGTTCTTCTAGTAGGTATCAGCAAACAAATAGCTATAGTAGGCCTTCTACAACTACCAGGTCTAATAATAGTCGTTCTATCAACAATAGTTCTACCAATAGCTCTACAAGGAGATATTCTACAACTAATAAATCGATTGCTCCCAGAACCAACTATAATACTAATACAAGAAGTAGTTCAGGGAGTAGGAGTATTTTTTCAACAGGCGGTAGTTCTTCTTCAGGAAGTAGCTATAGTGGGGGTAGGTCATCATCAGGCTCTAGTCCAAGCAGAAGCATATCTGGAGGAAGCTCATCCGGGACAAGCAGGTCTCGAAGATAATATGTGAGGATAGGCAACTAACTAATCTTCAGACTAAATACAAAACTTAAAACGCTCATTAAAAATGAAAAGTCTAATCAGTTTAGGTTTAATGATATTGCTATGCTCAATTTCAGCACTGGCACAGGTAGAGCCCGGATCATTTGGTATATATAATGAGGCTCTTTTATTTAGCAGAACAAATCCTGGAGGAACGGCAAGAATACAAGGAATAGGAGGCAGCCATATCGCTCTTGGAGGAGATATTAGTTCGGCAAATTCTAACCCTGCCGGGTTAGGTTTTTTCAATAACTCAGTTTTTTCTTTCACCCCCTCATTTAATTTTCATGAGTCAGATACTCAATTTCGAGGAAATTCTACGAATACTTTTAAAAACAACTTCAATATCAATAACATGGGTGTTGTTTTTAACAGTACCAAAAGAGATATTGAATCCGGCAAATTCAGAGGAGGTTCATTTTCTTTGTCATTTCAAAGAATAAATGATTTTCACAATGAGTTCAATTTCGAAGGCTTCAGTAATGATAATTCAATTATCGACTCATTTATAGAAACCGCAGGGGTTACAAACCCTGGAAACTTATCAGGGCAGGAGGCCATAGCTTACGACCATTTTTTAATTGATTTGGCAGATTACGATTTGCCCACAAGCGAACCTTACTATATAGAAGACAATGGAGTGATCTATCCGAATCCGGGAGACGGTGTATATGAGGGGTATGGATCACCATTTGGGCGAGAATCCAATCCTTCATCCCTTCCTCGACAATCCGGGTCTGTGAGGTCAAGAGGAGCGCAGTATCAATGGAATATTTCTTACGGAGCAAATTATGATGATTTATTTTATTTTGGAGGCGGACTAGGCATTCAAAGTATTAGCTATACGAGGGAAAGAACTTTCATCGAAGATCAGTTTGCTTTTGAGGATGGTTCTATAGATGACCTTATCAATGAATTACGGATTGATGATAGGCTAAGAATCAATGGTATTGGTATTAATGCCACCGCAGGAGTAATTGTAAGGCCAGTTGATTTTTTAAGAGTAGGGTTGAGCTATGTTACTCCAACTTTTAGTTCATTGAATGAAGAAAGTGATTATCTATTTACCACAAATTGGAATTCTTCTTATTCTTATGATGTGGGTGGAGAAGTAATAGGCCTAGGGGAAATTAGTGATCAGAGTGATTTGATAATTTCTAATTATAGTTTAAGGTCTCCATCGAAACTGAGCATGGGTTTGGCTTTTTTCTTAGGAAAAAGTGGATTCCTTACTGGAGATGTTGAGTTTGTTGATTATTCAAATGCACAACTTAAGTCCAATGATTTTTCTGTTACAGCGGATAATAGAAGTATAAACAATTTATATAAATCAACTACAAACTTAAGATTGGGAGGTGAATTTAGGTTTGACATATTCAGGTTTAGGGCTGGGTATTCTTATCAGGCAGACCCTTACACCAATACCAATATTGACCACAGTATTAGGCGTATTTCAGGAGGTATAGGATATAGGGTTCGGGATTATTACGTAGATTTAGCGGTTACTAGTACTAAATCGGATGCTTTATTTGCTCCCTATAATCTTGGAGATGGTTCAGAGCCGTTGGCTGGAGTGAAAAATAGTTCAACCAATGTGGCGGTAACTGTTGGATTCAAATTCTAAGACATGGAATAAGCATTTAATTTTTTTAAAGCTACTCCTACCTTGATTTCGTTTGGATTGAGTGTGATATGTGATTGAGAATAATAAGGCAGTCTCTTTTCGTAAAGATTCTTTAAGTTTTGTGACATTGACTTATTGTCTGTTTTTTCGATCAATGGGCGAGTGTTTTTTTCTGTCAGTACACGGCTTACTATTTCATCTATATTTTCATTCAAGAAGATAACAAACCCTGATGAAATCATAGTAGCCATGTTATCGAAAAAACAAGGAGCACCACCGCCAGTTGCCAACAAAAATTGGTTGTTGTTTTCGATTGTCAGTTTGAGGTTGTTTCTTTCAATTATCCTAAATTCCTCTTCTCCTTTCGATTTGAAAATTTCAGGAATAGACATTTGTTGATTTTCAACAATCTGACTATCTAAGTCGATAAACGGAATTTTCAATTTATCGGACAGCATTTTACCGAATGTGGTTTTGCCACTGCCTGGAAGGCCAACAAGAAATATTTTTTTCGGTAAGTTCAATGTTTTTGAGTAATCATATTCAAAATAGTCATCAAATTTAAGTGCTATGGCTTAGACGACCACTTCTTTGTACTGCATTTTGTATAGCTGGGCATAGAAACCGTTTTTTGTAAGCAATGTGTCGTGGGTACCTACTTCTTTTATCTCCCCTTTGTCCAATACAATAATCTTGTCTGCATTTTGAATTGTAGAGAGTCGATGGGCAATAACGATTGAAGTCCTACCTTTCATTAATTTTCCAATGGCACTTTGGATCAGTTCTTCCGTTTCAGTATCTACTGATGAAGTTGCTTCATCGAGTACTATAATTTTAGGATCATAAACCATTGCCCGGACAAAACTGATCAGTTGCCTTTGTCCAACTGACAGGGTTGCTCCCCTTTCCATTACGTTATAATCAAATCCGCCTGGAAGCTGTTCTATAAATTCTCTGGCTCCTACCAATTCGGCGGCATGGATCACTTTTTCATGGGTAATATCAGGATTTCCAAGCGTAATGTTGTTGGAGATGGTGTCAGAAAAAAGAAAAACATCCTGCAATACCACACCGATATACCGTCGAAGAGAATTGATATTATACTCTTCGACAAGTACATCATCTATTTTTATACTCCCCTTTTGGATGTCATAAAACCTGCTTAGCAAGTTGATCACTGAAGATTTTCCTGCGCCGGTTGCCCCTACAAAAGCTACAGTTTCTCCGGGGCTGACTTGAAATGAAATATCTTGTAATACAAAATTTTCATTGTCATATGCAAAGTGGACATGACTGAATTCTACTTTGCCATCAATCGTCTCTGGAGAGTGCTTACCATTGTTTGGAATATGATCTTTGCTATCCAGCAATTTCATTATCCTGGTTGAACTCACAATTCCCATCTGAAGCGTATTGAATCGATCAGCAATCATTCTGATAGGACGGAAAAACATCATGATGTACATGATAAAGGCAATGAGCACACCGAATGTTAATTTGTCACTAATAACTTGTCCTGCACCATACCACACTACCAGAGCAAAGCCACTGGCTTGTATAATTTCAGCAATCGGGAAATAAACGGAATAATACATTACGGATTTGATATGAGCCCTTCTGTGTTCTGTATTAATTTCTTTGAATTTTTCAAATTCCCTTTCTTCACTATTGAATATTTGAACGATGCTCATTCCGGTAATGTGTTCTTGTACGAATGAATTCAAATTAGAAACAGCCGATCTTACCTCGTTAAAAGCTGTTTTTATTTTTTCTTTGAATACGTAAGTCGAAAATAAGAGTATTGGAAGAGTAGATAGGCTGACCAATGTGAGTTTCCAATCGGTGTAAAACATAAATGCCATGATGACGATGATTTGGAGTAAATCACCAATCATAGCTGCTATACCCTGACTGAAAACATCTGCCAGTGTTTCTATATCAGATACATTTCGGGTGACCAACCGTCCTATTGGTGTCTTGTCAAAAAATCTCAGATTGAGGTTTTGGATGTGACGAAAGAGTTTGATCCTGATATCCCGAATAATATACTGTCCCAACCAGCCTGAGAAATAAGTATGAAGATACTGGACTATTGCTTGTAAAACCAACAATGCAATCAATACAATGATCATTGTAACCAAACCATGATAATCACCTGTAGCCAACTCATTATCAATAGTCAATTGGATCAGCTTTGGCCTCAAGGGAATGACAACAGCCAAAGCAACCGTTAGTATCACCAGAAAATAAAATTGTTTGGTATATGGTTTAACAAAAGTAAAGAGCCTCTTAAGAACGGCAAAATCTACTATATTCCCACTTGTTTTTTCTTTTTCCAATGAATATTGTTTCGCAGATGAATTTATAATTTAATACTGTCAGGATAGGTAATATCGCTAAGGTACAGACCACATGCAGGTACAGACCTACCAGCATTTCTTCTGTCTCTACTCGTCAAAATCCCTTTAAAATTCTCCAGTGATGTTTTGTTTTGACCGACATCTAACATTGTACCTACCAAGGCTCGAACCATACCTCTCAAAAACCTATTGGCTGTAACGGAAAAAGTAAGTAAGTCGTTCTCTCGTTTCCACTCAGCTTTTAAAATATTACAATTAAATGTATGAACATCCGTATGTACCTTACTGAACGCCTGAAAATCTGTCCAGTCATGTAACAATTTACATGCTTCATTCATTTTATATATGTCTAATGGCTGACTGAAAAAATAAGAACGGCCATCAAGAAAAGGATTTTTTCGGCAATGTACCTTATAGAGGTAAGACCTGCTGATAGCATCAAATCTGGCACTCGCATCCTGAGTTACTTCAATTATATTGTTTACAGAGATGTCATTCGGCAGCATGCTGTTTAGTTGAAAAATAAAGTTATCTCGGCCTGAGATAGGTTCTTCTGTATCAAACTGTGCTATTTGTACAAGTGCATGCACTCCTGTGTCTGTTCGGCCACTACCCAGGCAGGTGGTAGTGAGTCGAAGCTTTTTTGATAGGGCATCATTGATTTTTCCCTGAATACTAGTTGCATTTTTTTGTATTTGCCAGCCATGATAAGCCGTACCATTGTAAGATATTTCAATAAAATATCGCATTATATAGTTTTATTGAAATCTTATTTTTCGAAAGTACCTGAACTAATATCCTGTTCTATATAATACTTTCTTCTTATTGGGTTGATTAGAAACAGGTATTGATTTGTAAAGCTTTTGTGATTCATTTGTCCAAAATCTTTGGCTAACTCCTCGTATTTGTTAGGCTCAGCTTCTTTGAATTTTACCAGACTAATTTTCTTTTGCTCAAGGTATTGTTCAAATGTTATGTAGTCTTCCATTGTCCAACAAAAATAATATCTTAAGTGAGTGAATCAAAATAAGATATGCTTAAAAATGTGAGGTTGATGCGAGAGAACTTTTTTAGTTTACCACGAGTTTTTTCGATATAAAGTAGTTGTCAATTAGTATTTTGGTAAAATAGAGCCCTTTAGGAAGTTGACGTTCTAAATTGAAATGATTACTGCCTACGCTTAATTCCTCGGTTAAGATTAAGTCTCCACTAAAATTATAAATAGAAATAGTCTTAAGTTTAGCTTCAATAGGTAAGCCGAGCAAAACATTTATATGTTTCCCATTTCCCGGGTTAGGATATATAGATGCATTGAGTTCATTAGGAACGTATTCTACAGATAATGATTGAAATTTTTCGTACGAACCATCATAGTCAATGGCATTTAATCTGTAAAATGAAGTACCAAATAAAGGATTGTCATCTACGTAACTGTATTGAATCCTTTCCGTAGAATTGCCATGACCGGGCACAGTGCCTATCTCATAGAAATTTTTCCCATCCTCAGACCGCTCAATAGAGAAGAAGTCAAAGTTCTCTTCGGAGATAGTTTCCCATTCTAATACCACATCATTGTCCTGAACAGAAATATCAAAACTACCAAGTACAATGGGGAGAGGGTCATCATCACAATCGCCAGTTTGGGCACATCCGCCGGCATCAAGATTATCTTCTGTGAGTTGGTTTGGATAAGCTAAGTTGTCAATTATTGGGCCTTTAATTTCTGTGTCTCCAATTTTTAATCTTGCGGAATTATCTCCACCTCCATCCAAATGAGCACCTTCTCCCAATTGAATAGTAGAATTTCCATTTAGTAGCTTCAATCGAGCATTGCTGCCAGATATATCAATGCTACCCCAAACTTTTAATACTACGGAATTATTAATTTCTGTAGTATTTGGTTGACCTTGAATACCTATATAAGAAAGGGTCGGAATACGAATTATGTCACCATTTGAAGGTTCGTTTCCATCGGGAGCGGAGGCAGCAGCCACACCATTTTTAAACCAGCTACTAGCATCGTTCCAATTACAATCTCCATCTACTTTGCATTTGGTGCTGTCCAAAGTATAGATGGTTTGCCCTAACACTATACCAGAAGCAGGAAGTAAAAAAAAGCCAAGTAAAATTATTCTTTTCATTGTAGTATTGGTATCACTCTTGAACCGCAAACCTAGTCTATAACTTCCTCATTTTCAGCATCAATCATCGACGGAATATTACCATTTATCGAATAATTTTACTTGGCTTTTTGAAGTAAAAAAATAATTTTTAGCTATAATAACCGAGGTAATTTTATGTTAAACTTATAGCTGGATTGAATAGACTGTAAAGGTAAATATTTTCTGTTTTTGCAACCTATTTTGAGTAGATCAAATGTGTATTGAAGTTTTCTGCTTCTTTAAAAAATGACTGAGGGTACTAGTATTACTAGTACCCTTTTCATAATTTTGAGTTCAGCCAAAGATGAATGAAAATATGGAAGAATTTAAAAATCTGATACTCTCATTATCAGACAATATTCTGATCATCACAATAAACAGGGAAAAACACCTCAACGCCCTCAACATAGAAACTCTGGAAGAAATTAAGACAGCTATTCAATCTGTTTGTGATGACAGGGATATCACGGGTGTCATTTTTACCGGAGCAGGAGAAAAATCTTTTGTGGCAGGAGCAGACATCAGCGAGTTTTCAGGTGTAAATGAGGTAACAGGCAGAAAATTTTCCGAAAGTGGACAGGAGGCATTTCAGATGATTGAAAATTGCAATAAGCCTGTAATAGCAGCAGTAAATGGATTCGCACTGGGCGGAGGTTGTGAATTGGCAATGGCCTGTCACATGCGTGTGGCAACAGAAAATGCTAAGTTTGGCCAGCCGGAAGTAAATCTTGGTATTATCCCTGGTTATGGTGGTACACAGAGGCTTACACAGCTCATCGGTAAAGGAAAGGCTCTTGAGTTAATGTTGACTGGAGATATGATTTCTGCCAGCGAAGCACTCAAATACGGATTGGTAAATTACGTAGTTTCTACTCAGGAGGAACTAATTGAAAAGTCAAAAGAGATTCTTAATAAAATAAGCAAAAAAGCACCGTTGGCAGTAGGCATGGTCATAGACTGTGTGAATGCAGTGTTTACAAGTGGCGAAAACGGATATCAGACAGAAGCCAATTCATTTTCCAGATGTTGTGGTTCAGATGATTTTAAAGAAGGTACTTCGGCTTTTCTGGAAAAAAGAGAGCCTCAGTTTAAGGGGGAATAGATGAGGGGATTTCGAATACTTTCTTTCTGAATTGTGTCTAACCAGACAATCTCAAACCAACAATGAGGAACATGCATACTACTACTCTAAAGACCAGTGACCTGTGAGCCAGTTACGCAAATTAGCAGGAGAAACTGTCTGGTATGGATTGAGTAGCATAATAGGCAGAGTCATATCTTTCTTTCTTACCCCTTTATATACTTCCTTTTTTCTACCTGGAGAGTATGGTGTTGTCACAGAATTATTTGCTTATTCAGCTTTCTTTAACGTCATCTATATGTATGGCATGGAAACAGCCTACTTTCGATTTGCTACCAAAAACAAAAAAAATAACCAGGAATATTTCAACTTGTGTGTTTCTTCTATTATTGCCACTAGTTTTCTGATTTCTGCTTCTTTAGTCCTATTGGCTAGTCCAATAATGTCGGTCTTAGGTTATGAAGGGCAAGAGGAAATAATCTATTGGATAGCAGCTATTTTGGTGATAGACTCTATCTATGCATTGCCTTTTGCCAAGCTCCGGTTGGAGGGCAAAGCAAAGCGATTTGCATTTATCCGACTTGCAAACGTGTTGGTAGCGGTTTCGCTTAATTTGTTTTTCCTGGTGTTTTGCGATGGTGTGATCAATGGTAGATTTCTCGGTGGATTTAAAGATGTGGTGTCAATTTTTTATGCACCTGATTTTAATGTGAAGTATGTCTTCCTATCTAATTTACTGGCAAATGGATTGTTTATCATATTACTGTCCCCCCAGTTTAAGGCATTTAGGTTTACATTCAATTATACCAAGTTTAAACCCTTGCTGATTTATGGGTTTCCAATTATGGTCATTGGAATTGCCGGAACAACAAACGAAATGCTGTCGAGAACACTGCTGAAATACATTCTTCCTGAAGGTTTTTATCCCGGTCAAACTAATCTGGATGCCTTGGGAGTATTCGGAGCTTGCTATAAGCTGTCAGTATTTATGATGCTTGGCACGCAAGCTTTCCGTTATGCAGCCGAACCATTCTTTTTTTCAAAAGCGAGCCAGTCCGATTCTCCTCAGCTATTTAGCAATGTCATGAAGGGCTTTATTATTTTTAATTGTGTTGTGTTCCTGGGCGTTACAGTCAATCTCGAGCCCTTGAGTGTTATGTTTTTAAGAAATCCGGAGTATAGAGAAGGCTTATATATTGTCCCCTTTTTACTGATGGGTTATTTGTTTTTGGGCATTTATTACAATTTATCTGTTTGGTTTAAAGTAACAGACAAAACCAAATATGGAGCAATGATTACCGGGTTAGGGACTGTGATTACAGTTGTTGCTAACCTGCTCCTCATTCCAATATTGGGTTATTTTGGTAGTGCACTTACCACATTGGTTACCTATTCTTTTATGGCTGGTTTGAGTTATTATTTAGGACAAAAACACTACCCTATACCCTACAGGGTGTCAAATGCCGTATTCTATTTATTGATAGCGTCAGTGTTGAGCTATATCTCTTATCATATAGATTTCAATTCCTTATTTCTCAATATCATAGTTAGAAACATTTCAATTATTTTCTTTTTGATTATTATTTATCTGTCAGAACACGATAATTTGAAAGGGAGAATAATCTTCGGAATAAAACTACCTTAGTCAAATTCACTCCTACATTTTTCATCATATTGAATATTTCTCAATTAAATTACGTTAACATGATGCAACAGAGGTATTTGTTAGCACATAGTACAGTCATTTTATTACCTTTACAGGTCAGTTTTATAAGGAAGGGATGAATCTTAAGAAGTTATATAAGAGTAGGTTTTTCGGGCAATTTTGGGTGATTTTAATTGTATTATCATTTACTTTTTCTCCGCTTGTCGGTCAAAAAAGAAAAAGAGGTGATAAAAAGGAAACCATTGATAAAAAGACAGAAAAAAATGAAGAACAACTGATTGATATTGACAACAACTTCATTGAGGCAGAAAAGTATTTTTTGTTAAAAGACTATGACAAATCTTCGGAGTATTTTGACAAAGTACTGGAGGTAGATCCTGAAAATGCAGCAGCAAATTACAAAAAAGCACAAATACTAAGCGAGAAGGAAGAAAATACCGAAGCATTACCTTTTGCCGTAAGAGCCAAGCAGCTTAATCCAAAAAATAAATACTACTACATTCTTTTAGCCAATATATACACCAATATTGCTGATTTGGAAATGGCTGCAGCTACGTATTTTGACCTGATAGAAAATGTAGAGAACAGCGAAAATTACTTATTCGATTTGGCAGCCCTGCAATTGTATCAAAAAAAGTATGACAATGCGTTGGAAACTTACACAAGAGCTCAAAAGTATTTCGGGGCAATGGAAGAGATTATTTTTCAGAAGCAAAAAATTTATTTGAGACAAAACAGACTAGACCTGGCCATTAAGGAAGGAGAAGAGTTGATCAATAATAATCCGGGTAAATCACTATATGTTGCCTCTTTGGCAAAAATGCTGATTTCAAACGACAAGCCGGAAAAGGCTCAAAGTTATCTGGAAAAATATGTTGAAGAGTATGGTGATGATCCTGTAATAGGGGTGCAGTTGGCAGAGATATATCGAAAAGCCGGAAAAGTGAAAGAAGCTATAATGGTGCTTAAGTCTGCTTTCCTGAGTCCTTCTATGGATATTAACGCTAAAATATCGACTTTATCAGGGTACATTTCGATGCTGCCAAATGAAGAATTGGTAGAGCCGTTGATAGGATTGACTAAAGGTTTGGTGACTACACATCCTGATTCTTTTCAGGGTTATGTTGTGGCTGGGGATTTGTACTACAATACGGGTCGAAAAGAACTGGCAAGAGAAAACTATCTAAAAGCCATAGAGATCAATTCATCTAATTTTAATGTCTGGCAAAATGTGATAAACATAGAATTGGATTTACAAGAGTATAAAAGTGCTGTTAAACATTCGGAGAAAGCATTGGAATATTTCCCTAATCAGGGCTCGTTATATTATTTTGCCGGAACCGCCCAAATGCTTATTAAAGACTATAAAGAGGCCATTGAACTATTCAAAATTGGGAGAACATACACTTCGGGCAACAAGCAGCTCAGCAGTGTGATGAACGGCCAGCTTGGTGATGCCTATAACAGTATTGGCGATCATAAAAACTCAGATTTGGCTTATGACGAAGCGTTAAAGTTGAATCCTGAAAATGATCATGTGTTAAATAATTACAGTTATTTCTTATCTTTAAGAAAAGAAAAGCTTGATATTGCTGAAAGCATGTCTTCTAAGCTTATTTCCCTTAGAGAAGACAGCCCTACATATTTGGATACTCATGGTTGGGTATTGTACATTAGAAAGAAGTACAAAGAGGCCAGAGTATTTTTAGAGAAGGCAGCCAAAGCAGAAAACAACGCAACAATAATTGAACACTATGGTGATGTTTTGTTTCAGTTGGGAGAAGTAAATGAGGCCATCATACAATGGGAAAAAGCCCGTGATTTAACAGATGACAAAGAAAACTTAAATAAGAAAATAGCCGACAAACAACTATATGAATAAGTTAGCCTTACCCATTGTTATCTTGTTGCTTTTCGCTTCTTGTAGCAAAAAATTTACATTTTTCAATCCAAATCCAAACAAACTCAAAATTAAAAACCTTGAGTTTGATGACCTCACGTTGAGAACTAAGATAAAGTATAAAAGTGGCCTGGAAGACCTAAAGGCTACAGCACATATACGTATCAAAAAAGACAGCCTGATCTGGTTTTCGTTGACTCCCGGTCTGGGCATAGAGGCAGCAAGAGGCCTGATTACACAAGATTCTATTGTGCTGATTGATAAAATTCATAAAGAATACACCATTTTACAGTTTAAAGATTTGACAGAAAAATTTAATTTCAACCTTGATTTTCACTTGATGGAATCTATACTTCTCGGGAATATGATATGGCCTGTGGAGTCAACGGATCAGGTTTTGAAAGAAGACACTTATTACAGTGTAAGTAAGGAAAAAGGAGATTTAGCGATTTCTCATTTCATAGGTATCCACACTATGAAGTTGGAAAAACTGGAGGCAGTAAGTGACTCCACTCAAAACTCCATGCATATCGACTATTCTGAATTTGATTTAATTTCAGACAAAATTGTTCCCGCAAAATCAGTGATAACGATCCAGTACACAAGCCGCAAAGACGGGAGAAGGAAAATATCCAATATCAATTTTGACCATGCCAAAATTGACATTGATAGCAAAAAACAGAAGTTTACCTTTGAAATACCAGATAAATACAAGTATGTTAAAAAATAGGAAATGTACCTTCACTCTGGTATTGTTCTTATTGTTTGTTTCTTCGATTTCTTTCGCTCAAAAGAGCAAATCGAGGCTGGAAAAGGAGAAAAAGGAAAACCTCTTAAAAATACAAGAGGCAGAAAAAATTCTTGTCGAAACTACTACAGAAAAGAAAGCTACACTCGGACAACTGAGGGCTCTCAATCGTAAGATTCAGCTACAAGGTGAGTTTATAAATTCCATATCTCAGGAAATTTCTTTTTTGAATGCAGAAATTTCAGATAAATCTTTGGTAGTGAATGCCTTGCAAAATGATTTGAAAAATTTGAAAGAAGAGTATGCAGAAATGATATATAGTGCTTATAAAGCAAATCATGGGTTTAGTAAACTCACATTTATTTTCTCAGCGAAGACCTTCAACCAACTTTTTTTGAGGCTTAAATACCTGGAGCAATATTCAGAGGCCCGTAAGATTCAGGTTCAAAATATTGAGGAGGTAAGTGATGCCCTGAGCCAGGAAAAAACAGGACTTGAAAACAAAAAAGCAGAACAAAGCGACTTACTCAAAAGTAAAATTCAAGAGAATAAAAACCTGCTGTCACTAAAATCAAGGCAAAATAAGGTGTTCACCCAGCTTAGCAAGCAAGAGAAAGAGTTGCGGGCGGAACTGGCAAAAAGGAAAGAGGCCATATCCAGACTGGATAAGTTGATAGCCGAGATTGTTAAGAGTGAAATAGAAAAATCGAATGTAGGAAAATCATCAACTAAGATGACTCTAACTCCTGAAACGGCAAAACTGTCCTCGTCATTTGAAGAAAATAAAAACAAACTTCCCTGGCCGGTAGAGCATGGTTTTGTTTCTGGAAAATTTGGCAAGCATGCACATCCTGTTTTGAAAAATATAATAGTTGAAAATCAGGGAGTGGATATTCAGACAGAAAAAGCGGCGAATGTCAGAGCTGTGTTTGATGGTAAGGTGTCAACGGTAGCCTTCGTGCCAGGTATGAATGCCATTGTGATCGTACAGCATGGTGATTATTTTACCGTTTATGGTCGTTTAAAAAACATAAATCCCAACATCAAGAAAGGTTATATGTTAAAAGCCAAAGAACAAATTGGTGAGGTAGTCACTGACAATAATGACAACACGGAAGTTCATTTTGAGGTTTGGAAGAATCGGGATCGTCTCAATCCTGAAAAATGGCTTTTTGTAAAGTAAAAGTCACTTCTGCTCATTCAAACTCCAATCGTATTTCAGATAAGAAACATCAGCATCAGGCGTGATCATTACAGGTGCATACTTGTTTAGGAAATCAATTAACGTTTCATTCTTTGTAAAATCTCCTTTGAACCAGCTAAATATTTTGGATATTTTTATACCAGTTTCGGTGATTTGATTTTTGTTGGTGTCTGCCAAAAAGCTTTTGGCTTGCTGTGTCAATTGAGCATCTAATTTTTCTCCGGTGTAGGCTTCCGGTCTCAATTTGGGACAGGAAAAGGAAGCACAAACAATCGCAAAATGAATACGGGGTTCGTCAAAGGTTTTCCTGAGTATGTTGTGTTCGATGTTGTTGAGGTCGTATTCTTCCCCTCCAATTTTTATAAACTTGATATCCCAGGGTGTATTTACAAATGGTATTTGTAGTTTGGATCCTATGTCTTTAATACTTTTTATGGGGTAGTTGTCAATTATTAATTTAAGAGTAAATGCATTGTATGCGTTGATCCAAAAAGCAATTTGATCATCTTGAGGCCAGGTAGCCACATCCGGAGGATTTTCATTTAGTACTTTCAAATACAACTCTAATTTTGACTTTTCATCCAAAAAACCTTTGTAGTTGACATTGCCTTCTTTATCTACGTATTTGCCCAGTAATTTATCAAATATTTCATGATCTGGAGATACAGTCCCTTTTTTTGAAGGATTGAGGCTATCACAGCCAAAGAGTGACAGGGACAACAAGTTCAGTATTACAAATAGTTTGATCCGAAATGTATTCATGATATGTTGTTAAATTCTCACTATAGAAACGTATGTTTTTCTAAAAAGACATGCAATTAGGTAGCAGTTATACTTATTACATTTTGTAGAATTATTTAATTCCATTTCAAGAAATAAATTAGTCTTATAATTTTGAATTATAAGTGCTATTATTACTTTTCTGAGTAATAAAGCGATATTTTTGATTTGATGATAAAAGTAGGGTAACAGTACAAAAATGCAGAAATTAAGTTTAACTCAGTCTCTTGGACAAAAGCTATCGCCCCAGCAAATTCAGTTTATAAAACTGTTGCAGGTTCCTACAGCTGAGCTGGAAACCCGTGTGGAGGAAGAATTGGAAATAAACCCGGCACTGGAGGAGGGAAAGGAAGAGTCTGAACCTGATGACAACAATGAATTGGATTTGGATGAGGAGCCTGCTCAAAATGAGGAGATAGACATTGAAGATTACCTCAATGAAGATGACTATGCAGGGTATAAAATGCAAGGTGATGGCAATTACAACAAGGATGAGGAGGATAGGGAAATACCAATTGGAGCTGGCACTTCTCTTCATGAACAATTGATTTCTCAGCTTGGTTTCCTCAGGCTTGATGACAGGCAAACAATCATAGGCAGGCAATTGATTGGCAGTATTGAGTCGGACGGATACATCAGAAGAGAATTGGAGGCTATTTTGAATGATCTGGCTTTTTCCCAAAATATTGATACATCAATAGAAGAACTGGAAGAAATTCTTCAGAAAATTCAAAACTTTGACCCTTCCGGTATTGCCGCCAGGGATTTGAAAGAATGCTTGTTGTTACAACTCGAACGAAAGGAAAATCAAACGAAGGAAGTAGTATTGGCTTATAAAATAATAGCAACAAATTTTAATGAGTTCACTAAAAAACATTATGACAAAATCATTAAAAAGCTGGGAATTGAAAATGAGGAGGAGTTTAAAGAGGCTGTCAATGTAATAACCAAACTAAATCCGAAACCGGGCGGAACAACGGACAGTTTGGTAAAAACCCATTACCTCACACCTGATTTTATTTTGGTTAATAACAACGGGAAAATGGAGTTGAGCCTGAACTCTAGAAATGCACCCGAACTCCGAATTAGCAGGTCTTATTCTGACATGTTTCAAAGCTATAGCAAAAGCGACAAAAAAGATAAAAAGCTAAAAGAGACAGTTACTTTTGTGAAACAAAAACTTGACGCAGCTAAATGGTTTATTGATGCGATCAAACAAAGGCAACACACCTTGCTGAATACCATGAATGCGATCATCGAGTTTCAGTATGATTTCTTTTTGGACGGGGATGAAAGCAAATTGAAGCCAATGATTTTGAAGCATATAGCAGAAAAAATCAACATGGATATTTCCACCATTTCCAGGGTTGCCAATAGTAAGGCCATTCAAACCGAATTTGGAATATATCCTTTGAAATATTTCTTTTCAGAGGGAATTTCCACAGACTCTGGAGAAGATGTGAGCAGCCGGGAAGTGAAACTGAAGCTAAAGGAATTTATTGAAAATGAAAATAAATTGAAGCCGCTTTCAGACGACAAACTGGAAAAATTGTTGAACGAAGAAGGATATAATATTGCCAGACGTACCGTAGCAAAATATCGTGAACAGTTGAACATTCCTGTAGCCAGATTGAGAAAGGAGTTAAAGTGACCAGCATGTTGATGAAAGCCGTTTCCATAATATTTCATCCCTTGTTGATGCCCTCTTTTACATTTTTGATAATAAATGCAACACTGCCTGAGTTGGTTCACCCCATAGGATGGGTATTGCTTCCCTTCTTATTTATTACCACATTTCTAATTCCACTTTTTGGTGTTTCAGCCCTAATATACTCTGGATCCGTATCGAGTTTTTCGTTGGAAAAAAGAGAAGAAAGATTTTTACCGTTCTTATTTGTTACTATTTTTTATACCATCACTACGGTGATGTTTATCCTTAAGATACAGGTAAACGAAACTGTTGGTTTGATGCTCGTTGCTACGACTGTTCTCATTCTGATATTGATGCTGATCAGCCTGTTCTATAAAATCAGCATTCACTCAGCCGGAGTAAGTGGTGTGGTAGGATTTATGTTTATACTGTCCCAGAACTATCCGGAAAGCATGATTATTTATGCCTTGATCTCGACAATAGTATTATCAGGTCTTGTAATGACTTCCCGCCTTTACCTCAATGCTCATAGACCCAAAGAAATATTGTTTGGATGTATTTTGGGAATATCTGTTTGTGCAGGATCCCTCTACTTTTTTGACTAAAGTCCGCTAATAGAAATCCCGATTGTATTTGTTGTAATGTCAGTTGCTCCAACAGGGCCATTGCTGTTGAAAAGATTTGAGAAGTAATATTTGTAGAAAAAGTTGACACTTCCAAAACCAAACCTGCCCTGTAGCCCATACCTCAGTTTATTCATCTCGAAGTTATCCCGATGTTTTGTGGTTTGATCCCTGCCATCATCTTTGAACTTTACTTTGGTGTGCGATTCTATGAGTAGAGAAGCTATAGCACCAACAGAAACGTATGCAGAGCCTTTTACGTCGTTGCTTTTTAGATAGTATCTTAACTGCAATGGAATATCGATATAGTTCATAGCCAACTGAGATTTTTTCACTTTGTCGTATCCACTCAAATCAATTATTGACAACTCTGTGGTAGTTCCTGTTGTTTCATAGCCTATAGAGCGTTCTTTAGAAAACCCGTATTTTTCGAAACTAATGCCAATAGCCGGATCAAAACTCATCTTCTTTCCCATTTTATATGATTTCATATAATACATACCAAAAGATTTTGACTTGAACCAATTGATATCAAGGTCGCTTGGGGCACTTTGGAAAAAGTTAAACCCAAAGTCAATCAAAATTACTCCCGGTAAATCAGGTACAGATTTTTTATCATCGTCATCATCTTTTCCTGATGCAATGACAATATTGGCAAACAAAACAAATAGTAATATTAAAGTGTATTTTTTCATCTCAACTAATGTAAAAACCTGTATTCTGAATTTCGACGGGCAAAGATAGACTAATTTTAAAATTAATCTTTTTTATCCCTGAATATAAAGGGTGAACTTAAAGTATCCCTTGAGTATGCTATTTATAATGTATTGTTATATAAGAATAGTTGCCTGCACTTTTCGAAATATTTTGAATATAATGCCTTTTTGTATGCTTCCAGGTGTTTCGAATTGTGAATGTCTGAACCTAAGAAATGCACCTGTTTGTGTGTGATTAAATATTCGGCTAGTTTTTTTGCTCCTGAGGAGTAATAACCCACTAATGAGCCCATATTTATTTGAAGAAGTACCGATGAATCAATTATGTTTTGAATGAGTGAATAATCATCTTGTAGGTATAAATAGCGTTCGGGATGTGCCAGTATTGGCTGATAACCCAGTGATTTCATCTTAAAGAATACTTCATCCAGAAACAGGGGCTTATTGATAAAAGGTGTTTCTACCAACACAAAAGACTTACCAATTGTCAGAAGCCGTTCTTCACCATCGAGGAGTTCTATAAATCCTTCATCAATCATGTATTCAGCAGCAGCTTCAACTTGAATGTCGATACCTGAATTAGTAACCTCTTCTTTTAATTCAGATAATTTCTGATGGATAATTTCAGGAGTATTTGGGTAGTAATCAGAAATGATGTGCGGAGTGGTGATTACTTTATTGATCCCTGCTTCTTTCAAATATCTAAGTATTTCCAGAGATGCATCCCAGGTTTTTACCCCATCATCAATTCCAGCCAATAAATGGGAATGAATGTCTGTTGATAAAAAGTTTTCTGATTTCTTTTTTTTTAAAAAAGGGAACACAATTATTGATTAAAAAGTGATAATGACTTTGAAAGGGTTTACTATTAACTGTCTTCGTCATAATATCCCTGTCCATAACCATAACCATAACCATAACCATACCCCTGATTTTTGTTTGATTTAACAGAGTTCAAGATGGCTGTTAGGTTTTTAAACTTATTGTTCATTGATAAGCTATTTACTGATTTGGCATAGGATCGCTTTGAATAATCTGCCCTGAGTACATATATAGGTAAATCTGCATGTTTCATTACCAGTATTCCATCTGTGACCAAACCAACAGGTGGCGTATCTAAAATGACCACATCAAAAGTATTTTTCAAGTCTTCTAAAAACTGGCCGAATTTATCACTTAATATTAATTCTGAAGGATTTGGAGGAGTTGGGCCGGCAGTGATAAAAGAAAGATTTTCGATGTTTGTAGTATTGACAGATTCTTCGATACTGTGTTTTCCAATTAAAATAGTACTGACGCCCTTGTCACCCTTTTCCTGATTTAAAGCCAAATGAACTTTTGGTTTTCTCATATCAAGATCCACCACTACTATTTTGGAATGAGACAAAGCTAAAATAGCTCCAAGGTTGACGGCAATAAACGTTTTGCCCTCACCACTTACTGTGGACGTAATAGAAATTATTTTTTTACCTTTTCCCGGAATCAAAAAATCCATATTGGTACGAATCGATCGGATGGATTCACTAATAGCTGATTTTGGATTTTTATCCACCACAAGCTGGGTTACATTTAACTTCTCCTTATTATAAAAAGGTACTATACCCAACATAGGAATGTTGATCAGATTTTCAAGCTCCTTGTGGCTGCTGATTTTGTTGTGCAGCAAATATCTGATGGCTACAAAAAATATGGACAATATCAACCCTGACACGAACCCTACACCGTGTATTAAAGCTTTTTGTGGTTCAATTGGTTCAGTGGGAAAAGATGCTGGTGATAATATCACAAAATTGGTGACTGTCCCGGCACGGGCAATTTCCAGTTCCATTTTGGTTTTGATTATCGAGAGGTAATATTCTTCCTGCAGGGAGTAAAATCGCTTGTTTTTATTGTAATCCGTACCCATCGAGGGTAGTTCAACAAAATTTCCTTCCAGCATTTTTCTTCTTCTATTTTGTTCCTCTACACTTTCTACCAGATTTTTCTGATACTCGTTTATTTGTTCTATAGCACGCTTGCGAGCCACATCGAGTTCTTTGTCAATGCGTTGAATTACAAATGTGTTGTCATTGTAGGAAGCCAGTTTTAGCTCTCTTTCTGAAACCAAATCATTGTAATTACTAATTGATTGTGAAATAAACCCGGGTAACCCTGTGATCATTCTCGGATTAATCAAAAGAGATTTTTCAGCTTCTATTTGTTTCAAAATCATATTTACATTTGACAGGCGATTTCTCAAATTATACCTTTGAGAATCCAGTGCATTGAGCATGGAAATGGTCTGAGCTAAATCTCTGGAGAGATCAGTTGTTCGGTTTTTGATTGTGAAATTTTCGAAATATTGTTCATACCGGGATAGCTCCTCGGTTGTCTTTAACAATTGATCATCTAAAAATTCAATTTTTTGTTTGATGGCCTGATTTTTGGCTTCTGTGGTATATTCCAAATACAAGGTATCTATCGCATGTACAATATCTCTTACCTTATGTTTGTTGGAGTGTTTAAGTGATATCTTTATTGTATTTGCACTAAAATTTTCAGGTTGTACAGTTACATTACTTGCCAAATAATTGATTAAAGACTCCCGGCTATTGATGGTAAAATAGTAATCCTTTTCGGTAGAAGAGGTATTAAATGAGGATGTTTTTTCAATAAGAAAGTTGAAGTGATCATTCGAAATCTTTTCTCCAAATTTTTTTGTCAATTCTATTTTTTCGCCGTTAACATCATACTTTAGACTGAAGTTGTTTTCATCCAGAATTTCAAGATCGAATTTTCTATCATAAAATGAATTATTTTTTAATTTGTAGCTGACTGCAAAAGGAGAATTGTTGTAGCGTTCGTCAACGATTTGACTGAAAATATGGCTTCTTCCCGGATGATAATAAGAAACGTCCAGTCCTATAGCATCTGCTACCCTTCCGAAAAACAACCGGGATTTCAGTAACTCCATTTCTCCGGAGATTCCTTTTATATCTGGCGTAATTGGATTTTGTAAACCAAGTAAATCTGCTTCGTTTTTGATGTCAAGTTTTAGAACCGACTCTGACTGAAAAATCTGTTGTGTATATCTGACGTACAAATAGGCAATTATATTGGTGATCAACAGCAGTAACACAATCCATGGAATGCTTCTTTTGAGCACATGATAGATTTTATCCAAATCAATGTCATTCAATGGATTTCCATCATCATTTTGATTGTGTGGTTTTTGCATGTCTGTTTCCGCTTTACAGTCGTTGTAATACCAGTGCGAGGGTCAGTACACTCGACACCAGGCTTAGTATTGGAGCGATATCTTTAAGGCCTTCCAGCCATACCCTCCTCCATGGTTCTACATATATTATGTCTCCTGGTTTCATTGTAATAATGGAACTCTTCATTCCCTCAATTGAGGTAAGATCAATCATATAAACCTCCGGATTAGTATGGTCACCCCTTATTAACCTTATGTTTTGAGCTCTTGCGCCCAGATTCAGTCCACCTGCTTCAGCCAAAATCTCAACCAACGACGTATTTTCATTTTTCAGATTGATGACCTGTCCCCCAGTTGCACCCAGAATAATTACTCTTTTGTTTAAAAAACCAAGCTTGACGAAAGATTCTTTATAGTAATCATTATATTCTTCTTCAAGTTTTTTTTCAGCTTCGTTAATGGTGAGCCCATCCAGGAGTATTTCTCCAACTACGGGAAGCTTAACATTCCCGTTTTCCATCACCAGGTATGAAAACTCTTTTTTGCCCTGGCCACCCTGATTATTCCCACCACTAGTCCTGAGTTCAAAATTAGGATCTGTGATTCTTTCTCCCTTATTGGTGAAGACATCTATACTTATCAGATCATTTTTCTGAATTATATAATTTTTTTCAGTAGCTGAAACAGCTTTTGACAGATCGGCTGAAGTGAAGTTTTCATTCAGCTGAAACATAATATCTTGCTTATATACCTTACATGAGGCCAGTAAGCCAGCCAGAACAAGAACAAAAAGTGGAGAAATTTTCACTATCAAATTAGTATTTGAGTTGAAATGAATAACAGCAAATCTGCCCATTTAAGTGATAAAACCGAAATATTATGAATGAATTATAGTACGATGCAATAAAAATTACTTGTCGGTAGCATTAGACAGCTTCTCAATCCAATACAAATATTTGTTGATCACAATATTCTCGTCGTAGTTTTTTTCTATGTACTCTCTCCCGTTTGCGCCCATTCTATGTAAATCCTCCTTATTGAGATGGTACATTTTATTTACAGCCTCAAATAAACTTTCTTCGTCCTTGACTTTGCACAGAAATCCATTCTTTCCCTCTACTACAACCTGACGACAACCGGCTACATCCGTGGCTATTAAGGGTTTGGCCATAGCCGCTCCCTCCAGCAAAGTTTTTGGGGTACCTTCTCTATACGAAGGCAATACCACACAGTCTGCTTCTTTAATCACATCCCCCACATAATCTGTTACTCCCAGATATTCAATGATACCTTCCTTATGCCAGGCCTCCAGTTCTTCTCTGCTAATCCCCCTTCTATGACCGACATCCGGCTCTCCCAACAACTGGAAGATAGCACTCAATTTGTTTTCTTTGGCTCTTCTGGCCATATTGATGTACTCATAGATTCCTTTGTCTTTAATGATTCGGGATATCATTAAAAAGGTAAATTTTTGTCCATTCATTTTGGGCTGTGGTGTAAACCTGGTAAGGTTAATCCCTGAGCCCGGGAGTAAATCCGTGTTCAGTTTTGGGAGGTTTATTGTATTCAAAAACTCTTTTCGGTCGTCTTCATTTTGAAAAAAAACAAGGTCAGTTTTACGAAAAGCTATTTTATATAAAAACTGAGCAATGTAGGAAACCATTCCATTGTTTAAAAAAACAGTACCAAGCCCACTTACATTATTTATTACCGGAATCTTGAGCTTCTTGGCGGCCATTGTTCCATAAATATTCGGTTTAATGGTGTATTGTAATACTATGTCGGGCTGTATTTTTTTATAGATTTTGAGGTATTCAAGATAGAGAAGCAAATCTTTTATTGGGTTAGAACCCGTATTTTCTACTTCCAATGGGAAAAACCTACAGCCCATTTTCATCAACAGCCTGGAGTACTGATCTTTTGGGGCAATAGCAATAACCTCATGTCCTTCGGCCACAAGTGCCCGAACAAGTCCGGCTCGGAAATTATAGATATTCCAGGATCGGTTTATGGATATTGCTATTCTCATCTATTGATAAGTAAATATGCTCGAAATTATTGTATTTATCAACGGCTAAAAATGATAATACTATATTGTTCTATTTATGTAATTTTGCTTAAAACCTTTGCGCTAAGTGCAAATTAGCTTTTCGATGACAGATTCAAATACAAGTATAAAGGATACCGCAATAATAATAGCAGTAATAAATAAATCAGGTTCGGAAGACCATCATAAGGAGTATGTAGATGAACTGATTTTTCTGGCTCAGACATTGAACATTGAGACAAAAAAAACATTTACTCAGAAGCTTGAAAATCCGGATAAAAGAACCTTTATAGGAAAGGGAAAGCTTGAAGATGTGAAGGCATATATAGAGGCAGAAGGTATTGAGATTATTATTTTTGATGATGACCTGTCACCTTCCCAACTCAGAAATATAGGAAAGGAGTTGAGTGTCAAAATATATGACCGGAGTTTATTGATTTTGGATATTTTCTTAAAAAGGGCAAAAACTTCTCAGGCAAAGACACAGGTAGAACTGGCCCGGTTTGAGTATTTGATGCCTCGGCTTACCAGAATGTGGACTCACCTGGAAAGGCAAAGAGGAGGTACCAGCACCAGAGGTGGGGCAGGAGAAAAGGAAATCGAAACTGACCGTAGGATGATCCGGAATCAAATTAGTGTCTTAAAACAAAAGTTGGAGAAGATAGACAAACAAGGCCAGACCAGAAGAAAGTCAAGAGCCAATATTGTGCGTGTGGCATTGGTAGGATATACCAACGTAGGTAAATCCACCATAATGAACCTTCTGGCAAAAGAGAATATTTATGCCAAAGACGAACTATTCGCTACAGTGGACTCCACTGTAAGAAAGGTAGTTTTGAACAATATTCCTTTTCTATTGTCTGATACCGTAGGGTTTATCAGAAAACTTCCACACAGCCTGATTGAGTCATTCAAATCAACTCTGGACGAGGTAAGAGAAGCGGATATTTTACTTCATGTGGTAGATATTTCGCATCCTTCTTTTGAAGATCATATCGAGGTGGTTAAAAACACATTGACCGAAATAGGGGCTATTGATAAAACAATCATTACCGTTTACAATAAAATAGACAGGTTGTCGGAAGAAAGGCTCATTGAGTTGTTTCCTGAAGGTTTGGAGGTATCTAATGAAAAGAACGGAAAGGGCAAAATTTATATTTCGGCTACAAAAAGGGAAAACATAGAAGATTTCAGAAAGCGCATTTTCGAATCAGTTCAAAGTTTTCATATGAAAATCTATCCCAACTATCTCGCTCCGGAATATTATTAATTTTTAGAAATTATTTCTTTTTCGATACTACAAACACTCCGGCTATCACTACTATTGTTCCAATGATTTGCGTGATTGTTATCCTTTCGTCCAGAAAGATATTGGCTAAAAGGATCGTAGAGATAGGTCCAAGGCTTCCTATAATAGAGAAGTTGGAAGCTCCTAATTGTTTGATAGCAGCAGAAACAAGGTAAGAGGGAATTACAGTTGATAATATGGCCATTGCTATTCCCAGATAATAAACTTCATTGGGGAAATGGAGCAAATCAACTTTTTCGAAAAGATAGAAATGGATTATAACAGCCAGGCAAGATACTATCATGGCATAAGAAGTAAAGGTAGTTGCTCCGAATTTGGGAATCAGCCATCCGCTCCCAACAAGGTATGAGGCATAAGTCAGTGCACTAAAAAATATTAATACACCACCTAAGATCACATCATCTCCTGTAGTTTTCAATTCATCAGAAAAAGTGATAATGATACCCAGATAGGTAATTAATATTGCAAAAATCTGAATTTTGGTAACTGGTTTTTTTAGAAAAACCCATGATATCAAAAGTACCAAAGTAGGGTAAACGAATAATATAATGCGTTCAAGGCTTGCTTTGATATAGGCCAAGCCTAAAAAATCAAAGTAACTGGCCAGGTAGTAACCTAAGAAGCCGAATAAAACCAACCACAAGTAATCCTTCTTTTCTATACTTTCAGGATTATTTGGCTTTTTAATAAAAACCATGACAGCATATACCGGAATGGAAAAGGCCATCCGCAGCAACAACAAAGGCACTGCTTCAATATCAAACTGGTAAGCCAATTTCACCATTACGGCCTTGGCAGAAAAGAGTACCACGCCCAATACAGCGAGTATTACTGCCAAAGAAGTTTTTTTGTCAGAACCCATTTTAAACAATACTTTGAGTTTTTAGATTGTATTCTTTTTTGTGCTTAAAGCAGCACAAAACAAATCATTTGCGATTTAAGGGGTTGAATAGGTATCCTAAAGCCTATGCTATTAAGCCTGGTGGCTCAATGGTGGTTCGAATTCTGATAATGTTCTTTGATCAAATCCCTTCCAAAATCACCATCGAAATCTCTCCAAACGGTATGGATATGGTTGGCGTTATTTTGTGAATTATCAAACTCAATCAAAAACTCCTTACTCTGAATGCGGTAGTAGTGGGCATTTCCAGCAGTAAGGCTTCCGGCCCAGGCAAAAATCAAATTATCAATTCCAGCTTTTTCTATTGCCTTTTTTCTTTCATTGGCCAACTCATCGACCAAATAAAATATGTACAAATCCAGAAGTTTATCAAATGTTTTTCTCTGAGAAGAATCGAAATCCCTTACTGAAATGCCTTTGTCTCCAAGATGATCCACTTTTGATTCACTGGCAGTCACCACTTCGCCATAGGTTTTAGGGCTAATAATGGCTTTGTTTTTTTGCTCCTCAGTCATTGAATTGATCAATTTCATTCCCAGATCTTCTTCGCTTCTGAGCACTCTCAATCCTTTTTTTCTTCCCTCTTTCACTTCGCCCGGATTAGAACCCAAAAACCTGGGAGAGGAAGATATTTTCCCATTGATAATGGTGAAATTTAACGATACATGGTGTCCTTCAAAACTCCAGCCCCAAACTTTATCTTTCAGTGGATTTCCAAAAAATGAGATAAAGTACAATTCCGTATCTCTTTTGCTCGATCCTTCCAATTCAAACAAGACTTGCTCCAGCGCAATCACTTCCTGAGTTTTATTGTATCCCATTTCGCTAAGATGCACTTTGACAAAATCATTGACCAATCCTTTTTGGTTGCTGCTCATTTGCTTGTAGGGAAGCCCTCTGCGGTTTTGAGCCGGAAGGTATGTCCAACTGGTGCGGTCTGCGTCACTAAAGTCCAGCATAGCCTTTTCTTTTTGCTCAGGATTAAACGAATCGATCAACGATTTGGCTTTTTCTACTATGGAAGCTGGTTTTTGACGAAAGGTGAAAGAAGAAAGTGCGAAAAAAAGCACTAAACAAGTCAGGAAAAGTTTGCCGGAAAGATTGTTCATAGTATAGAAGTTGAAACCAAAATCTAAATTATAATAAAAGCCGGACAATATTCAGAAAATTGAATCAATAGTTCACCTTTAGAGTAAATGCTCTTTTAGGTTTTGTTACTAAAGAAAGAATAAATTGAATAATAACTGTTTTATTGTAAAATATACAAAGTTAATATTATAATATTTTGTTTTATTAAAATATGATTAATTACAATTGTTAGACTATTTAACAATTTATTGGTATTAAGTCATGTACTTAACTAAGTTAATATTTCCTTATTTTATAAGGTGTTGTATTCTGATTTCACTCTTTTCCTCGATTTCTTTTTGTGGGTTTGCCCAGGTTAAAACTTCCGTTACTTTTTCAAATCCATGGGTAAATCAGGCGAAACAACTTAACCAAGACCGGAAGGAATACAAGAAGTATGTGAACGACAGCCTGAAGCAATTTAAAAAGTTAGACAAGTTTTACAAACACCAATTTGATTCACTTGCCAGGGCATACTCACTGAAAGCCGAGCAACAAACAAATATTTCAGCAACAGATTTTATAAAATTAAAAAAGCTGAAAAAACTGGATGGGTTATACAAGTCAAAGCAAGACTCAATTAAGGCATTGTGGGTAAATCCTGACTCGATACAAAATGAGATTGCAAATCAGTACCAGCACAAACGAGATTCGATTAATGACGAAATACTTGTGCTTTCTGAAAAATATGGAGGCTTTCCTTTAAATAATTTCGGTGAATCCCAAGACAACAGTTTTGATAGCCTGCTAAGTCAGGAATACCATTTCTATTCCCATCAATATCTGCACAATCAAGCGGATTCAATACCCAATATGTCAATTGATTCTTTAAAATACTATACCTCCGCACGGGACAGCCTGCTCAAAGACCAACTAAACGACTATTTGGAAAGCTATGCCTATTCGATAGCAGGCATAGATGAGATGCAAATGGAACAGCAAAGAATGGTTGCTGAACAAGAGAGGTTGGATGCTTACAAGGCGGACTTCAATCGGTATCGTGATAAAAAGAACCTGAAAAGCAACCTTCAAAAACTATCAAAATCCGATTTGGCTTCCAAAAACAAAACCCTGAACAGTGCCCACAAGACCCTCTCAACATACAAAAAGAAATACCTGACACTACCATCGTCAAAAAATCTGGAAGGAGGCATCAAACGAACTTCCCTGGAGAATAAAACTTTTTGGGAGCGCATCAAAGTAGGGGGTAACCTCCGGATCAGCCAACGGGAATACCTTGACATTGACTTTGCCCCATCAATAGCCTATTTGGCTAATACCAAATGGGCTATAGGGACTGAATTTGTATTCAGAGGTGAGTTTGGCAATGGCAAAAAATGGCAAAACTCATTCAATTCTGATACTTATGGGGGCAGGGTATTCACTGACTACTCGGTATATAAAAGCTTTTTTGCCCATGCGGAGTTCGAAAATATTTATACCAGCAGAACAAGCCAACAAACTGAAATTAAAACAACTCAATCCGTACCCGGGGCAATGGCAGGAATGGGCAAAACCTTTGGGTTGGGCAAAAATGTAAACGGTAAAATGATCATACAATACAACTTCATTCACGATAAGTCCAAACAACTCTACGCCAGCCCGTGGGTGGTCAGGTTTGGGTTTGATGTAAAAAAACTGAAGAAAGCATAGCTATAAAAAATTACAGCAATATGAATTATATAATCAAAACAATTAATAAGAAAGTAGATATCAGGTTTTTACTTCCCAAGGTAATTCTGCTATCATTGGCTTTAGTGTTGGTAACATTATACTCTTTTGGACAGCAAGCATCCATGGAGCTACCTGCATACCATCCGGTATCACCTAATGCCGCCAGCCTAGGGAATTACGGGTTATATCCGGTCAATAAAAATCTGGGAAAGGCCAGCATAGGCATTCCAATTTATACCGTGTCAGAAAAAGGAATAAGCATTCCCATTGGTCTAAACTATAATTCATCAGGTATCCGTTTGAATGATTTGGCTTCATGGGTAGGTCTTGGCTGGACACTCAATGCCGGAGGAGCGATTATAAGGAACACAAAGGGGCTTCCTGATATCAATTACAACAGCAACATACCTGATATAAAAAACTTGCCATATAATTCCACTAATTATGCGTATCTCAAAGATGCTGCTGAGGGCTTAAAGGACACAGCTCCTGACCAATATGTATTCAACGCATTGGGCATTAACGGTACATTTTATTTTGACCAGAATAATGGATTCAAAGCGGTCTTTGAAGATGAGTCTATGGTCATTAAGATCAATGCTATATCTTCAACGGAGATTCATGCCATTTTACAAGATGGCACCAAATTAATTTTCGGAAAAAATACAAATGGTGACAAAGCTACGGAATACACCGATTCATACCTAAGCCCATACCTCTTTCAATATGTGACCACTTGGTATCTGGCAGAAGTCATTTCAGCTGATGGTAAGAATACGGTTTCTTTAAAATATAAGCAAAAGGGAACAGGAAAAATACAAGAATATGCCAGAGCAGCGAGTGAAACACTCGTTCTTCCTGACAACCTTATTCCAAAGGTAAGCAACTATCAAAATTCTTTAATAGAGCGCTTATTTCTAGAGAAAATTGAATTTAGGAATGGTTTTGTGAAATTTGAATCTACATTAGGACGGCAGGATCTGGAGAACGACTACAAGTTGGATGCTGTAAAAATTTATGCCACTGATGTTAACCCCGTCGGAATCCTAAAAGATGAATATCATTTTGAATATGACTATTTTATCCGGTCTGGAGGTAGTTTTTCCCAGAATTATAGTACTACTTCCTCATATGACAGCCAGGTAAAATCTTTGAAACTTATATCTATGTATCGAGGGGGATCTTCTATAAACGACCCTAAACATACTTTTGAGTACAATAGCACCACACTTAAACGAAGATGTACTACTGCTCAGGACTTTTGGGGGTATTGCAACAACAATACAGGATCCTTGCTTCCTTCTACATACGTTGTTGTACCGTCAAACTGGTCAGGGCTTGGTCAGACCCCTACTTTTACTGTTGGAGATGGTGTAAGGACGGTAAATGAATCCAACATGAAAGCTGGGATATTGGAGAAAATCACATACCCAACCAAGGGATATTCGATATTTGACTATGAAGCCAATAGCGACGGAGTTACTTTGGTAGGTGGTCTCAGGATAAAGTCCATTTCCAACTACGATGGTGAATCTGTCATTCCAACCAATGTGAAAAACTACACTTATTCAAATCCTAATTTATTACATCCAAATCGAAACAAAGGATACATCCGAAAATATTATAACAATTCGGGTACTGGTAGTGTAACCCATGCCGTAGTGTCCACCTCTCCTCATTACAACAACAACTTAGGAGGCGAACCTGTAATTGAATATGGTATTGTCACAGAATACGATTATGATCCTGTCAACCTTGAGAATAAAGGAAAGACAGTCTCTTACTTTCAAAATATAACCAACAACAAAGTGATGAATGGTCTAGTCACACCAGTTTCTTATAGGCATGCTGAGTATAGTGAAACATTCGACTATGGAGATCCACCTGCAGATCAACTCGTTTATTGGAGTTTTTTAAATGGGATCATTCATTATGGAATTGAAGAAATGAATTTTTACGAAACTTCTTCCTGGAAGCGTGGAAAACTCATCAGAGAGGAGGTGTATAAATCAGTAGAATCCGGTTATACCATGATCAAAATGGTGGAAAATACCTATGAAACCATTTTGGGGAATGTGATCTACAACAATTTTGTTTATTCGCCATTTATGATCCAAGCCCAAGGGAGTATGGGAGGGGACCCATATGACCAAAACAATGATTGGCTTAGTCTCATGTACAACTATCAAATAGACAGTACACAACTTGGTAGAAAGATACTGAAACAAACAACATCTACAATTTATGATACTAATGGAGCCAATCCAGTAGTTACAACAAGCAATTACTATTATGACAACACTACACATAAGCAATTGACCAGAACGGTAACCACCGACAGCAAAGGAGAAACGATCATTTCTAAAACCATTTATCCTGATGATGTTCCTACACGCACTAGTCTGATAGGTGGTGACTTGACGGTTGTAGAGTTTCTGGCTCTGGATGAGTTGAAAGAAGACAAACAGCATCGAATTTCAGTACCTATACAGACAGAATTATATAAAGATTTTGATAACGATGATATTACAGATTACGAAGAACTTGTTTCATTGCAAAGAACGACATTCAAAAATTGGGATGGATTTGGTTACATATTGCCGGAAAAAGTGGCAAGCCTTAACGGCCCTGAATCTGTAGTTAACACTTTAAGGGATAGGATTATTTACTATCATTATGACAACTCAGGGAATCCAGTCGATATTTCTAAACCTAACGATTTTAGGGTGGGTTATATCTGGAGTTATAACAATAGTTTGCCAATAGCCAAAATTGATAATGCTATACATAATAATACAGGCATTACTGCGGCTTACGAATCGTGGGTTGACCCTTCAATGGGTGTTTCACCGGCTATGGGAACCACAACCGGAACTTTACTGACTAATCTGGTGGTTGCATCAAATCACACTGCTACGATCGGAATTAATGCATTTACTGATTTGGCACAAACAACAGGGCTAGATACAGATATTATTTTGACTGTAAAGGACAGTCAGGGAAATACGGTTTCATCCCAGACTTTTAGGTCTGTCAACGGCTCTTTAGACTCAACTGTGCCATTAACTGCTGGAGTATATAGCATCACTTACTCCAAAGAATCAGATGTAGGTTTTGGTGGTCATTTTAACTATAAAAAACTATTCGACCCTGTGTATTCCAGGGTAAATGAAGTATTGTTCGAAAACTTTGAAGAACATGTACAACGGGTAAGTTCTGCCACCGCCCATACGGGTAAATACATCTATCAGGGAACTTATGATGTAGAACTTAGAGATAAACTGGAAGGAGATTATACTCTGACCTATTGGAGTAGCAGCAATGGAACAGATTGGACAAAAAACACTGTGCCTATTACAGTTACCACATCCAGTACCACTTATTCAATTACGGGTAGTAATTATTTAGATGACATTCGTTTGCATCCGGTAGATGCCCAAATGACTACCTATACCCATGATCCGCTCATAGGCATAACCTCCCAAACCGATCCGAACGGAGTAACTACTTACTATGAGTACGATGATTTTGGAAGGCTCAGGCACATCAGGGATTTTGAAGGCAATGTGCTAAGTAAGACAGAATATCACTACAAAGCCCAAAACTAACCTTACTCTAAAACCTACACTAAAATGAACAATCAAAGATATAAATACTATTTCTGTGCACTGGCTACAATACTCATGCTATCAGTAAGTACACTATATGCCCAGGGAAATTCTAACCAAAAAAATGCAGATCGGTTAATCGGTACATGGGCACTGGACTACAACAAAAGCATCGGCCAGATCCAATCAAAGTCCAAATCTCATTATGATACGCTCAAACAAGAAAGGAAAGACAGAATTAAGAACACATTTGGGAACCGTAAAATCACTTTTCGGGAGGATGGTGGCTATGTGTTGGAATTGCAGCCGGGCCGTCAGGTACAGGGTAGCTGGGAGCTGTTGAATGATGATGTTAGTTTGGTTATAACCATGGATGACGGCAAGCAATTCGAACAACGGATCGAGAACATTGGTGCCTCTGCTATGTTGCTCAACCTTGGAGGAGATCAGGATAGAGACAGGCTTTTCCGAAAATGGCATTTGAAAAAAGTTAGCAATTAATTAAAGCAGACAATGATGATACAGATACCACAGAAAAATGCTTATGCAGTAAGTAAAGTACTGAGACTATTCTTTTTATGTTTTGCTTTATTAGTCTTTGCAAGCTACAGCGACGCTCAAAATGTTACCATTTATGGCCCCACTTCGGTATCCCAAAACGATATTGACTATTATTATGTTGACATATACGAATCCCTGATTTACTCAGGTTGGTATGTCTATACAGGGCAGATTCAGAGTGAATATGAAAAGAATGTCACCGTTAAATGGACTAATTCAGGGACACAATATATGTATTATGATGCAGATGGGTATTACGATTATTACTATGGTGATTTAGCTGTCTCAGTAGCTTCAGCAGGACCCACTGCTCCGGGAGACCCTACTATTACAACAAGTGGTGTTTGTTCATCTAATAATCAAGCCACTCTAACCAGAAGCGGAAGCCCTCCGAGTGGGGTGACTTGGTTCTGGCAGGGAAAAAGCTCTGCAGGTACCAGTACATCCAAAGGCTCTGGTAGCACTTTTACTGCCAATGAAGGAACCGGTTGGTATTATATTCGGGCACGAAACAGCAGTAATCAGTGGAGTAGTAGTTCAGGAAAAGTATATGTGACCATCACTAGTGCACCTCAGACTTATGGTGCGTATGTGAATGTTGCCAATCAGAACTGTGGAGGTGGAGCCGCTACGCTAAGTCTAAACTATCCGCCAGATTTTGCAAATGGTACAGTTTTTAAATTATATAAAACAGGGCAGAGTTCATACTTACAACAGGTCACCAAAACAAGTGATTCTCAATACTCACTTAGCTTCAACTACACAGCAAACCCGGGCACATATACCGCAACAGCCACCACTGGAAGTTGTACAGTGACTCTGGATAATTCTGCAGTCGTTAGTGCTGCGCCACCCCCGCCATCAAATCCTACCATAAGCGTTGATATCAACTCTTCGGAAGAAAGTCCTGGGAGTTATTGTCCCGGAAATGTGACACTTTTGTCGAATGTGTCCGGAGACTGGTACAAAGACGGTGTAGACACAGGCACTGATGGTTATAGCTATGTTCCCACAGCTACTGGAAGCCATACATACAAGGTGCGAAAAATTACCACATCATGTGGAACCACTTATACTAAGTACAGTTCTGACCTGGCTATTACTGTGATCCCCGCTGTTGGTCAGGTAAGTATCAGTGGAGGAGTGTCGAGCAGATGCAGAGGAGGAGGAACGACAGATTATAATGCCAACGCATCCAATGCAAGTACTTATAGTTGGTCAATTAGTCCGTCAAGTGCGGGAAGCATCAATTCATCCGGATTGGTTACCTGGTTGAGTAGTTTTTCAGGGTCAGCTACCATATCCGTAACGGCAAGTGTCTGTGGCACTTCAACAAGCGCAAATAAAACGGTAACAGTAACCCCTTATGTGACCACTACAGCGATAACAGGCACGAGTAGTTTGTGCAGGAACTCTGCAGATACGGACTACAATGCAAGCGTTTCAAACGGAACGGGCACCTGGTCTATCACTTCGGGTGCAGGAACAATAAACAGTTCCGGTTTGGTTAATTGGGATAGTAATTTTTCAGGTACCGCAGTGATTACTTATACAGGCACGGGATGTGGCAGCAATTCGGTACAGACAAAAAACGTGACCGTGACCCCTTATGTGACCACTACAGCGATAACAGGCACGAGTAGTTTGTGCAGGAACTCTGCAGATACCGACTACAATGCAAGCGTATCAAACGGAACGGGCACCTGGTCTATCACTTCGGGTGCAGGAACAATAAACAGTTCCGGTTTGGTTAATTGGGATAGTAATTTTTCAGGTACCGCAGTGATTACTTATACAGGCACGGGTTGTGGCAGCAATTCAGTACAGACAAAAAATGTAACGATAAACGATTTTCCCACCGTCTCTGCTGGCTCTGACCTTCAGGTATTTACCACCAATACCTTCACCATTACGGGAGGGTCACCATCTGGGGGCACCTGGTCAGGAACTGGTGTTACGGGAGGGAATACATTCAACGCAGCTACAGCGGGGACAGGCACACATACCATTACCTATAGCTATACCGATGGAAATACCTGTTCCAATACCGACACCAGGAACATTACGGTAGTAAGTAATCCTGTAGTGGCATTGACCGGCCAAACGGAACTGGCAATAGGAGAATCATCTACCCTTACTGCAACATCGGGATATGCCGCTTACCAATGGAAAAAGAACGATCAGAATATAGCAGGAGCCACAGTGAATAGCTACAGCGTCACAACAGCAGGGAGCTATAAAGTAGCAATCACAAATGCAGACAACTTTATCTGGACAAGTCCGGCAACTGAAATCACCAGGGTATTGGCTGATGAGGACGAAAATTACATCATGACCTGGACTTTCAAAGAGGAGGGAATGGATCCTGACAATATCCCGGAAGATGTAAGCAAAGTAAATAGAAAAGTGGACTACTTTGACGGGCTTGGCAGGCCTGTGCAGACCGTACTGTGGCAGGCATCACCCGGGCCTGACCCACATGATATCATACAACCCATATTGTATGACGAATTTGGACGGCAGACTAAGTCTTTCCTCCCTTATGTGGCTACTACATCAGGAGGCATAGTGGCTGCCAATGCTGCCAGTTTGGATGAAACCGCACATGCCAGCACATCACAATATGATTTTTACCATACCGCAGGCAAAGTAGCCCACGATGATTACCCTTTTAGTGAAACCATCTATGAAGCATCTCCGCTCAACCGTGTACTCAAGCAGGGAGCACCCGGAGCTGCCTGGCAACCTGATGAAGATGTAGAAGTAACTACCGACCGGGTGGTACGCTTCAGCTATGAAGCCAATACAACCACTGGAGCGAACAGTTGTACCACCGGATGTGATGATGTTATTGTCTGGACGATCAATTCTTCAGATGAGCCTGTAGCCAACACTCCTTACGGTGCTGGCCAGCTCTACAAGAACATTACCGAAGATGAAGAATTTCATCAGGTAGTAGAGTTTACAGACAAGCAGGGGCGCACTATTCTGAAAAAAGTAGAAACAGGCGATGGAGCGAACCCATGGGCACAGACTTACTACATTTATGATGATTTCGGTAACCTCAGGTTTGTATTGCCACCAATGGTGTTTAGTGGCAATGCCACTCTGGATGCCGGGGAGCTTGACAATTACGCATTCCAATACAAATATGATGCACGGCAAAGGATGGTAGAAAAGAAAGTGCCCGGAGCAGGTTGGGTATATATGGTTTATGACAAGCGGGACAGGCTGGTACTGACACAAGATGCCAACCAGAGGCCCGACAGCCTGTGGACTTTTACCAAATACGATGTGCTGAACCGGCCTGTTTTAACTGGTATCTATACCCATACGGCTACCATTACTCAGGACTCTATGCAGGCGGTCGTCAATACCCTGGCAGGTGGAACAAGTGCCTGGTACGAATCCCGGCAAACCACAACAGGCAATGTGCATGGCTATAACAATGCCTCTTTCCCCGATGTAAGCGATACTTCTGCTTACCTGACTGTGACATACTACGACAACTACGATTATCAAAACGATCAGGAAACCACTTGGGGCACTGGTTATGATTACAGCAACCCGTCATTGTCTCACGACAGTTATACCTCCGAAACGAGTGAAAACACAGCGGTAAAAGGACAAGTGACCGGAGGGAAAGTGAAAAATCTGGCTACAGGCCAATGGTTGAAATCAGCAACCTATTATGATAACCGCTACAGGGTGATTCAGGCCAAGGGGGACAACAACCTCGGGGGAATAGATGTGACCAGCAATTTGTATGACTTTACAGGCAAAGTACTACAAACCAAAACCGTACACGATGATGGCTCGGATACTACTCCCATACTGAGGACTTTTGATTACGACCATGCCGACAGGTTGCTGGCCGTAAAGCACAAAACAGATACGGAAGACGAAATAACGCTATTGAAGAATGAATACAACCAAATAGGTGAGCTGGTGGACAAAAGCCTGCACAGTACCGATGGTACGGACTTTATGCAGTCGGTGGATTACCGCTACAACATCCGTGGATGGCTCACCTCAATGAACAACTCCGGCCTGACAGATGATAGTGGCCTCACCAATGATGATGACAATACCAGTCTGCAGGACTTTTTCGGTTTCGAACTGGCCTACAACAATACCATGACAGGAACGAGCAATACACAAGCCTACAACGGCAACATCTCAGCCATGAAATGGAGCGATTTTCAATCCGTGGGAGGTGTGAGTGAAAGGGCTTACAGCTACAGCTATGATGCCATGAACAGACTGACATTTGCGCAACATCATTCTGATATTACAGGATCACTTGGCAATGTCAGTGAGTATAAGGTGTCCGGTATTTCCTACGACCTCAATGGCAATATTTTGAGCCTGTCGAGATTGGGTAAAAACGCTGAAGGGTTCGATGACCTGACTTACAATTATGGACTTCCGGGAGCTACCAGCAATCGATTGAAAAAAGTAGATGATGATATAGTCAATGAATCCTATGGCTTCAAAGATGCTGTAGAAGTAGCCGAAGAATACCTCTATGATGCCAACGGCAATATGGTCAAAGACCTGAACAAAGGGATTGACTCTATTTATTACAACCATTTGAATTTGCCCTACATAGTAGATATGGACAATCCGGGCGATTCTATAGTCTATGAATATGATGCATCAGGAATTAAACTGAAGCAGAGGGTATATCAGGCTGATACCTTGTTCAAGACTACAGACTATGCAGGAGAGTTTATTTATGAAAATGGAGTCTTACAATTTATCCGGCACGAAGAAGGCAGGATCATACAAGAGCCAAATGACAGTTTTACTTACCAATACCACTTGAAAGACCATCTTGGTAATACAAGAAGCACTTTTACTTCGGGCGTATATACGAGTATTTATACTGCCACTATGGAATCCGATCTTCAGGCAACTGCAGATCAGGAAGAGAGTGAGTTTTACAATATTTCTGAAACAAGGCATACTTACGCTAACGCCAATCACACCGTAGGTGGCAATGAATCTGCTTTGGTCAATAGTGCAAATCCGATTGGACCTGCATTTTATACCCATGTGGAAAGAGGTGATATTGTCAATTTTATCGCTTATGCTTACTATGAAAATACTTCTGGCTGGAGTAATTCATATGATCCTGCGGTATTGGCAGCCAATATTGCAAATGTATTTGGCACAAGTGGTGCGGCTGGTGAAGCAGGTCAGGTTTTTACCGGAATTAACGATGCTATATCTAATAATGCTTCTGTTTTGATTGGAGGAAACAGTTCAGACACCAATCCCTCTGCCTATATCAACTATCTCATGCTGGATGACAATTATGACTATATAGTTGGAAGTGGTGGATATGTCGGTGTTACCACTGCGGCTCTTAATGCTAATGAACCTATATTTAATGATATGGCTTTGGAAGTAGAACAATCAGGATATTTGTATATTTACATCAGCAATGAAAGTAATTCTTTGAACCCTGTGTATTTCGACGATTTCAACGTAAGTATTCAAGAAAGCCCTGTACTGGAGACGACAGATTACTATCCCTTTGGCTTGACCTTTAACTCCTATGCTAAGCCGGGGACTATCGGGCAAAACTTCAAATACAACTCGAAAGAGCTTGTTGCTGATTTAAGTTTGGGCTGGTATGATTACCAGGCCAGGTGGTACGATCCGGCTCTGGGTAGGTGGCACACAGTTGATCCAGCTGCTGATTTTATGAGAAGGCACTCTCCATATAATTATGCTTTTGATAACCCGATCAGGTTTATTGATCCTGATGGGATGGTTCCAACTGGAGGTGGAGAAAAACTTCTAAATGCTGCAGTTAAGGATAATGTAGTTAACAGTATTAGTAAAGCTAATAACAGCGCACGAAATGTAATTTCAATTAAAGGAGGTCTTCAAGGGGCTGGAATTGGTGGAAAAGTAAAACTAGGTTCTTCCTTTAAATTGAATGTTGAAGGTAAAGCTTTCTCAGTGGAAGGCAGTGCGAGTACAAATGGTGACAAATCGATATCAGGCTCTGTTACTTCAACAGAATTTGGATTTACACTCGGAAATGCTGTGGATATTTCTTACTCTCAGGATGATATTAAAACTGAAATTAAATCAGATGATGAGGGAATTACTGGAGGTACCAAATTAAGAGACAAAAAAGGGAATGCTAAAATAGGGAACACCAAGCTATCATCTTCAGGAGGGGAAGGAGCCAATGAATTTTCTGTGGGCGCAACATTTGGTCAAGTATCAGGAGAAATATCGGCTAATTTAGATGCTCTTTCAAATTTTGTAGACGAATCAATTGATGCGATTGGAAATTTTTTCGGTAATGTTGTTGATTCGATTATAAAGCCTGGCAGTAATGTAGAAACCGAGGATTAAATAGAAAGATGTTTATACTTAAAACTACATCTTGGCAGATATTTTTAATGGTGTTTTTGCCATTGATGATATCTGCTATAGTTACTGATTTTTTGATAGGTTCTATACTAGAAATCATATCTTATAATATTTTATTTGGCTGGTTTTTATTAGTTGGAAAGAACCTAAATGAACAGCTTAATGATGATGAAATTAGACCAGATACTTTTTTCATCATCAACTGTTTTTACTTAATTGTTTTTTCCTCAATAGCTTCAATTATGAACAATGGCCGTGAGAGCGAAATGCCCATGATTGTTTTATTGTTGACCGTTTATTTTGCGTTTGCTTTTTTTTATGTGGTCTATTTTACTGCTCAATCATTCTTGTCTATGCAAGAAATCAAATCCAGAAAATCATCTCAATATAGTGATCAGTTGGTATTTCTTTACTTCTTTATTTTTATTGTTGGGATTTGGTTTATCCAACCGAGAATTAATGAATACTTTAAAAGTTAGCGCATTCCCGCAATATTTTCCTCTAATCTATATGCTTTTGCTGCTTCATCTAGTTCTTCATCTAAGTTATCATCATAGCTAAAATTTTGAAGTCGCCATGTATCATTTGGTTTGTATAAAAGGATAGAAAATCTAAGTGGTTGTCTATCATATTTTACAAGAAAAGTATAGAGTTTGAAGTCGTTTCCAATAGAGCTTAAGATAATTTCTTCATATCCATAATAATTACCAATAAGTTCTAATGTTCCTGATAAATTTAGTTTTATATTATCTATTTGAGTTTTAGAGTCTCCCATCCATTTGTTAGTTGAAAAAAGATAATCAAGAGCAATATTGCTTCCTTCATTTTCATATTTATTAAAAAATGTATTGATAATGCCTGAAGGAGAATTTTGAGCAAAGCAATTAATGGAGGAAAATAAAGCGATGATAATGATTAGATTTTTCATGATTAAGATAAGGTTTGTAATTTTTTCTATTTAAGAAGTGAAAGCCTTTTTAGCCTTTACGTTTTGTAGAAGCTCATTCAGGGCATTAAGGATGTGTTCTTTATCACCACCAGAAAGTTGGCTAAGCTCGTGTAACCTTTGCAGTATGCTAGGATCTTTAAATAATTGATCGTTCTTGGTCTCCCTGAGCAAGTAACCAATGTTGTATCAAGAAGGGAAGCAATCTTTTTAGCCACCTCGATAGAAGGCTTTACTTCATCACGCTTACATCTACCTATAATTTCTCTAATGATACAGTAGTACTTATCAGTATCAGCTTGTGGAAGTTTGTTTTTCTTATGGTAGAACGTCATTTTTTGTCCAAAATTCATGTTGTATTTTTCAAATTTTAGCAGTATAAATAAACAATATTAAACGAATAATAATTCATATTCAATATGTGTATTCCTATGATGTTTGTTGGTTCTAGCAAAATTAAACAAAAGTAGCAGCTAGTTTAAGCTTGCAATTCAAACTTTACGCCCTTTAAGTCAAGAAATCCCAATCATCGTAAGATGGTTGGGATTTTTATTTTTTATCCAGCACGAAGAAGGCAGGATCATACAAGAACCAAATGACAGTTTTACTTACCAATACCACTTGAAAGACCATCTTGGCAATACAAGAAGCACTTTTACTACAGGTGAATATACCAGTGGGTACTTAGCTACATTTGAAGATGCTACTTATACTCAGGATACCACAGACTTTTTCAATGTAGATCCAAGAGTTCCATATCCTGTGGGAGGCAAAGCAGTAAGGCTCAACAGCGCAGCACCTATAGGCCCTGGCTTTGCTACGGCGGTATCGAGAGGCGATACCATAAGTATGAGTGTAAAGGCTTATTATGAAGATATATCAGGTTATGGCACAAGCCCTGTAGCAGTAGCCAATATAGCAGCAGCGTTGACCACTGCTTTTGGAGGAGTAGATGGAGCAGGTGCTTCTGAAGGACAGCAGGCTATTTATGATATATTCAACAATGATCCTGCGGTCACCAGTGCGCTATTATCAGGCAACAGCAATTCGGATAGTTATCCATCTGCCTATCTGAACTATTTATTGTTTGATTCTGATAATACTATAGTAGATGCAGGGTATTTTGGAGTAGAAGAGGGTGCAAATCTTGAGCAAACAATTTCAGTGAGTGATCTTATCATAGATCGAGCAGGATTTATCTATATTTACCTTAGTAATGAGAGCAATAGCTCTAATTATGTGTTCTTTGATAACCTTGATGTAGCGATAAGTGAGAGTCCTGTACTGGAGACGACAGATTATTATCCCTTTGGTCTGGCTTTTAACTCTTATACAAAGCCAGGGACTGTGGATCAGAATTTTAAGTATAATGGTAAAGAATTGGTTGCTGACCTAGATTTAGGATGGTACGATTATCAAACGAGATATTATGATCCTACATTGGGTAAGTGGCATACGGTAGATCTTGCCGCTGATCTGATGAGAAGACATTCGCCTTACAATTACGCCTTTGATAATCCGATACGTTTTATTGATCCTGATGGGATGATTCCTGAAGATGATAAGAAAAATAAGAATAATGGGAATAACTCACAGACTATTCATGAGAAGCGAGTTGAACTAGATAGTCAAAATAAGAAAATTGCAGATGATAAAGTCACAATATCGCCAGTAAAAGACCCTGTGATATCAAGTGAGCAAAATCCAAATAGAGTTCATCCTGTTACTGGAAAAGCAAGGCCTCATAAAGGAATTGATATAGTTGATGTTGATGGAAGTTCTGCTAGTGAAGGTAAAGACATAGTTGCTCCTGCAAATGGAAAAATACTTGTGGTAAAAAGCAAAGATGATAGTGATGGTGCTGGAAACAGGGTACATATGAAAGACAATAGAGGCAACAAGCATTCATTTTTCCACTTACAAGATAACTCTACGGCAGTATCTAATAATCAAGTGGTAAAAAGAGGTGAAACCATTGGTAAGATTGGAAATACAGGAACAAGTACAGCATCACATTTGCACTATGAAGTAAGAGATTCAAATGGAGCTGTTTTAAATCCGAGAGATGCTAATTCAGGTTTGAAGAATGCTCCTACAAAAACTCAAGCTAAACAAATGCAAGCTGTACAAAGAAGACAAAATGCCATAGAACAGAAAAGAATGAGAACACCAGGTCATAGCTCTATTCATTTTTAAGCTAAAACTATGAAAAATAAGATATGCCCCATATTATTCATTGTTTTGATCAGTTGTAAGCCATCAACCGAGAATGCGAAAGAAGTTATGGTTGTGAAAAATCAACAGGAAGCCGCTTCCTTTGTTAAGAATGATTCTGAAACTGTTGATTCATTAAACCAAAATAAATCTGCAACAGGTTATGTTTTGAATAATGAGTTTTCGGCAAACCCATTTACTTTTAAAATTGATACATCTAAGGTTAATGAGGTATTAGGAGATAAATTTCATTTTAATAGTCAGCCATACAGTAATACGCATTCTTCTAGTGATGATAAATTTTTGATATACACATCAAGAAATGATACTGTTATATTCTATAGTACTGCAAAAAAAGTGCACTTTAATACCGCAATTCTTAGAAGCTCAACTGTAGAATTATCGAAAAATATAAAAGTAGGTATGTCAAAAGAATCTTTTACGAAGGTATTCAATATTGAAAACAAAGATGCGATCAATAAGTTTGTAATTGAAGATGAAGAGGGGTATTCCTCTCATACCTTTGAGTTCATAAATGATTCTTTGAAAAGTATACACATCTACAATGAAGTCGATTAATTATTTTGTAAAGAAATCAAAAATCCGTTCTTTTAAGTCTTCCGAAGGAGACTTGAAAGTAATGAGTGAAAAGCAGAGACTTGGTCTCGGTCTATGTGTACAGAAGTAAAAGGAATCCCAATCATAATAAAGTGATTGGGATTCGATGAAGAATACCTCTATGATGCCAACGGCAATATGGTCAAAGACCTGAACAAAGGCATTGACCCCGTTCTTTTAAGTCTTCCGAAGGAGACTTGAAAGTAATCAATGAAAAGCAGAGACTTAGTCTCGGTCTATGTGTACAGAAGCAAATGGAATCCCAATCATAATAAAGTGATTGGGATTTTTTTTATATCAAAATGTTACACTATAAAAAAAGAATTGAAATGATTGATTCTGCGATGAACACTAGCTTCGATGTACAGATTATGATAGAGGCTTCTATCAAAAACTACACCTGATCATCTCTATTCTATTGTCTTTGGGTTCACAATATAATAAAAACAGTTTATGATAGTACTAATCTCATGATTTGGTTTTTATTTATTCATTTTAGAAATATTTCTGGTAAGAAGGGTTATTAATTTAATTAATCATTAATTAAATTGGAGCAGACCAATCTAAACTACCAACTTTATGAAACTTGCAAAACCTCCTTTTGCCCTGGTGCTTATTTTTCTGCTCATCCCCTTGGCAGGTTATTCTGAAAAGCCTCCGATTAAATTTGGAGATGTCCCTTTGGAACAGCTAAAAATGAAACTCTATGAAAAAGACACCAATGCCAATGCCGTAATTTTAATGGATTATGGCACTTCTCATTTTGACTATGGTAACGATCAATTTCAGGTGATTTTTGAAAGGCATGTTAGAATAAAAATCATTAACAAAGACGGCTATGCATGGGCAGACCATGAAGTCATGCTGTACAATAGTGACGGTAGAAAAGAGGTATTTAGCGGGCTAAAGGGAGTGACTTATAATCTTGATGGGAGTAAGGTTGAAAAGACAAAACTGGAAAAAGAGTCTATATTCAATGAAAATGTAGATGACAATTATGACAAAGTAAAGTTCACTATGCCCAATGTAAAAGAAGGATCAATCATAGAATTCACTTATTCAATAAGGTCAGATTTTTATTTCAATTACAGGGGTTGGCAGTTTCAGTATCAGATTCCTGTTGCCTGGAGTGAGTACCGTGCCAGCTTTATTGAATATTACAGGTATCAAAAAAATTTCCAGGGATATATTCCTATGTTTATTCAAGAGCAAGAAAGCGGAAGACAAAGCTTTACCATCAGGGTAAGTAGTGGTATTGACCCGGTATCGGGTGAGCGAAACTCAGGATATACAAATGACTATGATGCTCAAAATGTAATTAACAGATGGGTGGCCAAGGATGTTCCTGCGTTTATTTCGGAACCTTATATGACTACCTCTAAAAACTACATTTCAAGGGTAAGTTTTGAATTGGAAAGCACAAAATTCCCTAATCAACCTATAAGGTATCTGAGAGGAACATGGGAAGAGGTAAACAAACAATTTTTGGATTATGATTTTTTTGGAGGGAAGGTAGAGAGTTCCGGTTTTTTGAAGAAGGAACTGGATGGCATAATATCTGATCAGGATTCTGAAGAAGACAGAGTGAATAAGATATATGCTTTTGTTAAGAAAAAAGTGAAATGGAATGGAAACAAGACCAAATACCTGGAAAGCAACCTGAAAAAACCTTATGACGATGGGGAAGGGTCTTCTGCTGAAATTAACCTGTTGTTGACCAGTATGTTGAAAAAGGCTGGTATAAATGCAGATCCTGTAATCATAAGTACCAGAGATCATGGAATGGTAAGAACTCATATTGCTGTTTCCAGCCAGTTCAATTATGTGATTTGCAAAGTGCAACTTGGAGAAAATATCATGTTACTTGATGCCACCGAGCCATATTTACCTATCACTGCCCTTCCGGAAAGATGCCTTAACGGACAAGGGTATGTTATCTCTGAAACCAATCACGGATGGGTGGATATTCCTTCTACATATAATAAATCAACCAAGGTAGGTGGAGAAATAAACATAACCGAAGACGGAGAACTGTCAGGTTTTCTACACTTCAATTTTGAAGGCTATAATGGACTGAGTGAAAGAAAAAAGTATTTCAGCAAAGGACAGGAAGATTTTATAACAGATTTAAAGTCAAATTCTAAATGGGAAATTGAAAAGATAGAAGTAGAAAATGAGCAGGATTACGACAAACCCTTTGTGGTAAAATATGATGCAGAAATAAATAGTGGTGTCGAAAGTTTAGGAGATATCATTTATCTGGATCCTTTACTTTCCGGCAAGTATGAAAAAAACCCATTTTCATTGGAAAAAAGAGAATACCCTATAGATTTTTCATGTCCTATTGAAGAAGTTTATTATGTCACTTATACATTGCCAGAGGGTTATCAATTGGAGGCTCCTGTCAAACCTTTCACTGTGCTGCTGCCTGACAGAGCTGGCAGATTTGTTTACTCCGTGATGATGAGTGGAGGTAAGTTGATAGTTATGAGTAAACTCAATATTTATAAAACTTTGTTTGTAATGAACGAATATGCTTATATCAAAGAGTTTTTCGCTCAAATAGTGGCGAAACAGAATGAGCAATTGGTTCTTAAAAAAGTGTGATGAAGTATAAATTTTCTTTTTTCTTACTTTTCTATTTGTCGTCTGCTGTGGCATTCGGACAGGTCAAATACAGCATAGAAGCTATACCCGATTCTTTGAAAGAAAATGCCAATGTGGTTTATTTTTTGGATGAAGGAAAATATGAAATCAAATCAGATAACCGTGCAGTATATTCTATTCACAGTGTTGCGGCAATTCTTAACGCTAAAGGAAAATTCTATGCCACAAAAACCATAGGGTATGATAAACTTTCAAAGATCAACTCCTTCAAAGGTGTAGTATATGACCAGAATGGAAATGAGCATGAAAAGCTTAAAAAATCTGAAATAATAGATCAAAGTGCTACCTCTGGAAATACTATCTTCGATGACAATCGGTACCAACATGCGGATTTAAAACAAAGTGACTACCCTTATATTGTAGAATTTGAAATAGAGATAGAATATAAGTTTACCTATCATATTCCCAGTTGGTCAGTATTGCCTGGTCAAAATGTTTCTGTGATCAACTCTCTTTTTTCTATTTCTTCTCCATTGGAGTTTTTACCCCGAATTAAATACCACAATATTGATAAAGAATTTGATCGAGCAGAAAAGGACGGGATAGTTTATTTGAATATTCAGTTTAACAATTTGAAATCAAAAGAAAGAGAATCAAATGGGCCACCGTTTAGTGAAATGTGTCCCATAATATATTGTTCTCCTTCTAAATTTCATTACGATGGTTATGATGGAGACTTAAGTACCTGGTCTTCATTTGGGAAATGGATTGCCGGACTCAATAGTGGCCGTTCAGATTTGCCGCCAGAGACGGTTCAGGAAATAAAAAGTATTACAGGAAGTTTCGAATCAGTTGAAGATAAGGTGCATGCAGTGTATCAATATATGCAGGATAAAACCAGGTATGTAAGCATTCAATTAGGTATTGGGGGCTATCAGCCTTTTCCTGCATCAGTGGTAGATGACTTGGGATATGGGGATTGTAAGGCACTTTCTAACTATGCGTATTCCTTATTGAAAGCCGTAAACATTCCTTCAAATTATACCCTTGTTTATGCTGGTGATAATCCTCCTGAACTAGATCCGGATTTTTCTGCAAGTAGATTTAACCATGCCATTTTGTGTGTGCCAAACAAGCAGGACACGTTGTGGTTGGAGTGTACCAGCCAGACCAACCCTTTCGGTTACATGGGAAGTTTTACCGGAGATAGAGATGTGCTATTGATTGCTGAGGATGGAGGGAAAATCGTTCATACTCCGGTTTACAACAAACAAATAAACACTCAACATACAGTAGCTCAAGTGAATGTTTCAAAGGATGGAAGTGCTCAGGCCAACGTGGAAATAGTTTACTCTGGATTGCAATATGAAAACAAAAATGTCAATCAGTATTTAAATAATGGAAGTGAAGAGCAAAGAAAATGGATCTATAAGAACACTGAAATACCAGACTTTACTATTCAGGATTTTAGTTTCGACGAAATAAAGAACAAAATACCTTCGGTTGTTCAGAATATGAAAGTAGATATTCCCAGAATGGCAAAACCAAATGGCAAGCGGGTTTTCCTTGGGCTTAATTTGTTAAACAAGGATACTTATGTTCCTAAAAAATACGAAGAGCGAAAAACCGATTTGGTGCTGGATTTTCAAGGAATAGATGTAGATACGGTGGTATATCAAATTCCTGCCCATTTACATTCCGAATATTTACCCGAACCTGTAGAAATTATTTCAGAATTTGGTAAATACAACTCGGCAGTTTCCTTTGAAGACGGCAAACTTATCTATGTCAGAAGAAGGGAATACAATAAGGGCCGTTTCCCAAAAGAACTCTATGAAGACTACAGAAACTTTTGCCAGAAAGTAATCAAAGCGGATAAATCCAAAGCTGTTTTTGTAGATAAAACCTAATGCTTCGCAAAGAATTTCAGAAAAGTTATAATAAGAGAAATGGGAAATACTGGAGTTTCGCAAGGTATAGGTATAAATATATTTATTTTATACAAAGTCTAATTTGGAAACCATATCATATTACACTTACCGGGAGTAAGAACTGTTTTTATGTAATTATACATGTGAAGAACAATTTTTTGATCTGAATAATGATCTTGCCACATGGAATAATATGATTATATTCAGCCCTAATTATCCAATGAAATACTACCCTGAAGAAATTGCAAACAAATAATAAAACATAATTTATGACCTGTTTATCAAATCATTCGAGAAGGTTCTGCATACTTTCAACCATTATATTTTTACACTTATCGGTTTTTTCTCTTGCCCAAACCAGTGATACGACTTTTGATATAGTAGTATATGGAGGTACATCGGCGGGAGTTGTAGCTGCTATTCAGGCAAAAAAAATGGGTAAGACGGTCGTGTTAATTGAACCTGCCGACCGATTGGGAGGATTGACTACCGGAGGTTTGGGACAAACCGATATTGGAAATAAGCAGGTTATTGGAGGCCTTTCAAGAGAATTTTATAAAAGGGTAGCCAAAAAATATCAGGATCCTGAGAATTGGAAATGGCAGAAGCGAGAGGAATACAAAGACGGAGGCCAAACACGTACCAATAATCAAGAAGATGCGATGTGGACATTCGAGCCCAGTATGGCATTGGAAATTTACGAAGATATGATTCGTGAAAATGAGGTGAAAGTCATATACAATGAAAGACTTGATCTGAGTGCTGAAGTGCAGCTCAACAAAGGAAGGATTGAAACGATCAAGATGGAATCCGGAAAGGTGTTTTCTGCCAACATGTTTATAGATGCCACCTACGAAGGAGACTTAATGGCTCTATCGGGAGTGAGTTATACAGTAGGTAGGGAAAGCAACGATCAGTATGGAGAAACATTAAATGGAGTTCAGACTGCATTAGCCAAACACCATCAATTTCCTGATGGTGTTGATCCCTACATCAGAACTGGTGAACCAAGTAGTGGCTTACTGCCCAATATTAATCCAGACATACAAAGAGATGGTACTGCTGACAGCAAAATACAAGCATATTGTTATCGGATGTGCTTGACTGATGCGCCTGAAAATAGAATTCCATTTAAAAAACCGGAAGGTTACAATGAACTGGAATACGAATTGCTGTTTAGAGCAATCGAAGCAGGAGCCAAATCACCTTACTTTATTCCGTCTGATATGCCCAACCGAAAAACGGATTGGAACAACAGAGGACCGTTTTCCACTGACTATATTGGCAGAAACTATAATTATGCTGAAGGAGATTATGAAACCAGAGATAAAATCCGGGAGGCTCACAAGACCTATCAATTGGGTCTGATGTGGACACTGGCCTACCATCCCCGTATTCCTGAATCCATTAGAAAAGAGATCAGTCGATGGGGATTGCCAAAGGATGAATACGAAAAATATGGTAATTGGTCACCACAGCTTTATGTGCGTGAAGTGCGTCGTATGGTCAGTGATTTTGTGATGACAGAAAATCATTGTAAACAAAAATTACCTGTTGAAAAATCGGTGGGCATGGGGGCTTATACTATGGATTCACATCATGTCCAAAGGTATGTCACCAAAGAAGGTTACGTGAAAAATGAAGGAGATGTAGAAGTTGGAGGTTTTGGGCCTTACCCGATTGCTTACGAGTCTATCGTTCCTAAAAAGAAAGAATGTAACAACCTCTTTGTACCTGCTTGCCCATCATCTACCCACATGGCTTTTGGTTCCATTCGCATGGAGCCTGTGTTTATGATACTTGGCCAGTCAGCAGCAACTGCAGCTTGCATAGCCATAGACGACAAAGTAGCAGTGCAGGATGTCAACTACAAAAAACTGGAAAAAATATTGCTTAAAGACAAACAGATTCTAAAAAACTGAAAAGACTATACCTTTCACCTATAAATCTAAAACATGCATCGCTATTTCAAATCAATCTACTTATATCTCGCCATTTTAGCACTTTACCTCTCTTCATGTACACCTGATGATTCATCAGAAAAAGCGGATGTGATAATATATGGAGGAACATCAGCAGCCATTATAGCTGCCGTGGAGGTAGTTCGCTCCGGCAAATCAGTAATTGTAGTTTCTCCTGACACGCATTTGGGAGGGCTTTCTGCAGGTGGGCTGGGATTCACAGATACAGGTAACAAAGAAACCATAGGTGGCCTGTCACGGGAGTTTTATCACAGGGTCTGGACTTATTACAACGATGATACGGCATGGAAATGGGAGAAAAAATCCGAATATGGAAATAAGGGACAGGGTACACCTGCTATAGACGGAAAAAACAGAACCATGTGGATTTTTGAACCACATATTGCAGAGCAGGTATTTGAAGATTTTGTGTCAGAGAATAATATAACTATCTATCGTAATGAATGGCTTGACAGAAATACAGGAGTAAATGTAGAAAATGGTAAAATAACATCTTTTACTACACTGAGTGGAAAAACCTATAAAGGGAAAGTATTTATTGATGCCACTTATGAAGGGGATTTGATGGCAGCATCAGGAGTGAGTTATCACGTTGGTCGGGAAGCTGTAGATGTTTATGATGAAGAATGGAATGGAATTCAGGTTGGGGTATTACATCATGGCCACCACTTTGGCGATATGAAGATCAGCCCATATAAAATTCCTGGTGATAGCACCAGTGGTGTGTTGCCAAAGATATCTGTTGAAAATCCTGGGAAGAGAGGAGATGGTGACAACAAAGTTCAGGCTTATTGTTTCCGTACTTGTATGAGCAATCACCCCGACAACAGGGTACCATTTCCTAAACCGGAAAACTACGACCCAAAACAATATGAATTATTAGCAAGAGTATTTGAAACAGGTTGGAAAGAATGGTTTAATAAGTTTGATGTGATTCCGAATAGGAAAACGGATACCAACAACCACGGCCCATTCAGTAGCGACAATATAGGAATGAATTATGATTATCCTGAAGCATCTTATGAAAGAAGAAAAGAGATAATAAAGGAACATGAAGACTACCAAAAAGGCTTGTTGTATTTTGTAGCCAATGACCCAAGAGTACCAAAAGACATACAAGATGAGATGAATGAATGGGGGCTGGCAAAAGATGAATTTACAGACAATGGCAACTGGCCTCATCAATTATACATCAGGGAGGCACGCCGAATGATTGGTGAATATGTAACTACCGAAAATGATGTACTTGGAAAACGAAAAGTACCCTCTCCGGTCGGTATGGGTTCATACACCATGGATTCTCACAATATCCAGCGTTATATTACGGAGGATGGTTACGTGCAAAATGAAGGAGACATTGGAGTTCATCCACACCATCCGTATCAGATTTCATACCAGTCACTTACTCCCAAAAAGAAGGAATGTACCAACCTGTTGGTTCCTGTGTGTGTGTCTTCAAGCCACATAGCTTTTGGCTCTATTCGAATGGAACCGGTGTTTATGATACTTGGTGAATCTGCTGCCACAGCTGCCGGTATTGCTATCGATAAAAATATAGCCGTACAGGATGTGTCTTATGAAGATTTAGAGGCCAAACTTCTTAATCAGGGGCAAGTACTTTTGCTTGATTAGTATTGAATAGCAGTTTGTCAATTCCGGTTTCCATTTTTATTTAATAAAATAATAGCATTAAATTGCTTTCTTCCACATTGTCATTTTTGGATCATTCAATAGCCCTGGCACTTGAAAAGAAGGTCAATTAATATAGAAACCGTATTAGCTCGTATCTGTGATAACGGAGATCAGATTGCCTTTAGGGAGTTTTTCGACTGCTACTATCCCAGGCTATTGCATTTTTCCTTCTCACTGATTAGAAATTCTGTTTTGGCAGAAGAAATTGTGTTGGATGTGTTTGCTACTATTTGGAAAAACAGACAGAAACTCCAAGAGATTGAGCACATAGAAAACTACCTGTTTACAGCTACTAAAAACCGTACGATGAATGCCGTCAGGGACAAAAAGAAGGATTTGGTACATATTGAAGTGGATTCAATAGATTTCAAATACATTCGAACAAATCAGAATCCTGAAAGTGACTTACTCTCGCAAGAGTTGTATGAAAAAATCAATGAAGCCATTGATGCCTTGCCGGAAAAAGGGCGCATTATTTATCGCATGGTAAAAGAAGATGGGCTTAATTATAAGCAAGTAGCCGAATTGTTGGATATCTCCACTAAAACAGTGGACAGTCATTTATATTCAGCAGTGAAAAAAATCAGAATTTCAATAGAAGATTACTACGAAAGCCGGGGAGGACAGTCGTCAGGCATGAGCATTTTGGAAGTGTTTATCCTTGTCTTACCTGCCTTAGAATGGAGTAGTTCACAATATTTTTAAAAAAGTTTTAAGCCCACTAGGGAATCTTATCTTGGGTCGTGTCTAACATAATAGACGATAACTATTATGTTCAATCCAGACAAATCTATTTATGCCTATCTAATGGGCGATCTCAATACTTGGGAAGTTCGAGAATTAATCCAATGGATTAATGATTCGCCTGAGAATAAACGAAAGTTCAAAGCCATACGGGAGTATTGGGAAAATTCCAACGATACCATCACTTTGGAAAAGGCCAATATTGACAGGGCTTATAACAAATTGAGTAGAGACATTTTTAAAGATCATACCAATGGTCATCAAAGACGAGCGATAACACTCCCAAGAGCAAAAAGTTACAAAATAGCTTGGATGTCGCTGGCAGCCTCTGTCGTGCTTGCTTTAGGTGTATTCTTTTTAATGAACCTGAGTCATTCTTCAAAAGAGATCAACGCGTTGGCAATGATTATAAAGGAAAATCCTAAGGGTAGAAAATCTCAGATCTTTTTGCCGGATGGCACCAAAGTGTGGCTCAATGCCGAAAGCAAAGTAGAATATCAGGAAGGTTTTGGACATACTCACAGGAACATCAAACTCCATGGTGAGGCATATTTTGATATAGAAAAAAACAAAGAACTTCCATTTATTGTGAAAACCTCAAAAGTGAGTATTACAGCATTGGGTACCGAGTTCAATGTTCGATCCTATTTGGAGGAAGCATCTATAGATGTACTGCTTACCGAGGGTAAAGTTGTAATATCAGACCTTGACCGAATCAATAAGGATGAATACCTGGAAGAAGGAGAATCTTTGTCGTATTCTAAATCCGAAAAAAAATTTGAGAAGAACCTTAGTGAATTTGAAAATCTGCTTGCCTGGAGAAATGGAATTTTGTCTTTTCATGAAGCCTCGCAAGAGGAAGTATTCAGAACTCTGGAGCGGTGGTACGGTGTGAAGTTGATTGTAAAAAACAGAGGTAGTAATCAAGAGTGGAAATATACGAGTCGCTTTGAGAATGAATCTTTAGAAAATGTATTGATCAGTATGGGACACGTGAAGAAATTCGATTTTATAATAAGAAATGAAACGGTGATCCTTAATTATAGAAAATAAAAGATGATAAAATGACAGTTCAGAATAGCTCTTAAAAAAATAAGTCTGCCAACAAGGTTGACAGACTTATAAGATTGGGTAACCACATTGGCGTGTGTTCAGATTACCCTATCGCTAAATAAATTTTTAACGAAATCATGTAAAAGTATGAAATTTAAATCATTACAAGTAATAATTATGCTTTCAAAGTACTTTGCTTATGGCGTATTTGTACAAATCTGGCTGATGAATCTACTGCTCGCAGGGGATTTAGAAGCCCAGAAAAGCCAGAGTGTAAGAGAAGTAGGCATAAACATAAATGCACAAGTCAGTTCATTGGAAAAAATTTTCAATGAGATAGAATCCAAAACGGATTTCACCATTTCTTACGACAAGTCAGAGATCAAAAAGAAGCTAAAACAATCAGTAACCATTACTTCTTCTACGAATCAGAAAGTGAGTGATGTGCTGATCGAAGTTGCCAAACAGGCAGGCTTAAAATTTCGTCAGGTCAACCAAAACATTAGTGTGATTTCTGGGAATTCTGCTTCCGGAGAAATAATACACGAATCTTTAGTAGCTGATGTTGAGATTTCCGGAAAAGTGACAGACGAAAATGGTCAGGGATTGCCTGGGGCATCTTTGGTTGTTAAGGGAACTATCAACGGAACTACCTCCGATTTAGAAGGGAATTTTAAATTGACTGTACCAGAAGATGGTCTTCTTGTAGTTTCTTATGTAGGTTATCTTACTCAAGAGGTAGAGATAGCGGGCAGGTCGGAAATAAATATTGCAATGACTCCCGACGCTCAACAATTGTCCGAAATTGTGGTGATAGGCTATGGTGAAAAAGCCAAAAGGGATGTGACTACTGCAATCTCACAAATTTCAAGTGAAGAAATCACAAAAAGATTTTCCATGTCTCCGGAAATGGCCATGCAAGGGCAGATGGCAGGAGTACAGGTATCTGGGAATAATGGCGATCCCATGTCACGACCTACCATTAGAGTAAGAGGTACCAATACATGGGGAGTAGCAGATCCTGTTTATGTTGTTGATGGGGTCATGCTGGAGGAGTATGGAGCAGGAATAGAAGGACAGACCGATAACGGGAATTATCGAAGAGGGTCAATTAATGTTATGTCACTGATAAATCCTGAGGATATTGAGTCAATAACTGTTTTAAAAGATGCTTCTGCTGCCGCCATATATGGTGTAAGGGCTGCCAATGGAGTGGTATTGATTACCACAAAAAGCGGAAGTACTGGTAAACCTAAAGTATCCTTTTCATCAAGGATAGGATGGACCAATATTACAAATCGTGTTGATGTATTGAATTCTAAACAATATACTGATTTTAACAATGCACTTTGGGCTACAGATTCCAACTCTGAGATTGTTGCTGAAGATTTAAGAGTGTTTGATCCATCCAGTTCAAACTACCGTGGCAATGAAGCTACTACTGATTGGCAGAAAGCTGTAGAAAACCAAAATGCTATGACCAAGGATTATTCTGTTAATTTTTCAGGGGGTACTAAGGCAGTTAATTATTTTGTATCCGTAGGAAAAAGTAGTCAGGACGGTGTTTATATTGGGAACTACCTTGATCGATTGAATGGTACATTTAAATTAAATATGGATATTAATCCCTGGCTTAGAGCAGGTTTTAATGGACGGATTAGTTCCACAGAAAGTGGACAAGCTGTTTCCAGTACCATCAGTGCAGCTTCAAATGTGCCATTTCAGCCCATATACGATCCGAATGGTGTGAATGGAAGAGGATTTGCTCAGGTACTTGAAGGCTATGACGCTAGTGGCAACTGGACGGGAAATAGACTATATGGCAATAGTACCAGTCACAATACCCATGCTATATTGTCTTTGGATGATGTTTTACACAAAGGATTAAGGAGTACAGGAAGGGCTTACCTCGAAGTAGAACCTATTCAGGATTTAAAGATCAGAGGGGCATATAGCATAGACAATACACTGACGGGGGTAAATAAAATTTACCCAAGAGAATCATATTGGTTTAGTTCTCAAGGTGCTGATCCTGAATCACCATCTGTTCCGGGATCATTGGGGAGTTACAATGTTATAGATGGAAATAACATCACCAATCAATTTGATATTACAGCCAATTATCAGAAAACATTAGGAGATCACAAAATAGATATTCTGGTTGGTGCTATGGGAAATAATCACAGCTATCAGTACACAGAGCTATATTCTGAAAACATTAGTACCATAGACCGGGATTTGATAAGACTTGGTAGCGGAATTACTAATAGTGCAGGTATTTTCAAAGAAGAATCAGCACGCTTTGGTTCGTTTCTCAGAACCGGATACAACTACGCTTCTAAATATTACGTCGATTTTTCTATCAGAAGAGATGGTTCTTCAAGCTTTGCTCCGGAGCATAGATGGGGAGTATTTCCAGCCGTATCGGCTGCCTGGAGGTTATCCACAGAGCCATTTATGAGTGAAGTATCATTTGTAAATGACTTTAAAATCAGAGCAGGGTATGGTAAACTTGGAAATGATGAAGTAACCAAGAACGCCTACCTTTCAACGATTAATAAGAGGCCAAATTATGTTTGGGGAAATACTAATGGAGGTTATGGAACAATTAGCGATGCAGCTACTGTTTTTGGCCTTCCAAATCCAACATTATCATGGGAGACTACTACCACAATTAATGTTGGTTTTGATTCCAGATTATTCAACAGCTTAGATTTCTCATTTGAATATTATGACAAACTTACCGAAGGATTATTACAGGGTGTTGTCATTCCGTTAAGTTCAGGTATAATACATGGACCAGAGGCAAATGTTGGAGATGTTAGTAACAGAGGGATTGAGATGACATTTAATTATACCAGGTCTATCAATGATATCTCCTTTAGTATTGGTGGTAACCTGACAACTCAGAAAAATGAAGTTTTAAAGATTTATGAGGGAATTCCAATATCAACCAACGCAGGGCGAGTAGAAGTTGGGAAACCTATCGGATTTATCAGGGGCCCAATATATGAAGGAACATTCCAAAGCGATCAGGAAGCACAGGCATGGATGAACCAAACCACCGATGTGAGCTACAATGCACCATTGGTAACAGCAGGTGATTATTATTTCAAAGACTTGTATGGTGCACCTAGCGACGAAAGTGAGTTTTACAACCCTAACCCCGATGGCCAAATTGATCAATTTGATCAGGCATATTTGGGGAAAACCACACCCGGCTATTACTACGGCTTAAACTTTAATGTAGGTTACAAAGGACTGTCATTAGACATGGTATTTTACGGAGTTGGAGATATTCAGAAATACAATTCAATCAGGCAGTTTTCGAACCCAAGCGTAAATGGAGCCAATAGAAGTACAGAAGTGCTGAATGCATGGACTCCATCCAATCCTAATACAAGTTTGCCTAGAATGATATGGGGTGACCCGGCCAACAATTACAGGTTCTCAAGCTTGTTTATAGAAGATGCCGATTATTTCAGGCTTTCAAATGTTAGGTTAAATTATGTTTTTCCAGAGTCTTTTTATGAATCAGTGGGCAATTACATCAGTAATTTAAGCATCTATGTGGGGTCATCCAATACATTTACCCTTACTGGTTATTCGGGACTCGATCCGGAATCTGATGACAATCCGTCTCCCAGAATGTTCTATACAGGGTTTTCCATTAACTTTTAATAATTGAATGTTATGAAAAAGATAAAAACAAAAATAATTCTATCCTTATTTGTATTAGCTGCCAGCATTATTGTCTCCTGTACAGATGAGTACCTTGATGTTCCTATAGCAGATGAAATATCAACGACTTATTTTGACAATGAAGGTAAAATCCAAAGGGGTATTGGAGGTATGTATGCAGAATTGGCTAACATCTATTCTGCTAATCTTGGAACTAGTGAAATTGGGCGTGGAGTAACAATCCATCCATACTGGCTATTGCAGGGGGATGACCTTACCAATAGCGGTAACTCTAATGCAGAATATGAAGCATTTTCGGGAATGTCCCCTTCAGATAATAGAAACGCCATGATGTGGCAGAGGTATTATATCATCATAAATAGATCCAACTTTATGCTGGAGCAAATCGAAGCATCATCTGCTGTATATGTTGATACGAATCTGAAAAATTATAATAGAGGCGAAGCTCTTTTCTTTAGAGCTTGGGCGCACATGCAAATCTGGGAGAAGTGGCGCAGAGGGCCATTAAAAAGTGAATGGATAAAGTCTTTGGAAACAGCTACAAACCCTCCAAGCACTGGTTTTGAAATGTTAAATTTATCAATATCAGATTTGGAGGAAGCCAAAACTTTGTTGCCTGATTCGTGGGATGTTAACAACAAAGGAAGGGTTTTTAAAAATAGTGCACTTGGACTTTTGGTAAAGGCATATACGCTGAGGGCTAACTATGCAGATGAGTATAGTGGTGGTGATAGAAATGGAGATTATGGAAAAGCGATTGCCGCATTTGAAGCAATTGATGATTCTGAAAGTACGATTGTTGGTGTTCATTTTGGTGAAAATTTTGATTATCGAACTGAAAATAACCCTGAATCACTTTTTGAGTTTCAGGCAGGCATTAACAATTCTGAAAATCCCTGGTTAGATAATGACTATGGTGGAGGCAATGGTGCTTTGGGTGCCTATTATGGTTACTTTACTGACCACTGGGCCAATGGTAGTTCCGGAGGTGGGTCAGTAGGGCCAACTGATAAATTGATGAATGCATTTGACGCTGCAGATCCACGTCGAGCCGAAACGATAGGTACTTATGGATGGAGTAGGTTTGGTGGAAACCAATTTATAAAATACATCAATGGTGACAGGGGTGATTTAATGGATAACAAAAATGGACAAGGGTGTTGCGGAATCTCATCAGGTGTGAATACTCGTATTTTGAGATTAGCTGATGTCAAGTTAACAGTTGCGGAAGCTTATTTACAAACAGGAAACCCATCGGCCGCACTAACTCAGGTGAATGATATCAGGCGAAGAGCGAGACTCTCTACCTCAGATGGTAGTGAGGCTACCGTTCCTGCTGACTTAGGGTCTGTTACCATGCAGGATATCATGGATGAAAGATTTTTGGAGTTGGCTGGAGAAGAGGGTATCAGATGGGTTGACCTTAGAAGATGGCATGCGGCAGGATTGGAAGACTTGAACAGTTGGACTGCTTCTGATTTTTCATTTCCAAATTCATCTGACCAATTTCAATTTAAGATTGGAACACATTTGTTGTTTCCTATACCTGCAGAGGAGTTGGAGGCAAATCCATTAATGAGGCAGGCTGGTAATAATCCGGGCTATTAAAATCTAAAACATAGTTAACAGCTAATAAAACAATAGAGTTCTTTTAATCCGGGACTCTATTGTTTTGATTTTCTCAGGGACAGATTCTTGAAGAGAGGGCGAATAGTATATTTTAAAAGAGAAGTAAGACAAACAATGAAATGGGTGCTATTTTTTTTCTCTTTGATGTTGTTGTCGGCCTCTTGCGAACAAGCCTCTGACATGGTAACAGCTAAATCTCAATACAATACTTATTGCGGTAGTTGTCACCTTGCTCCAGATCCTGCTAATATTCCAAAATCAGTATGGAAAAATAATATATTACCGGATATGGCATCAAGACTGGGATATGAGTTTTTGTCTCCAAGTGCTGAAAGCTTCAGTTTTCACGATCAGAATGTTTTTAACAATAGTCCAAAACTGTCAAAGGCAATTATTGACAGTGTGACCTGGAATCTCATATATGGATATATTATGACTTTATCGCCAGATTCTATTATCCAAGATACTTTGAGATTGAAAAGAAATTTACCATTGGATCGCTTTGACTCCAGTCCTGTTTCTTTTGAAGAATATCAAGACAAATCTATGATTACCAGTGTTCAGTTTGATTCGTTAAACAATCGGTTTTTCATTGCTGATGCCCTGAATCAATGGGTGTATCAATGGCCTTTCGACAGTACTTTGAAAAGTGAAACCGAAATCCCTCGGTTTGATTCACCTGTAACCTCTGTGGTACAAAAGGGAAACACCAGATGGATTGCTGAAGCAGGGTATTTATTTCCGAGCAATCAACCTTTAGGAACTTTGTATCAGGTTACTGAAAATTCTATATATACCGTTATGCGTAATTTGCATAGACCGGTGTTTGTCCAAATTGCTGACCTGAACTATGATTTCATGAATGAAATTATAGTTTGCGAGTTTGGTAATCGTACGGGGCAATTGTCTATGCTCATAAAGTCAGATCAGGGTTACAAGAAAACAAACCTGTTGGCAATGCCTGGTACTACTAAAGTGGAAATAGCAGATATGGATACTGACGGGCTCAACGATATAGTTGTATTGGCATCTCAAGGCAATGAGGGGATTTACATTTTGTACAATGAAGGAGACTTAAAGTTTAGAATAGATCAAGTAATACAACTACCTCCGGAGTATGGTTCCAGTTGGTTCCAATTGGTTGATTATAACAAGGATGGTCATTTGGATATTGTTCTTACCAACGGAGATAATGGCGATTTTTCTGTATTTGCCAAACCATATCATGGTGTGAGGTTGTTTATCAATGATGGGTCGAATTCGTTTGATCAGGAATGGTTTTATCCGATCTACGGAGCTACCCGGGTACTTTCAGCGGATTATGACTTAGATGGTGACTTGGATTTTGCTGTGATGTCTTTTTTTCCTGATTATACCACAGCACCCGGAGAAGGATTTGTTTATCTGGAAAACAATGACCTCCAACGATATGAATTTGTGTCATATACGTTTGAGCAATCTTTAACAGGACGATGGGTGGTCATGGATCATGGTGATTTTGACCAGGATGGTGATGTTGACATTATGCTCGGTTCTTACACATTGCCAATTAATAAGAAGTATAATTCCATTATGGAAGGTTGGAAAGCCTCAAGGATCAATCTCCAATTATTAAAAAACAATGCAATCAAATGAAAAGGATAATATCAATACTGGCTGTTTTGGGATGCTGCATCGCTTGTGTGCCGAAAGAATACAGATTTGTGGAAGTCGATAATCCACGTCATAAGAAAAACACAGCTTTCCGTTATTCGGAAGATTTGTCTTCACCTAAGTTTCAACAGCTTAAAGCTAAATACCAATTGGATACCATATTTCATGGTAATGAAGATGAATTTGAAAGAATTTTGGAGTTAAAACAATGGATTACTAATACAATTCCTATTGACAATTTTGGAGACCCATATCCAGGTGGAGGCTATGTAGAAAGTATTTTGGACGAAGCGTTGAGCGGTACAGGATTTCATTGCGGACACTTCATGAGAGTTCAAAACGGTGTGATGAATGCCTATGGCTATGTAACAAGAACAATCGGAGCTGGCCCGGGGGTGGCAGGTATTATAGATAGTCATCACGGGATAAGTGAGACTTGGGTCAATGCTTACAATAAATGGGTGCTATTGGATGCCAAATACAATCATTATTTTGAGAAAAATGGGATACCACTTTCGGCCTTGGAAATTCGCGATGAATACTTAAAAAACAAAGCGAAAGACATCACCATGATCAGGGGGTTGGAGCGGATTCCAACAGAATTTGATGAGACTTTCCAAAGGAGCAAAGAAAGCTTTGCAAGGACTTATTCTTGGATTGAATATCATACCAACAACAATATGTTTACTGTATGGCCAGACTATAAGGAAACCCTCACCATGTACACTGATGATTATTTTAAGAACAATACATGGATATGGGGAGAAAAACCACATTGGGCTTATGGTAAGCCGGAATTTATGATTCTCGAACCGAATAGAGATGCAATTGAATGGACTCCCAACACGATCTCTTCTGAAGTCAGCATTGAAGGCAATAAAGCCAATGTCGGGCTGAATTCTGATACACCAAACCTCAAGGGGTATCAAATGAAGAGACTTCCCAATGGGAATTGGCAAAAGGCTGAAAGCAACTTTAGTCTCGATTTAACAGAAGATGAACATGAAATTGTATTTCGGACAATAAATCTGGCAGGTATTTCTGGACCCGAGCATCTAATCAAAATACAGGCGGAATAATAAGACCTTCCCATCAGGTTTAGGTCTCTTAAAAAAAGAAAAGAATATGAAAATATACAGAACATTAGCATGCATGGTTTTCACACTATTGCTTGCAACCAGTCCATTTCAAAACAGTTTGGCCTCAGAACTTTCTGATCTTGGACTTCATGTCATCCCCTATCCACAGCAAGTAGTGCTTGGAGGAAATGAGTTTGTATTGAAAAGTACAGTCAATATTGTGTTGGATAAAAATGCTTCCACCATAGATCGTAAAACCGCAGAAATGCTTAAAAGTGAGTTGGAAGGAAAGTGGGAAGTCAAAACGGTGATTTCTGAAAGCAAAGGGGAGTGCAATGTGCTTTTGACAAGGAAAGGAGGTCCCAAATCATTGGCTGAACAAGGATACATTTTATCAACGAATCGTGATACTCTAATCATTAGTGCCAAAGATGAAGACGGGTTGTTTTACGGGGTTCAGACTTTTTTCCAACTGATCAAAAAGACCAGAGGCAATTTGATAGTGCCAGGTATGGAAATTACCGATTGGCCGGATATAAAAATAAGGGCTGCCCATTATGATACGAAACACCATCAGGACAAAGGTAGCTATGTGAAAGACTTCATCAGAGACTTAGCAAAGTATAAAATTAACATGTTGGTGTGGGAGTGGGAAGACAAACTCGCTTACGAAAGCCACCCAGAAGTTGGCGCTCCCGGAGCATTTACCATTGAAGAGATGCAGGAGTTCACGCACTATGCCAAAGAGTACCACATCGAACTGACTCCCTTGGTTCAAGGTCTGGGTCATGTGAGTTTTATATTGAAATGGCCTCAGCACCAAGAACTGAGAGAAGTAGAAGGGTCAGACTGGGAGTTTTGCCCGTTGGAAGAGGGCACTTATGACCTTATGTTCGACCTATGGGATGAGGCGATCAAAGCCACACCCGGCTCGAAATACATTCACATTGGATCAGATGAGACCTACGAGCTAGGGGCTTGCCATAAATGTCAGGCAAAAGCAAAGGAAATTGGAAACAGTGGATTGTATCATTTATTCATCAATAAAGCGGCAGAGCATCTTGAAAAAAGAAGAAAAGTAATGGTTTGGGAAAGGCCAATGGGATGGAAATTGGGTAAGTCACCCATAAAAAATATGAAACCAAATACGAATTTGGTGCTGACCGAGAGTTATGATTATTCATCAGAGTTCAATTACGCTAAGGAATCAAAAGCGATGGGTTTTGAAGTTTTTATGTATGATCCTAATCCAGGAATTGAACCCTTATTTCTTCCATACCATTTCAAAAAGAAAAAAGGAGAACTGTTAGAAGGAAGTTTGAAAAATTCGTATGATTTTCTTTCTGTCAGGTCCAAGTCACCAGAATTCGACGGCATGATCAACACCTCGTGGGACGATTCCGGGCTGCACAATCAGATGTGGATGCTCAGCTTTGTGACTTCCGCACAATATTCCTGGAATGGTGCAGCTCCCGGATTAGAGGAGTTTGAAGATTCATTCTTTGCTAATTATTACGGAGAAAAAGTGGTTGATATGAATGAACTATATCAATTGCTCAATGAAGGCTCGTATTATTACTACGAAACTTTCGAGCGACACGTATGGCATGCAGGAGATATTGGAAAGACACATTTGCCTGATTTACCTAGAGGCCAATACCTGGAATATGACCCCTATTGGAATAATGAGTATAAGGATATAGTCAAAAAATCAGCTCAACAAAACGAAAAGATGTTGCGTGCCCTGCAAATAATTGACACCAACAAAAACCTCAATCTTGACCATGCTTATGATTTTGAAGTGTATGAATCTATTGCAAGATTGATTCATCATACTTGCCTTACTTATCAGGATTTATCAAATCTGGAATACGCCATTACTGAAGCGCACAAAAATGCATTTATTGATCGTAAGAAGGCACAGAACGATCTTGTGAAAGCAGAGACAATCATTGAGAAAAGCCTGGCAAGGAGAAAGAAAGTATATACCGATTTGGTAACAACCTGGGAGAAAACACGCCTACCAAAAGGGCTTTCCACACCTGATAAAAAATTCTTTTTTAAGATGGATCGTTCCCGTCATTTTGCCAACAGAACGGCAGACTTGAGCTACCTGATTTATGACGAGCAGCTGCTCGACATGGAAGGTTATCTGCAAGAGCTGAAAAAATACCGAACGACTTTTCAGCTAGAGTATTGACATAAAGGAGAAAATAATCCTTTATTAGGAAGTAATGTGATTTTCAAAAAAATTATAATAAATCTATTCTGTAGGATTGTTCCAAACAGAATCCATTAAAAATTACTCACTTTAAAAACAGACAAGTTATGCTTAGATTAATAAACCTTATACTTCTTACTTCTCCTTTCGCAATGATGAGTTGTGGAGATAGTGGTTCGAACCCCTCAGACGAAGAAAAGATTTCTTTTAAGATTGAAGTTCCACGCATAGATTTTGTTGAAATGGCTCAGGATCAACGCCATGAAACTGATCAAAGTACAATATGGTATGATGATTTCTCATCAGATAAGGGATATTTCGGTAAAAAAGGAATAGTGGATACCAATGTAGATTTTGGTACAGATGGCGGGTCAGCCGATATGGGATTTGATGAGGGAGCCGTGGATGGCCGGGGCAATCGACAGGTTGCTTTTGGAGGTTTTCCAGCCAGTTCATCTGTTGTCAAAGCGGGTCAAAAATTTGATGAAATTTATTGGAGAATGTATGTGAAACATGAGCATGGGTGGAAAGGGTCTCCATTCAAAATGTCCAGAGCGACGAGCATTGTTTCTGACAATTGGCAACAAGCCATGATTGCGCATGTTTGGAATGGTTCCGATGAAGATGCGGGGATCACACTCGACCCAGCACGCGGGGTAGATGGACAAACCGATAAAATTAAAACAACGAAATACAATGATTTTGATAACCTTAGCTGGTTGGGAAATCAACCGGTATCTGACTTTAAAATCTCCTCCACTGGCGAGTCAGGGTATTGGGTTTTGGTAGAATGCAGGGTGAAGCTAAATACCCCTGGAATGGACGATGGAGAGAACCAGCTGTGGATTGATGGTCGGTTGGAAACGGAGAGGAAAAACCTGAATTTTAGAGGCAGTTATACCCAGCATGGTGTAAATGCAGTCTTTTTAGAATCCTATTGGAACGGTGGGGCTGTAAAAACTCAGAGTCGTTGGTTTGATAATTTTGTGATCTCAACAAACCCGATCGGTCCGGTTATTTCACCATCTAATCCGACACTTTACAAAACACCATATTTTGGAGCTGGTGAATTAGCTGGCTGGGAAGTAGAACTTGCTTCTGACTATGAAGGAAATGATGTGGTGTATAAATCTAGCTTTTTAGGAACCGAAGAAAAGGTAGTAGTAGATAGCTCCAATGGAGTTTTTTCGGGAAGTCTGGAAGGCAAAACCGCCCTTAGTTCCGGTGAAATTTATTACAGTCGGGTACGTCAAAAAAATACAGAAGGGTTTTACTCCAATTGGAGCAGATGGCATCAAGGAATTAAGGTAGAATAGATAATTATAGTTTAAATGAAACCTGCTCGACTAAAACCCTTTAAGCACATTGTTTGTTTTTTACAACCTACTTATGTTGTATGTATTTAGAAGGCTAGTCAAATACAGTATTTGATGTTACAGGGAGGGAGAGATACTGAAACAGGGTTGGATGCCATAAAAAATGCAGGTACAATAAATGGAAAAATTGTTGATGTGTATTGTATGGAAAAGTAGTTTCTCCCGGTTTCATTGATTTCATATCCATCCAAATATTCGTTTTTTGTGACCATAGCTGCTGACATTTCTGATACTAGTACCATATGGTTGTTCAGTGAGCACCTTACTGGGTTAGATATTATCAAAGTAAAGTGGTTATTCGAACAGTTCGAGGGTACAGGATGCATTGATAATATGCTTATGGGTATTTAAAGTCAGTTGATCAATACTTTCACAGATTTCGAAATCGACCTTGAATATACTTTCAGGATGTAAATGCCGGGGCTAAGGCCGTCGACATTAATTTCTGACTCTTTATGACTTTCATTGTTTGTAATTAACCGACGGACGATCATATTTCCAAGAGCATCATACAATTCAGTATTAATATCACCTGTAAATTCTTTGTCCAAATGGAGGTATAAAATATCGCTGGCAGGGTTGGGGTAAACAGTCAGTGGAAGGCCTATTTTATTTACATCTACAATTACAGTATAGCTTTTTGTGCTTGTCCCGTCATAGTCCACTTGTTTTAGATAATAATAAACCAAACCGTTCCTTGATAAATTGAAATCCTTGAAAGAATAGCTATTATGGGCAGATGTGGTTCCAGCTCCATCAGTCTTGTAAATGGAATAAAAATCTTTGCCATTTAGTGATTTGTATACTTCAAAATAATCATTATTCAGTTCAGAAGCAGTTTCCCATTCAACTAATACCCCATCCTCAATCTGGATTGCTGAAAAATGGAGCAACTCTACAGGCAAGGGGCTGCTGTTTCCGGAAATGGCCCAGGTACTAAAGCTCGTTACTCCAGGTATCATGACTGAGGTTGCCCCTGGTGTTTGTCCTGGAAGGGGAGCTTGCCATCCACCGCTCCATTTTTGTCCCTGTAGTGTTGAGATAGTCCCCACTTCCACAGCACTTGCATTGAAAGTGATGTCTGCGTCTGGGCTACTTTCACCACTGAGGTTGATATTATAAAACCGATCTACGGTATTTTCACTGTTTTCATTACCAGATTCGTCATTAAGCCCTGTTATACCTGGAGGCCATGGCAGGTTATCTGCACCTGTACCATATGTTGCTACTGTCACCAGGCCTGCATCGCCACTGTTGAGTTCAAACACAAAAGGGATATAATCCCCGGAAGCATTTCCAAAGGGAAAGCTATGTTCGGTAACATCAGTACCGATAGCCCAAGCCACGCTACTGTTAAAAGAGGTGTTTTCACTCAATATGTAGCCGTTAGTTCGGGATACTGCGCCAGCATCCGGGTTGCTTAACATCAACGTATTGGTGTTTAAATCCAAAACGCCATCTGTGAGTATCAAAGAACCGGCTACTGTCGCATTGGTATTAAGCTGTAGATTATTGCTGCTCTTGTTTAGCTCCAAATCGTCAAAAATGGTGGTAGTGCCACCATTCAAAACGGAAAGGCCAGATCCTGTAAATGAAACTGCCTGGTCTATCATTTGCAACGCTGTGGCATCATTTGTGAAATTGCCACTTGCCGAAATATCGGCAATGATATCCATGCTGGTATTGGTGTCGAAAACCAAATTATGGAAATTGTTTGTGCCAGACCCTAAAATGGCATCTGTACCGACAGTGCTGTTAAAAGTAACGGTAGAGCTTTGTCCATCAAAAGTGCCATTATTGTTCCATTCGCCAGAAATTGTATGGCTCAATGCGCCCCCGTTTAGTTGTGCGCCGGCAGTGATCAGCATGTCCTGGGAGATGTCCCATCCTATTGCGGGTGTGATGCCGGCACCATTCGTATTTGAAATAGTAACGGACTCAAATGCACCTGTAGCCTGGGATAAATTGATTTGCTGATTGCCACCAAAGTTCACAGTTCCGGTAGAGCTGAAATTAGTCCCCAAATCCACATTGGCTGTAGTAGCGGTAGGAAGAAATGATAAAATCCCGCTACTGGTAACGATACCGTTGTTGGTAAAATGCCGTAAAAAGAAATGGTCTAAAGCTCCTCCGTTCCATGTAGCACTGGCGTCAACGTTTATAGCCACGGCCACTGTCCAGGATTGGGATGCCGTAATAGGAGCGGTGTTGTTGATATTAACGGTAGCGAACGTAGGGGATGATGTCGAATTTAATATTGGGGAAACCGTTCCGTTGAAATTGATGACCCCTGTTGATGCGGAGCTTACCGCATTAATCAGCCTGATCGTTTGAACCTGTGTGCCGCTAAAAGTAGTTGTGCCGCTAGAACTTAGAATACCGGAATTGGTAACATCTCCGAAGGATACAATGGTATTATTTCCGGCATCAAAATCCCCGGTGGCAGTTACCACAAAGTCCCCGTTTATGGTGGCGTCCCCGTTTACCATGTCCACTGTGCCACTTGTCACAATGTCGTTATAGGTAATTGACCCGTTTATATTACTGGTGCCGGCATATACTACTGTTCCCGTGGATGGGTTGAAAGTGCCGTCCATTGTAAAGTCCCCCTCTAAAGTAAGGGTAGTTGATGGGGCTGTTAATGTGGCTCCACTATTTACGGTTAAGTTACCGGCCACTGTGGTTGGCCCTATCATGGTTTTGGCGTTTGCTCCTCCATTTGACAGGATCAGGTTTCCGTATGTAATGGGCAAAATGACACGGGGAGAGCTTGTATAATACTCTATGGTACTTGTAGGATCAGCAATGAGATCGGAAAAATTGCTTATTTGGACACTGCTGCCGCCAAATAGTGTAGTTGCCCCGGCTCCCAATGAAGCTATTCCACCAAGGGTACTCCGGTTCACATCAAATGTGGATACTTCTACCGTGCCACTTTGAATATCAACATTTCCATTGATAGTAAGGTCTCCAAGCAAGCTGAAGGTTCCGCTTGCCTTGTTGATAGTTATGTTGTTATAAGTAGTCGCAACGGTTGTTTGCGATCCTGTACCATTAAAGACAACCGTTCCCGATCCGGGAATAAATGTGCCACTTTGAATCCAGTTCCCACTGATGTTTAGCGTGGTACTTCCAGGAAAATTCAACGTGGTACTAGTACCAATATCAATATTGCCAGCAACAGTTAATGTGGAATTAACATCCGTCTGGCCACCTGTGGAAATATTCAGGTCATTGTTTACAGTGGTTGAAGCATTTATAAGCGCAGTTCCTGATGCTTTATCAATATCCAAATTATAAAATGTTACTCCTCCTACTTGTTGATCATCCGTTCCATTGAGTGTTACGGTCGAAGTGGAAGGAGTGAAACTTCCACTTACATAATTAAAATCCCCCCCTATATTGAGGCTCGCGGCATCAGAAAAGGTAATATCAGCCCCTGCGCTTTGTGTCAATGAGCCCGCTATATCAATGAGCCCGGTACTGGCCTGGATATCGATTTTTTGGTTTGAAACCCCATTGCTCAATACTATATTGCTAAGCGTAACAAGGGTTTGGCTGCCTACATCAATTGTATGTACGGCATCACCGCTCCATAGCCCATCTATGTTTCCCTGAACTGTGAGATCTCCACCAGAACCCAGAGTAAGCGTACTGGGAGTAGTGGATTGAAAATATATTTTTTTAATGTTGGAAGATGTGCTTAGTGTGGGTTGGTTTGTAAATGAAAGATCGCCTATGTGCACAACATCAACACTTGTAGGCGTTCCATTTGGTGTCCAGTTGCTTGTGCCAGACCAGTCTGTACTGGCTGATCCATTCCAGCTATACTTGATAACACCTTCTGATAAAGTCCATAAATCTGTCAATGCGCTGACCCCTGTTATGTCTAACCAATTGTCGGTGGCATCATTGGTATTTTTTCCATTGTCACTCCATGGAAGGCTACCTCCATAGTTCCATATGGTCATTTCTGTTTCCACATTTCCATTCAACTCTACTTGTTCATAGTGCAGTCTCAAAGTTGCCAAATGTGCCGAAGCTCCCGTTACAGTGATATTATAGGTTCTGTTGGCACTTGCAGCCGAAGGAAATAGTACGTTGGCCCCTGAAGACACAACCATGGTAATTGAAGTGATTGTTCCTGTGATGGAGGAAAAATTGATAAAATTGTTTGGCCCTTCAAAGTCATAATTGATGCCGGTTGTATAACTGTGAGTCCGAGTGATTGTCCCTATTATGATGCCATTTCCAGTCCTGCTGGAAGTAATTGTTAAGGTATTTGAGCCAGTTCTCATGCTTCCTGAAGTCATGGCCAGGTTATCCACATTCATGTTGTTGATCATAGTGACTTTATTAGATGCACCTTTATTTACTGTCAGGTTATTAAAGGTTGTTGCACCAGTCAAACTAACATCATTGTTTCCCGTCAGTTGAATCGTAGAAGTGCCCATGGTAAATGTGCCATTATTGACCCAGTTCCCACTTAAATTGTGGGTATATGTACTTCCATCAAAAGTTGTACTTGAGCCAATAGTGAAGTTTCCATTAATTGTAAGGGCTGATGGAGGGGTTTTTGTATTTCCACCTGAAACTATCAAATTATCGAAAGTAGGGAACACCAATGATTGTGCCCCGCTACTACTGTTGTAGTTGACTGTATTGGGGACATTGGCTGTGGCATTAAAGACGCCACCTCCATCAAAGGTTACTGTAGCAGCAATTCCCAGTATCGAGTTTGAACCCATTAGGAGCGTTCCACTACTAGTAATTCGAATATCGAAAATATTGGCAGTACCTGACAGGGTAGAAGTACCATTGAAAGTGATTTGCCCTGCAGTTGCCGTAAACGACCCTAAAACATTGAGGTTTGATGATAATAAGAGATCACGCGCAGTGGATAATGAGCCTGTAATAGTGAGTGCATTGAGTTGTATGCTAGCTGTTCCTGAAATTGTTTTTCCAGATCCTGAAAATAGTATTGTACCCGCTGATGCTGTTAATGTGCCATTTGCTGTTAAGTTCCCTGCAATAGTGAATGATGAAGATGTGGATATTGTGCCAGCCCCACTGGTTATCAGGTTATTGAATATGATATTTGAGCCTGAAATGGAAGAAGAGGAAGCTGTTGTCATGGTGAAATTTCCAGTGCCGCCGGGTGTTTGGGTAAAAGACCCACCTCCTGTGGTGGAAAAGTTCCCGCACAAGGACAAAGAAGTGTTTTCGTGAAGTATGGTTCCACTTCCATTTATTATAACATTCCCAAAATTGTTCGTTCCGAATCCGCTGATCAGGGATGTAGAACCATTGAAATTGAAGCTTCCCCCACAACCATTAAAAGTACCATTGTTTGTCCAGTTTCCGTTTGTACTATGAGTGAATGTAGAGCCGTTGAATGTGGTGGAGGATCCTAATGTGATATTGCCCAAAACCGTGATATTGTTTCCTGCTGTAAAACCCAAGGTTCCGCCCGTTACGGATGTTGTGAAATCTCTGGCAACTGTCAGCGCAGTACCGGGCATGGTTTTAGTAATTGTACCACTAGTGCTGCTCAGTGTTAAATTTCCGTAAATTTCATTGCTCACGCTTTGGTTACCTCCGCTGTATTCCACTGTGCTGGTAGTGGCGAGGGTGTGCGATGTATAATTGCTTGGGAAAGAGTTGGTGCCACCGATTTTCAATGTAGCCCCTGATGCTATTGTAAGCGACCCTCCGGAACTACTGTGGTTGGCAGTAAAGCCTCCCAAATCCATTGTGCCACCATCGATACTCAAATCACTCTGTATGGTAGTATTTCCAACCAAGGACTTTGTCATTGCCCCACTAATGGTTAAATCCCTGTATGAGATGGAGTTGGAAATGGACTGGTTGATACTGGTGGCAGCATAATCTACCACCGATGAATTAGTGTTAGAATCTATGCTTCCTGAATTTGCATAATTCCCGGCTAAAGTGGAGGCCATTACTTTAAGTACACCACCTGTTTCAATATCAATATCGCCTGTGCCTGTTACCTGAAAATTTACCGGGTTTAAAATGCCGCTCAAACTGATGAAGTTTGATGTAATTACATTTTGGGCAAGGGTTACCATACTTGATGAGTTGATATAGAGCCGTTCGAAATCAGTTACTGAAGTCCCCCCAATAATTTGCGTAGCACCATCGAAGTAAACACGCCGATTGCTCCCACTTGCATTATAGCTTCCTGAGTTTATCCAGTCCCCGGAAATGGTCATTCTCCCCCCGTCATCATCAACTATACCCATTGAGCCAATAGTAATAGTACCATGTATGTCTATGCCATCATGTATGGTTAACGTTGATGAAATGGATCCATTTCCAACGGTTAAAGAGTTACATTCACCCCCTCCGCTTCCATTTCTCAATTCTGGCTGATTGGGGCCTGTGAAGTTAGCATCACCAATGATGACATCAGTTGTTTCATTGGGAACTCCGCTGGTCCAGTTGGAAGCCGTTCGCCACCTGGTATTAGTGCCACCTATCCAGGAGGTGGTTTGTGCCATTAGAATTAATGGGAAAGCTGATGTAATGAGGAACAATCCGTTTATTAAAAAAACATGGGATTTTTTTCTGGTGATCATAACGGTATTATTTAGTGGTAATAATTTGTTATTATCAACTTCAAAGTAGGGTCTGTCTTACAATATAATCAATTAAAGATATTTCTTCATTATTTCGATAATTCTTTTATACATATGGATTATAATTTGGTATTAAATAACGTTTCTCAGACCAGTTTAGGAAAGGAAAATTGAGTTTTTGAGGTATTCAATGTGGAAATGGAGATAATTCAAAACCTTATTGTAAGAGGTAAAAAGGTACATTTGTACAATTTATCACTGCTGATGTTTGAGTTGAGATGCCTATTGGTTTATGTAGTCCCCGATTTCGAAAACGAGATGAGATTCCCCTGGCTTGCCAGGCAGGGATAAATATTTAACCAAATTAAGGTTAGCTTAAATATTTTCGAGATGACGGGCTTTTTATCATAGCCTTATGATTAGTGGAGTGGAAAAATCCATTTTCATTCTTTTAGTGCCTCTGACTTATCAAAATATACTATTGGTAGGTTACCTTTTGGTGATTTTTAAGCCTATTCAAACAATTTGAACTAAATAATAGACATTATCACGGTTGATTTATTATGGAGAATTTTGCTTTTAAAAAAACCGCCAATTCATTGCTAATTTTGGAGAAAAAAATCTTGTAATCTCTCTATGCACAATCAACCGTGATAATGTCTAATTATCCCTATTGAATAATCACGGATTAATTTTTCATTACACTAATCATAGTTTTGTATTTTATGAAATATAAATACAAAACTATATCTGAGACAAAAGCTACAAACCAAAGAAATCAAACACTTACTTGTGAAAAATACAGTTTAAAATCCATAAGCCTCAATAAGGACAGGTATGTGATCAGATGGGTAGAGGTTATTGTCCCTTCGGTCGTTTAACTGAGCGTATTGTTTCACCTTGAGATTTTTGACGAATATATAATCTATTCTTCCTGTCATTATTCTTGAAGTGTCGAATCCATTGCTAGTACCTATCGGTCCATAAGGTTCTTTTTCTGATATCATTTTGGAATCACTTAGTTGACTTTTCAGTGTTTGAATGCCTTCTTTTTCGGGGGTTAAGTTCAGGTCTCCCATGAGTACTACAGGATGTTTGGAGAGGTCTGTTTTTTTGTTGATCATTTCCAAGATCAATTTAGCTGAGTTTACTCTGGCTTGATCTCCTCTGTGATCAAAGTGAGTATTGAAAACCCAAAATGTTTTTCCGGTTTGTTTGTCTTTGAAAAGGGCATAAGTGCATATACGCTCAAGTGCAGCATCCCAACCAACTGAAACTTTTTCAGGAGTTTCAGAAAGCCAGAAGGTAGTATTTTCCATAACTTTATATTTCTTCTTATTGTAGAAAATCGCAGCATACTCACCTTGTTTCTTGCCATCTTCTCTGCCTACGCCTACAAAATTGAAATCTTTCAAAGATTTGTCTAAGTATTCTACCTGCTTTAAAAGCCCCTCTTGAATGCCAACAATTCCTGGTTCATAATAATTGATCATTTTAACAATTTTGTCCTTTCTGTTGTCCCATATATTTTCTCCATCGTTTTCGTTGGCATATCTGATATTATATGTCATTAAATGGACGGGTTGAGCAACAGCGGAAAACCCAATTGTAATTATAAAAAGTAGTGTTAGGTGATTTTTCATAGGAGTATAAAAGTTGAATATTATTAAACAAATTTCAATATTAGTCTGTTCTTACAATTGTTTGGACCATACAATATATTTTTTGGACAAAATGTCAAGCAAATTTCCAGCCACGTTATTGGTAAATATTCCAAAAACGGTAGAACCGGAACCCGTCATCGAAGCATATACTGCTCCATGTTCATACAGTAGTTGCCTGATATTCTTAATGTCAGGATGAGTCTTATAAAGCGAATTTTCAAAATCGTTTGTAAGCAATGATTTCCATTTGGAAATAGGTAGGTCTATAATTTCTGTGATAGATTGCTTAGGTAGCATCGGTTTAATGCCAGCATAAGCTTCCCGGGTAGAGATGTGAATTTTAGGATATACCAATACCATTGTATTCCCGGAAAGATTTAAAGAAATCGGTTTGAATTGATCACCGGTTCCTGACACCAAAGTAGGTTTATTCCTAATGAAAAAAGGACAGTCGCTACCTAGTTTACCTGCATAGCTTTCCAGCCTGTCATCGGATAAGTTTAGTTGAAATAAATTGTTTAGCATCTTCAATGTAAAAGCACAGTCTGACGAACCTCCACCTAGCCCTGCTCCAATCGGGATGATTTTATGCAAATGAATATGTACTCCAGGGATGTTGAAATCCTTATTGAATAGGTTGTAAGCCTGAATGCAAAGATTATTTGATTTATCCCCTGGGATGTCAATGCCACTTGAAGTGAATTTCAAGTCGATTGATGGAATAATCTCCAGAATGTCGCACCAAGGGACAGGGTAGAAACAGGAAGAAATATTATGGTATCCGTCCTCTCGTTTTGAAAGAATGTTTAATCCAAGGTTGATTTTAGCGTTTGGGAAGGATATCATTATAAAAAAATGCCATTCAAGATACTGAATAAGACTTGAATGGCAATGATGTTTTTATTCCTGTGGTTTATTTTAAGATAGCTTGTCTATCAATTTTTGAGTGATGCCAGAAGTTGAAAAACCACCATCGTGCATCAGATTTTGCATGGTTACCATTTTTGTGAGATCCGAAAACATTGCCACACAGTAGTCCGCACATGATTCCGCACTTGCATTTCCAAGCGGAGATAATTTATCTGCGTAATCGAAAAATACATCAAACCCTCCGATACCAGATCCGGCAGTTGTTACCGTTGGCGATTGTGAAATGGTGTTTACTCTAATATTTTTTAATCGACCCAGTCGTTCACCATAGCTTCTTGCAATAGATTCTAAAACAGCTTTGGACTGTGCCATATCAGAATAATCAGGGAAGGTTCTTTGAGCAGCGATATAAGACAAAGCGAGTATGGATCCCCATTCATTCATAGCATCTTGCTTTTCTGCTACTGCCATTACTTTGTGGAAAGAAAGAGCTGAAATATCAATGGCTTTCATCATCCAGTCATAGTTCAACTCGTTATACTCTTTTCCTTTTCTCACGTTGGGACTCATGCCAATGGAGTGAAGTATAAAATCAAGTTTGCCTCCTAATATTTCTGTTGATTTAGAAAAAAGATTTTCAAGGTCTTCCATAGAAGTGGCATCTGCGGGAATCACTTCAGCCCCACATTTTGCTGCCAGTTCATTGATGGCACCCATTCTCAATGCGATAGGAGCATTTGATAGCACAAACTCTGCACCTTCTTCTTTAGCTTTTAAGGCTACCTTCCATGCAATTGATTTTTCATCTAAGGCACCAAATATGATTCCCTTTTTTCCTTTTAATAAATTGTAAGCCATATTTTAGTTTTTTTATATTCTCAGTTGCAAATAAAACCAAGTGAAGGCAATTTCCAATGCGCAATTTGTAATTATCAGGTGTTAAGCCTTTTGGAGATTTTGCTAATAATTAAATTTTATTTACCTGCCACATGATAAAACCATATACCAGAAAACGGGCAAGTCGAAATATCCCGAGCAATAGAAAGTTGCCGAAGTTGAACCGGGCTGCTCCTGTGAGCATACATACCGCAGAGTATGGAATGGGTGTGAGCGCAGCAACAGCAATCATGTAGCCACCAAATCGTTTTACATTTTTTTCAAACTGAGCAGCAAATTTATCTCTCAAACTAATGTACAGATTGGATTTGCTAAACCTGAGTCCAAAGTAATACCCAATTATTCCTGCTATATAAGACAAAACCGCCAGAGCTACTACTATTAAAATGTAACTTATTTGACTACCTTCTTTAGCTTTCATGGCCCAAATCATAAAAAGTTCAGGCGGGATGATTCCGAAAAGTACCTCAGAACATGTGAATACCAGAAATACAAGAAGTGGCTGGTTGCTAATTGCATCCATAAAATCTTGATACACGTTCCCGTAATATTTTTTTACAACCAGGAAAATGCCAATAATGACCAATAGCCATAGCAATCCTTTACCAAGATTGGATAGTAAATACTTGGCTTTGAAAAGGTCTTTCTTATTCATATATTGTGTTGGTGAAGGGTATGTTCAGGTTCTTTTTTCTGCAAAATATATCAATAACTTGAATGATAGAACTGCATATTATATGCTTAGGTTTTGTTTTATTTAAAAAAGTATTAAAAGACAGAGAGCGTTATTATTTGGAAGGGGATTCAGTTGCAAATTCTTCTGGAGATTTTTCCGGGGAAGGCTTCCGGTTGTCCAATTCTGGTTTTTTTACTATCTCTCGTTGTTCTACTATCCAGTATGGATTTTCCAAATCGTCATATTTGTTGTTGTATTGTGTCAACATGATTTTCACTGCATAGTTTAGGCGGTTTAAGGCATCTACATGATAATCATGTCTGTTCATCGGATGAAAGAGAAAAAATTTAACAATTGGAAAAGCCTTTTTGCGCAAATCGCCTAATATCGACGAAATCCTTACCTCTGCTTCATGCTGGGAAATTCGATCCAAAGCTTCTTGACAAAATGTGCTTAACCCTTGTAATAATAGACGGTATATATGACTGGTACAAGTTTCAGTTTCACCTTTGTCGGATATATATTCCAGGCAAAACTCTTTGAGTATATTTAGTTGGGGAAGGCACAACGATGGCTGGGTGTACACGTTTGGCTGCCAGAGGATTTCTCTAAAAGTAAAGATAGAAGGCAGTAATTCTGTGTCGTATTTTTCATCTTCGTTTAAGTCAAGGATATCCTGAGAAGTAAGGTTCTCTATAGAGATTTCACCTGCAATCAATTTGTATGACCACTCCATCTTTTTGCCCTTCTGTTCAGGAGAAGGTGCAAGGTTAATAAAATTCCATATTTCTTTGAGGTCAATCTTCATATTACAGCACAGTCGGTTAAGCTGTTCCCAACAAATATATAGCAATCAGGCAAATTGATGTGATTTATTTCTCTTGAATTCAGAGTAGTTTTTTCAGGAAATCATCCATAGAGATTTACTTTTCAAGCTGATGGTCGTTTGGCTGGGAATAGTTACAGGTTCTCCATCTATTTGAGCTACATTGTCTTCATGGGTTATTTTGATCTTGTCTGTCTTATATATTTCACAGTATTTTGATTTGTGAAGGGTGCCGTTGAACATCCTGATGGAAATAATCAGTGCATTGAAAATATTAGCGGGTTTGATGATTACGAAATCCAGTAATCCATCATCAATTTTAGCATTTGGGGCAATGAAAGCATTGTTTCCGAACTGAGATGAATTTGCCGCTGTAAGAAGGAACGCTCTGGTTTTGATGGTAAGATCATTCAGTTCTATTGAATAACTTTTGGCCTGGAAGCGGAAATACTCTCTGGCGGAGATATATATGTAAGATAATAAGCCCCTTCTGCCAAACACATCAAAAGCGGCACTTACTCTGGCATCAAAACCCAAACCTGCCACACTCAGAAACAATTTGTCGTTGAATGTACCAGTATCAATTAAACTGGAATTTGGTCTATTGATTACCTCAATGGCTTTTATAGGATCATGAGGGATTTTGAAATAATTGGCAAAACCATTGCCAGAACCACGAGGAATCACGCCAAGTGCTACGTTAGAATTGATAAGCCCCTGTGCTACCTCGTTGATGGTGCCATCACCACCTACTGCTACTACTACATCATAGTTGTCAGCTACAGCTTTTTTGGATTGAACAATGGCATCTCCTCTGGAAGTTGTAAAATGAATTTTATAGACATACTGATTGTGATCTAAGTGAGTTTTAACCAGATCGTCAATAGAGATTTTTTTTTTGACTCCTGAAATAGGATTGACAATGAATAAAATCTTTTTTCTTTCAGCCATTCAAATGATAATTAGTGTTAATAGAATTTTGATATCAACAAAACGGAAAATCAAGAGTTTTTCATCTGAGCCTGAATTTGCTTTACTGTCATGGAGTCTCCATTTGGGCTCCATCCGGGAGGGCCAAATATGTACATCAACTTATCCTTAATTGACTTGGTTGCTTTCACATCTTTCCAAATATTAGCATATTCATACGTTACAATAACCAATGGATTAAACGAATTTGGTGGCTTAAGTACCCCAAAGTCTGCTTTATTGTTTTTGTCCAAGTCTAAAAATGTACCAAACATCCTATCAAATATGTTTAAAAAGCCGCCGTGGTTTTTATCCAGATATTCATAGTTTTTAGAATGATGAACCTGATGTTGGGTAGGTGTGTTCATGAACTTTTCTAAAAAGCCAAGATTAGGAACGGATTTAGTATGCAGGTGAAACTGGTAGATGGCCTGAATACCCAGGCATGTAGCGATCATAAAAGGGTGAAAACCAATGACTGCCATCCAGATCCAGAAAAAGGATTTATAAAAAAGTGTAAACCAGCCATTTCTTATTCCGCTTCCCAGATTGAAATTTTCAGATGAATGATGTACCAAATGTGCGGCCCATAGCACCCTTACTTCATGGCTCATTCTGTGGTACCAATAGTAGGAAAAGTCATCTGCAAACTGACAAATTAGCCAGACATACCAAGCCCACCCAAAATCCTCATATCCAAACCATGAAACCCGCAAAGGCTTGAACAGTTCAAAAAAGAAAAAGAACATTCCTATGGATGCGGCTTTGGTGAGTATGGCAATGATACTTGCACCGGCTCCTACAGATACACTTGCCCCCAAGTCCTTCCATTCGTATAAATGGCGTTCATGTTTTATGCTTAAGTATAATTCAATGGCAATAAGAGCTATGAAAACCGGCAGTGCATAGACTAGTGGGTTGGTAATTCCTAAGTAAGTTGGATTCATTGGAATTCAATTGGTTGATAGGTATGCAATTATAATACAATTGGTTCTGAAGTCTGAAATCTTAATATTAAATATCCAGTATTATAATTGTAATTACAAATAATGTAAAAACATTTAAATGTTTCGTTCGTATGATACATTACCAAACAAGAAAAGCAGGGTGACAGAATTAGTTCTCGACCGGCTTTCTTTTATCTTTAAATTTTAATTACTAAAACAATGTCAGTACAAATTATAAAAAAACAAGATCAGGCCAAAGGAGCTTTTGATTTTGGTAGAATTTTAGAAAATAAGCCGTTAGGGTTTCCACATGAAGGTGGAGTTACTAAGCCAGTATCTAATTTGTTTTACTGGGCGCATGCCTGGTCTGATACAGGTGGTTTGATTGGAGAGCACCCCCACCAGGGTTTCGAGATTATGTCTTATGTAATTGATGGTACTATTTCTCATTATGATAATAAAATGGCGGCTTGGAAAAATCTTTCAAAAGGAGATGCTCAGTTGATCAAATCCGGAAATGGAATTACCCATGCCGAAAAATTATTACCGGGAGCACATATTTTCCAAATTTGGTTTGACCCAAACCTTAGTAACTCATTGAAAATACCTGCTAATTACACTGATGTACCTGCTGATAGCTTTCCAGTAGTAACAGAGAATGGACTGACCAAAAAGGTGGTTGTTGGAGAAAATTCCCCTCTTAATCTTGATAGTGAAGGAGTTGAAATTGCTGAATATAGAATGGGGGTTGGAAATTTTAGCATTCCTACTGCAAAAGATTCCACTTATGGACTTTATGTGGTTTCAGGTGAATTACAAGTTGGAGGGCAGCCAGCTTTATCAGACGACTATTTGATATCAAAGGATGCCGATGAAATCTCATTTGAAGCTCAAAAAGATGTAGTGGTTTTCGTTGTTAAAATTAACAATGAAGTTTCATATCGGACTTATGCACAATCTCAGGGGATTGCATAAAAAAAGGAGCTGTTTTGCAGCTCCTTTTTAATTTATCTTAAAACCGTCAACCTATTTTAGGACGACTCATCCTTTTTTATCTCCAAATTGGTAGGCAAATCCTACCCCGAAAATATTTTTGAATTGTGTCTTTGGACCTACTTTGGTTACATTTCCATCTTCATCATAAGTAGGAATGTCAATGTCGTCATCATATATTAATTGATTAATCAGACTCGCCGATAAGTATTTATTGATTTTCATCATCAATGCATTTTCCAAGTTTACATCTATATTTTTGGGCTTATTTGCGTAATTGGAAAAGAGTTGTAGTTTGGACTCAAGGCTTACGTTTTCCATAATGTTTTTCTTGAATTGTACCGTAAGATACGAACCAAGTTCACTACGAGATTTTTTGCCCGGGTCAACACCAAAAGCACCGGCAGCCGAAAGCGCATCATCATTTACAATAGTAATTTTACCAGTAACTGGTGAATATGACATGCTAAAATATTTGGAAGGTTTATAATCCAAACCTGCAGCCAATACGAGATATCCTGGAGCCATAAATTTAGATATGGGAGTGTCATTATCCTCTTGAGAGTAACCGTTTGCAAATTGAGTCCTTAAATTGAAGTTCATACTCCAGTACCAATATTTATTGTTTGGAGAAAGTGATCGTCCAAATTTGGTGGTAAGGTTTATTTTATCATCTGACTTTCTAAACCCTTCTTCTGCTTGTTTGATAAGGCCGTATCCTAGTTCGAGGCTGTTTTCCCAAACGGACCTTCCTTTGGCATAATTTGCAAAAGTGCTAAAGTAACTGTTAAAAGCCACAGAATTGTTACCTCCTGCTGCCCAGTTAGTCAATGATACCTGACTAAACGAAAGTGAACTAACTCCTCCGATTTTCCAATAAGTAGTATCCGAGTCTTGAGCAGATAAAAGCATTGGGAAAGATAGAATTAACAATAAAAGTCTTTTTTTCATTTGTAAATGAGTTTGTTAAAAAAATGTACTTAGAAATGTGGTTATAGACTGGATGAAACAAGAAATAATACAGTTCAGTTTAACTGAGGCGCAAGTTTATTAGATTTTTCTTAAAACGGAGAAATTATTCCATGAGACTCAGAAATTATTCGGTGAACGAACCATTCGCAAGTGTTAAGGACTTCTGTATTCTAAATCAGATTTTATTTTTTCTGCGGGTATGACCAAATTTGTATGTGAAGCCTACTCCAAAGATGTTTTTGAATTGCACTTTAGGACCTTCTCCTATTTTTTCTCCCTGATCGTCGTATGTTGGTATTTTTATGTCATCATCATAAATCAATTGATTCAAGATATTGGTAGTGATAAAATTATTGACTTTAAGGACGAATGTCGTTTCCCAGTTTACATCTACTTTTTCAGGGCTTTCTATATAGTTTGAAAATAACTGTAATTTCGATTCAAAATTGATGTTCTCAAGTAGGTGGGTTTTTAAAACCGAAGTGAAATACGACCCTACTTCGGATCTTGCCATCTTACCTGGCTCTACTCCAAATGCCCCTGCGTCGGAGAGGTTTTTGTCATTTACTATAGTGATCTTGGCCGAAAAGGGTGTGTAAGCTACCCAGAAGTTTGTAGAGGGTTTAAAATCTATGCCTATCGAGGCGAAAAAATATCCCGGAGCTAGCCATCCGGATATTTTTTTTTCCAAATCGTGGTTATTAAACCCATTCGCAAATTGAGTCCGGAAGTTAATATTTGTAGTCCAATACCATTTTGTGTTTGCAGGTGAAAGCCTTCTTCCATATTTTGAATTAAAACTGATTTTGTCATCTGCTTTAATAAACCCTCTGTCTCCTTGTTTAATTAACCCATATCCAGCCTCCAAACTGTTCTCAAATATGGCAACTCCCTTAACATGGTCAGCAAAAGCATGAAGATGCCCGTGGAAAGAAGTGGAGTTGTCTCCGCCTGCAGCCCAGTTAGTTAATGAGACTTGACTGAAGGTTAGTGAAGTGATTCCTCCAATATTCCAATAAGTTGTATCATGCTTGGTAGAGGAAAAAGCTAAAAAGGGAAATGAAATCAGAAAAATTACAAATAAATGCTTCATGGACAATCGTATATCAGATGTTGAGATTGTTGTTTTTGTAGCGGGTTGAAAACACAATTGCAATAATAAAGCCAAATGTCAGGAATATGTATTCCTTTTAGTATCTTCTTCTTTCAAAATTCGCCTAAGTACTTTGCCTACATTGGATTTAGGTAATTCGCTTAAAAACTCGATGTGTTTTGGCCTCTTGTATCCCGTAAGGTTTTTTTTGCAGAAGTCTTGTATTTCTTCTATCGTTAAAGACTCTTCTTTTTTAACAATAAATACTTTGACCGCTTCAGTTGATTTAGAATCCGGAACTCCAATCGCACCTACTTCCAACACCTTGGGGTGAGAAGCAATGGTGTTTTCAATGTCATTTGGATAAACATTAAATCCAGATACAAGGATCATTTCCTTTTTTCTGTCAACTATTTTGATAAAACCATCTTCATCCATTACACCAATATCTCCGGTACGAAACCAACCATTGATAAACACTTCTTCCGTTTCTTTAGGCCTTTGCCAGTATCCTTTCATTACCTGTGGCCCTTTGGCACAAATCTCACCCCGCTCTCCAATCGGAACCTCATTCCCACTATCATCAAGCAGACAGATTTCTGTACTTGGAGCAGGCACTCCGATGGTGCCTATTCTGTCGGTTCCGTCTGTCGGGTTAAATGTCAGGACCGGAGAGGTTTCGGTTAGGCCATACCCTTCAAGTAAGGGTTTCCCGGTAACTTCTTTCCATTTTTCAGCAACGATTCTTTGTACCGCCATACCACCTCCTGCAGCATGAGTGAGTTTTGAAAAATCAAGGGAGGAAAATTTTGGATGGTTTAAAAGTGCGTTAAACAATGTGTTCACACCTGTCATCATAGTGAATTGATGTTTTGCCAACTCTTTTACAAAACCATCAATATCTCTTGGGTTTGTTATCAATACGTTTTTGGCACCAATACTGAAAGTGATGAGTCCATTGATTACCAAGGCAAAAATATGATAAAGAGGCAAAGCTGTAATAATTAATTCTTTGCGTTCCTGTGTGATGTTGCTAATCCATGACCTCACCTGAATTAAGTTGGCTGTAACATTTCTATGGGTTAGCATTGCTCCCTTAGACACTCCTGTAGTTCCTCCCGTATATTGGAGAAATGCTAAGTCTTCGGAATCAATTTCAACCAGTTGAAATGAATGGTGGCTTCCTTTTGACAGACATTCTTTAAATGAGAAAGCTTTTGGTATGTTATAGGCAGGCACCATTTTCTTTACCTTCTTCACAACAAAATTTGTAATCATTCCTTTGAGTCCTCCCAGCAAGTCGCCGATTTCAGTGACTATCACATGTTCAATATTTGTATTTGGCAATATTTGTTCGAGGTTGTATGCGAAGTTGGCCAGAATAACAATTGCTTTTGCTCCAGAGTCTTTGAACTGGTGCTGCATCTCTGGCTGAGTGTATAGTGGGTTGGTATTTACCACGACCAAACCCGCTTTTAATGAGCCAAAGAGAGCTACAGGATACTGAATCAGGTTTGGCATCTGAAGTGCTATCCTGTCTCCTTTTGCCAGCTTAAGTTCGTTTTGAAGAAAGGCTGCAAAATTGTCAGACATTTCATCAATTTGGGCATAGGTATATGACTTACCCATGTTTTCGAAAGCCGGAAGCTCACTGTATTTGTTGAACGATTCTTTGATGACCTCAACCAATGACGAGTATTGGTCAGGGTCTATTTCGTGAGGGATACCTTCAGGATATTGCTTGTACCAGGAGTGATCTTTCATTTGATAGTTAAAATAATGGGTTGGATTAAGTACAGTTAATACAGCCCTAAATATCACCAATGATGATCAAATAAAAAAATGAAGGATACTGAACGGGTGAAAAACCATACTATACGGGCTGAAAAGCGAAAAAGCCTGGTAAAACCAGACTTTTTCTAAACAACATTAACCCAAAAATGATAGCTATAGGAGAAGGATTCGAACCCTCATGAACCAGATATTCTAAAATAAAATGTTAGAATAATTCCTGCAATCTATACTCTATGTTTTGAAGAGTATTTGTCTGTTTCACTGACCTATACGAACACAATTTGAAAGGATAATATCAACCTTCTTTTTGCTTCGGAACTCAAAATTAGTATAACTTGTGATGCATTAAAAATATTTTATATAAATTAGCTAAAAAATACATATTGTGCAATAAAATATTACAATCTTTAAAAAACAACCAAAAATAATCTATACCTATGGCGAAAAATTACGAAATTGACAATGTTGACCTCAAAATACTAACAGAGTTAATGAAAGATGCCAAAGTGCCTTACACAGAGATTGCAAAGAAAGTTTATGTCTCTGGTGGTACTGTTCATGTGAGGATGAAAAAGCTTGAAGAGATGGGAGTTGTGACTGGTACAACTTTGAGTATGGACTACTCTAAACTTGGTTATGACGTCACCTGTTTTTTAGGTATTTTTTTATTGAAAAGTTCTCTTTATGAGGCGGTAGTTGAAAAATTGAAAAAGATTCCGGAAGTAGTGAAAATTCATTATACAACGGGTAATTACAATATTTTTATTAAAATCCATTGTCGTGATACTAAACATCTCAAAGATGTGTTGCATGACAAAATACAGAAGGTAGAAGGAATTGAGAGAACAGAAACATTCATTTCTTTGGAAGAAAGCTTGAATCGACACATTCAGCTAGACGTATAGAGCAATTGCAGGTGTCTATGTACGAAGCTTCCGTTAACAATCGAAATTTCAAAATATCACAAGAGGGAACATCCTTCATGATTGATGATGAACAACTTATTTTGGACATTGAAAGGGTCGATAAAAACTTGTTTCATGTACTCAAAGAGGGTCATTCTTATAATATCACTGTTGTTGAGGTAGACAGGAAAAAAAAGATGGCTTCCATTAAGTTAAACAATCAAACCTACGATGTAGTGCTGAAAGATCGTATGGATGTGTTGCTCCAAAAAATGGGTTTTGAAAACAATCAAGAACATTCTAAGAAAGAAGTAAAGGCACCAATGCCAGGGCTTATCCTTGATATTTTAGTCAAAGAAGGAGAGGAAGTAAAGAGTGGGAGTAAGTTGTTCGTGCTTGAGGCTATGAAAATGGAGAATGTAATAAAAAGTCCACAAGATGGAAAAATTTCATCTATAACAGTTGCCGTTGGAGATAGTGTGGAAAAAAATAATACGATCATAGTCTTCTAATTTTTTTACATCCTTTATATACGATTATATTTGTCGCCGCAAGATTTGATCATTTACATAATAGAGGAAACAGAACAGAATGAAGTATAAAAGAATACTCTTGAAGTTGAGCGGAGAGGCTCTAATGGGGAATAAACAGTATGGAATAGATCCTCATCGTTTAGAGCAATATGTAAATGAGATTAAAAATGTAAAAGAGGAAGGGCTGGAAATTGCTATTGTAATTGGAGGAGGAAATATTTTCAGAGGTGTAGAAGGAGAAAGTGCAGGAATTGATAGAGTGCAGGGAGATTACATGGGTATGCTTGCCACCGTGATCAATGCAATGGCACTTCAGTCGGCCTTGGAAAAAAGTGGGTTGTTTACACGGTTGATGTCCGGAATAAAAATTGAAGAAGTGTGTGAACCCTTTATAAAAAGAAGAGCAGTTCGGCATTTGGAAAAAGGCAGGATTGTAATTTTTGGTGCGGGCATAGGAAATCCCTACTTTACTACGGATTCTACGGCAAGTTTGAGGGCAATAGAGATAGGAGCCGATGTAGTTTTAAAAGGAACCAGAGTCGATGGAGTTTATACTGAAGACCCGGAGAAAAACCCGGAAGCTCGGAAGTTCAACAAAATTACATTTCAGGAAGTTTATAAAAAAGGGTTGAAAGTGATGGATATGACAGCTTTCACTTTGTGCCATGAAAACAATTTACCGATTATTGTTTTTGATATGAACAAGCCTGGTAATTTGAATGAAATTGTGAAAGGAAATGAAGAAGTTGGAACTTTGATATATTAATTTTTTTAGCTAAAATTTATTCGAAATGGAAGAAATAGAACTGTTCCTGGAAGAAGCAAAGCAACTGATGGATAAGGCCATAGATCATTTGAATCAGGAGCTTTCCAAAATCCGTGCTGGAAAAGCAATGCCAAATATGCTGGATGGTATATTTGTGGAATATTACGGAAATATGACTCCTTTGAATCAGGTAGCTTCTGTCAATACTCCAGATGCCAGGTCTTTGCTTATTAAGCCTTGGGAAAAAGCTATACTTAACGATATTGAAAGGGCAATTATCAATAGCGATTTAGGATTGAACCCTCAAAATGATGGAGAGACTATCAGGATCGGAATACCTCCGTTGACTGAAGAAAGAAGAATGGGGTTGGTAAAGCAGGTGAAGGCCGAAGCAGAAAAAGGTAAAATCAGTGTTAGGAATGTCAGAAAGGATACCAATGACTCATTAAGAAAGTTGATAAAAGAGGGCGTTTCTGAGGATTTAGTGAAAGGTGGAGAAGCTGAAGTGCAAAAACTAACGGATAGTCATACAGCTAGAATCGACAAGTTGATTGCTGTAAAAGAAGAAGATATAATGACGATCTGATTATCGATACAATCCTTTGCGGTCGATATAAGACTCAACACTTTCGGGCACTAAATATTTAATGGAGTGCCCTTTTTTTATGGCATTTCGTATGAAGGTAGCAGAAATATCCAGCATAGGAGATTCAATGTATTCTATGTTGCTATGCTTTACCAGAGAAGCTTTATCTTGATTAGGACGAGGATAAACCAGTAATCCATAGTTTTTTAAAATCATTTCAGAATTTTTCCATTTGTGAAAATTCTTCATGTTATCTCCTCCCATAATAAGACGGAATTTTTTGTCCGGGTGCTTTTCGCTCAACAGTGTCAGTGTATCTATAGTATAGCTGGGCTTTGGCATATTGAATTCTATGTCAGACACTTTGAACTTTGGATTTTCCCTTATGGCCACTTCCACCATGTCATACCGGTCAAATTCATGCAGTAGGGATTTTGTTTTTTTGAAGGGGTTTTGAGGTGAAACAATAAACCACAATTCTTCAATACTTGAATACTCAAACATAGTTTGAGCAATAATCATGTGCCCGGTATGTATGGGATTAAAAGAGCCAAAAAATAGACCAACTTCTGTCATAATTGATGTTTACAGACAAAGGTTCAGTTTTTTAAAAAATTTCTAACCAGACCTTCTGCTTGTTTGAGCGATTCGTTGAGTTCATTGTTCAATAGGGTGGTGTCAAACTGATTTTCAAAAGACATTTCGAATTGGGCTTTATATAACCTTCTTGACAAGCTTTGTTCGCTTTCGGTATTTCGATCGGTTAACCTGGATTTCAATGTTTCCATATCAGGTACTTTTACAAAAATACTTAGTGCATTGTCTCCGAAATATTTTTTAAGGCTGATGCCTCCCTTTACATCCACATCGAATATGACATGATTACCATCATTCCAGATTCTGTCTATTTCGGATTTTAGTGTGCCATAAAAATTGCCTTCATAGACCTCTTCCCACTCAATGAATTCATTGTTGTCTATTTTGTTTTTAAACTCTTCAGGAGACAAAAAATAATAGTCTTTCCCGTTTTGTTCGTTTCGCCCTCTTTTATCCCGGGTAGAAGCGGAGATAGAAAACTGTAAATTGTCAATTACAGATAATAGGTGCTTTACTATGGTAGTCTTTCCAGAACCGGATGGAGCAGAAAATATAATGGCTTTTCCCTGGTGCATTTATTTTGTCAGATTCACTTTATCAGTTTGTTTCTTATTGTTTCGGACAGACCAGCAGGAACTTGTTTTTTTTCAAGTTTGAGTTTTAATACTTCCTTTAGTTCCTTGTCTATTTCGTATTGGCTCAGACATTTCAAACACATTTTCATGTGTTTTCTGAGATAAGTTTCTTCTTTGCTTGAAGATTCATTATCTATCACCAGTTGAATTAGCTCTTTGTATGCGGAACAGTCAGCCATTCCGGTGCTCATTTTTACGTTATGTATTATCTTATTTAAGCCCAAAACAATGATGCATAATTAGTGAATAATATTTAATAACCCATGCTTTGGGCATAGGATTGAAGTTTTTCTTTCAATAAATTCCTTGCTCTATGCAAGCGAGACCTCACCGTACCAATGGGAATGTCCAAGATCTTAGCCATTTCTTCATAAGTAAAGCCCTCTACATCACAAAGGATAATCACCGTTCGAAAATCCACGGCAAGAGAATTTAGTGCATTCGATATTTCATCACCCATCATATCCTTGATGGTGTCGATTCTCAGGTCAGTGGTAATGTTACTGTTTGCTTTTTCAGAGTTATAATAACCTTCTACTTCCTGATAATCAACTTTTGCCGGCTCTTTGCTTTTTTTACGAAAGTCATTGATAAAGCTATTCTTTAAGATTCTGAACAACCATGCCTTGGCATTAGTTCCTTTCTGAAAGGAATTAATAAATCGATAAGATTTTAGGAATGTATCCTGAATCAGGTCTTTGGCATCATCTTCGTCATGAGTGAGCCGAAAGGCAAAGTTGTACATAGCATCTATGTGCGGCATGAACTCATTGTCGAACGCTGCAATTTTTTCTTTGTCGGAATAATGCTGATCAGAAGAGTCTTGCTCCATGTATTGGTTTTTACTGGTTTGAGTAGGTATCTATAGATACATCTATTACGGTATTGTTGTCTGCTAGTTTGGCAATAATAATTTATTCGTCTGCGCTTTTAAATTTTAATTCTATTTTTGTTGAAAAAATACCTGAACATTGGATCAAGCCCAACATAGCCGACTCTCAGTAGTAATTATCACATTTAATGAAGAAAGAAATATAGGAAAATGTCTTGATTCTGTAATAGATATTGCTGATGAGATAATTGTTGTAGATTCTTTTTCTACTGACAACACAAAAAGTATATGCGAAGGCTATGACTTGAAGTTTATCGAAAACAAATTTGACGGACATATTGAGCAAAAGAATTTTGCCATATTACGATCTCAGTTCGAATATGTGCTGTCACTTGATGCAGACGAGGTGTTGTCAGCCGAATTGCAAGCCAAAATATTGGAATTGAAAAAGGAGTTTTCTGATGATGGGTATTCATTTCATAGGTTAACTTCTTATTGTGGTCAATGGATAAAACATTGTGGCTGGTATCCTGATAGCAGAATCAGATTGTGGAATAAGAATAAAGGACAGTGGGGAGGAACTAATCCTCATGATCTGGTGAGAATGAATTCGGATTCTACTGTGCAATATTGCAACGAAGATATTTTACATTATTCTTATCATTCAATAGACCAACACATTGGTCAGATCAATAAATTTTCATCCATCAGTGCGGAAGAAAAGGCTCGGAAAGGCAAAAAGGTAAATGTAATTGTGCATTTGATTTTATACCCATATTGGATTTTCTTAAAAACCTATTTTTTAAAATTGGGATTTTTAGATGGTTATTATGGGTTTGTGATAAGTGTATTGAACAGTTATTACCGTTTTTTGAAATATGTTAAACTTAAGCAAATACTTCGATCTTGATAGAACTTCAATTTGACCAAAAATTAGTGCAGTGCCCGTTATGTCATTCGGAAGATGTCAAAGATCACAAAAAGGATTTTAATGGAATTCATATTTCTATGTGCCAAAGTTGCAATATTGAGTTTATGAATCCTCAATATACCGACGACTACCTCGCTGCATTTTATGCTCAGTATCAGAGAGAGGACTCAAAACATCATAGGTATGGAGAAAAGATAAAACCGAGGGAGCTGGTTCATTCTTATAACCTCAAGCAGGTTGAAGGTTATATCAAGCCGGGTAATTTATTGTGTGTGGGTTGTGGAAATGGGTTGGATGTAAAAGTCGGTTTAGAAAGAGGTTGGAATGCTGAGGGGTATGAGGTTGGGGAAGAATATACTCAAGAACTGTCCAAAAAGTTGAATGCAAATATCTATCATGGTGATTTCACAAAGTTAAGCCCTGGTAAAAAATATTCATGCATTTACCTGAATCATGTGCTGGAACATCCTAAAAACCCAGGGGCTTATCTTGATAAGATAGTTGAACTTCTTAGTGATAACGGGCTGTTGTACATAGCTTGTCCTAATATTGATTCTTTTTCTAATAGGTTCAAATCTGTTATGGAAAAATTGGGATTGAAAAAAAGCATTGGAAAGCATTATGATACTTGGCATCACTTGTTTTATTACAGTCCCGGTAAGCTTAAAAGGCTTTTGGAAAGGGAGTATGGTTTTGAGGTAGTTTATACCGGAAATGACAAAAAAGCCAAGGCAACTACAACCAAGGTTGAACACTCATTCATAGACGATATTGCCTATAAATCCAGTTTCAGATTGATCGCACGAAAAATAAAATAATAGAAAATTGAGAGTACTTCACCTTAGTTCTGAAAAAACCTGGAGGGGAGGAGAGCAGCAAATAGCTTACCTCGTAGGCGAATTAAAAAATCAGGGGGTGGATTGCCATGTTATTTGCAGGAAAGCTTCAGCTTTCAGTAAGTTTTGTGCAGAGCAAGGATGGACATTTCAAGAGGTAGGGTTTAAAAACTCCTTAGATATCCTATCTGCGCTAAAGGTGTTGAAATATTGCAGAAAGCATCAAATTGATTTGGTGCACATGCATGGGTCAGGATCGCATGGAGTAGGAGTCTTGTCTGCCACTATGGGCAATAAATCGAAATTGGTTTTGAGCAGGCGGGTAGATTTTCCATTGAAAAATAATATTCTCAGTAGATGGAAGTACAATCATCCATCAATAAAAAGAATCCTTTGTGTTTCGAATAAGATCAAAGAGATAGTAGAAAAGAGTGTTGACAACAAGGGTATTTGCAGAACAGTTTATAGTGGCATAGATCTGGAGAAATTTAGCCAAGCTCCTGTGTCAAATTTTTTAAGAAAGAAATATAACCTAGATGAACAAGCTAAGCTTATTGGCAACACATCAGCAATAGCTGATCATAAGGATTATGTTACTTTTGTGGATACAGCAGAAGAGGTATTAAAACGGCAGGAGAATGTTTACTTTTTTATTTTTGGAGCAGGCCCTTTGCTGCAGGAAGTGAAAGATTACATTGAACAAAAAGGGCTGAGTGAAAGGATTATTTTTACAGGTTTTATTAATAACATTCCCGAAGTATTGCCTGAACTGGATGTTTTTCTAATGACCTCCAAGACTGAGGGGCTGGGAACCAGTTTGCTGGATGCCATGGCAGCCTCTGTCCCTATAGTAGCAACAGAAGCTGGTGGTATTCCGGAAATTGTGATCAATGGAAATACCGGGCTTACAGCCAAGGTAAAAGATTATATAACGTTGAGTAATCATATAGTTTCATTGATCAATGACTGGGAATTGCGGAGTAAATTAGTGGCTAATGCTACTAAATTTGTACTCAAATTTGATAAAAAAGAGACTGCAAAAAAGACTTTGGATATTTATAATGAAATATTTTCTTAAATAATGACCAAGTTTAAAAATATTCTAATTATTGAACTTGAGCCAGGGCATTTTGAACTTCTTTTGTCGCATATTTACTTACTCAAAAAACGTGGGTATAATTTGTTTTTTGCAGCCAATCTGAAATCTCAAAATAGGTTAGAAGAGATTATTCCTCACTTTCAAGAAACTATTTTTGTTGAAAAGACAAAGAACGTATTTGAATTATTAAAAATCAGGTCATTCATATTAAAACACAATGTTGAACAGGTTTTTTTTAATACAGTAGCTGGGAGACCAGTTTTGTTACTTTGCCTTCTTATTCCACATAGAATTTTCATCTCTGGAGTACTTCATGATATAGAAAAGCTTAAGAAGAGTAACACTCAAAAACTCATTTCTTTAAGAATAAAGCACTTTATAGTTTTAAGTCGGTTTTTGCGAGACAAGGCGAATACAATAAGTTTCGGAGGTCTTTATTTCGACTATGTTTACCCCATCTACTTTGGTGATTATATAAAAAATCAGCATAAATCTGAGCAAATTAATATTGTCATACCTGGCAATGTGCAAAACCAGAGAAGAGACTATATTGGTTTCATTGAAGCACTTCGAACCGTTTCGGGTCAATATCTTGAGAAAATAAAATTTGTTATTCTTGGAAATATAAACAAGGATGATGGGTCAGAAATGGTGAGTCTTTTGAAAAAATATGGTTTGTTAAGGTTATTTGATCTCTACGATTCTTATATATCAGACAAAGACTATCATAGTGTCATTTCTGAATCGGATTATGTAATGCCTCTGGTTCATCCACCAGTTTTCAAATACCACAAGTACAATGAATATAAAATATCAGGTGCCTTTAATTTGGCTTTTGGGCACAAAAAGCCGTTGTTGATGCATGACGAATTAAAAGAAACTTCAGAATTCGATCGTATTTCTATATTCTATACCTTAGAAAAAATTAATGATCTCTTTACTGATCTTATTAAGATAAATAGGAAAGAACTAATAGCTGGTTATGACGATGATGAAAGGTTTGATGAAAAGAAGCAGGAACAGAGATTTTTCTCAGTTCTAAAATGAACCTTAGAAAAATTTTTTCTTGACTTTCTTCCTTAATTTTTTCCAATCTTCAGCGATAGAAGTTTCTGGATATAGATGATTTAGGTCTATATTTTGATTGTCGGGTGATTCTGGTTTTTTTCTTGCCATAGCCCAGTTGTCCTTCACACTGAAATCGGTGTAATTTGGGTTTTGTGTAACCACAAGATCAAATAACTTTTTTATTTGAGGAGTAATTCTTTCATCTTCAGGTAGATTCTTGACAAAATCTGTCTTTTTCAAACTAGGACTCTCGGCATAACTCCAAAGCAGGTCATCGAATATAATATATGCTCCTGGTTTGAGCAATTTGTCAACCAACATAAAGGCACATCCGTCTATCTCCAGGCTATGTGCACCATCCAGATAACAGAAGTCAAATAGTGGGGTACAAACACCATTTTCAGTTTGCCTTTCTATTAGCTTCATTAGCTCCCAATTGTAACTTTTGTTCGCATATACAGGTTCAATATACTCTGAAAGCCCGGTCAATTGCATAAGCTCATTTATATTAGGAGTTCTATCTTTTGCAGTTAGGTTGTCAATGGTAATTACCTTTCCTTTTCTTTTTTCATGAAGAGCGGCAGCCATATAGCAGCTTGAAGTCCCATTTGCAAATCCTAATTCCACTACATTTTCAATTGCAGTGTTTTGGATTAGTTCATAAACGGTATATCCCTGATCCCTCGTCATGTGAGGGATTTTTTCAATAAGGTCGGCTACTTTGTTAAACTCCATAATATGTCTAGAAATGAATTGGCAAAAGTATATTCTTTTTTTAGTTTGATACTAGTCAAGAGGTTCAATTTTAAAAATCGGTTTTTAAGTAGTACTGAAGGGGTTGAAGCATTAAAATGACTGCATTTTTAATAGTTTTTGATAAAGTCCTTTTTTATTACTCAATTCTTCATGAGAGCCTGTTTGTATTATTCTTCCTTTTTCAATTACTACAATTTTATCTGCATTTTGAATAGTACTTAGCCTATGGGCTATCACTATGGATGTGCGGTCTTTCATTAAGTTTGTGAGGGCTTCTTGAACTAATTTTTCGGACTCTGAGTCGAGTGCAGAAGTAGCTTCATCTAATATAAGTATGTCTGGGTTTTTCAATATGGCTCTGGCAATGCTCAACCTTTGTCTTTGACCGCCGGAAAGTTTCATTCCTCTTTCTCCTACAATAGTATTATAACCTTCAGGGTTTTCCATAATGAACTCATGTGCATTGGCAACTTGAGCTGCTTTTACGATAGCTGATTCGTTCACATCGTTTAACCCAAATGCGATATTGTTTTTTATGGTATCATTAAACAATATTGACTCCTGTGTAACGATCCCCATTAGCTTTCTCAAATCTTCTACTAGGTACTCATTTATATTTTTTCCATCAATGGACAACATGCCGGATGTCGGTTCATAAAACCTTGGGAGAAGGTCTGCCAAAGTAGATTTCCCACCTCCTGACGGCCCTACAAGTGCAACAATTTCTCCTTTTTTAATTTCAAGGTTGATGTTTGTTAGTACAGGTTCTTGATCATACGAAAAGCAAACATCACGATACTGGATCAATGATTTAAATGTATTTATTGGAATAGCATTTTTCGATTCTATTATTTCGGGTTTTGTATCTATTAATTCAAAGATTCTTGTAGATGAAGCCAAGCCTTTGTTTATTGCAGTCATTGCATTAGAAATTGCTTTTGCAGGGTTTAGTACTTGTGAGAAAATGATCAAAAAAGTGATAAAGGAAGAAGCAGATAGGAAAGTTTCTTTATTGAGTACCATAGTACCACCTATATAAAGTATAGTAGCTACTGCCAGTACGCCTAAAAACTCTGAAATAGGTCCGGCCAATTCCATTTTTTTGAAAACAGAAAGTGTAAACCTACTGTTGTTTTTTACTTCGACACCAAATTTATCATTCATCGCTTTAGTAGCCGTAAATGCCTTCACGATTCTCATTCCCGATATGGTTTCATCTAAGATATTGTGAATCCTGCCAAGAGATTGTTGAGTGAGTAAAGCTTTTCTTTTGAGTCTTTTTGCTATGTAGGCTATCACTCCTCCGGAAATTGGTAAGACTAACAAGGTGAACAGCGTAAGTTGTGGAGACATGGTAAACAAAATCCAGAAATAGCCTATGATCAAAAAGGGTTCTTTGAATAGTATTTTTAACGAATTGACCACAGACGCTTGAACCTCCTGAATGTCTATTGTGATGCGTGAAATGATATCTCCCTTTTTTTGTTCGGTGAAATAGCCCAAATGCAGAGCTGTTACTTTTTCGAATATGTCCAATCTGATTTTTTCCAGCACCCTGACTCTAATTGATGCCAACATTACGCCCGATAAGTACCGAAAAAGATTTGAAAGGAATACAGATATTACTATGATCAGGCAAACAAATTTCAGTGCTCCAATTTTTCCATTTTGTTCAATAAACTGTCCAAAGTAATAGTAAAAGGTATTAGTGAAAAAGGAGATACTCAATTGGAAACTTGGTGCTTCCATATTGATGACTTCTGGGTTTGTTTGGTCGAACAATACTTCAAGCAAAGGTTTAAGAATAGTGAAATTCACCAAACTAAACAATACATAAAGCCATGTAAGAATGATGTATTGAGGTATAAAGCTTTGGTATGGCTTTGCATAACTAAGAATCCTCCAAAAATTTTTCATTATATCAAAAGTAGGGGATTTGAGATTCTTACGAAAAAGGAAATGACCGCCATATAAAGATTTAAAAAAAGGCACCAATTTGGTGCCTTTTTTCTATTTCAATTTTCTCTAAAATTAATACCTGTAGTATTCCGGCTTATAAGGGCCTTCTGGAGTCACACCAATGTATTTTGCCTGATCGTCAGATAACACGTCTAATTCCACACCTATTTTTGATAAATGAAGCCTTGCTACTTTTTCATCCAGATGCTTAGGAAGCATATATACTTTGTTTTCATATTTGTCAGTATTGGTCCAAAGTTCTATTTGTGCCAAAGTCTGGTTTGTAAACGAATTTGACATCACAAACGATGGATGACCCGTTGCGCAACCCAAGTTTACCAATCTTCCTTCAGCCAACAGGATAATTTCTTTGCCTTTAAGGTCATATAAATCTACCTGTGGTTTGATTTCCGTTTTGGTTGCATTGCTGTTTAGCCAGGCAACATCAATTTCATTGTCAAAGTGTCCGATATTACATACAATGGCTTTGTCTTTCATATTTAGAAAATGACGGCCTACTACAATGTCTTTGTTACCGGTGGTAGTCACAATAATATCTCCTTCGCTCACAGCATCGTCCATTTTCTTGACTTCAAACCCATCCATAGCAGCTTGTAGTGCACATATAGGATCTATTTCTGTAACTATTACACGAGCACCCGCACCCTTTAGAGAGGCAGCAGAACCTTTTCCAACATCTCCATACCCGGCAACAACAGCTACTTTACCTGCCATCATTACATCGGTTGCCCTTCTGATAGCATCCACCAAAGATTCTTTACATCCGTATTTGTTATCAAATTTGGACTTTGTTACTGAGTCGTTTACGTTAATGGCTGGCATTGGAAGAGTGCCTTTTTCTTCTCTTTCCTGAAGTCTGTGAACGCCTGTTGTAGTTTCTTCGCTTAATCCTTTAATACCGGAAACCAACTCAGGGTATTTATCTATAACCATGTTGGTAAGATCTCCACCATCATCCAGAATCATGTTCAAAGGTTTTCCACCTTCAAAAGCAAATAAAGTTTGTTCGATACACCAGTCAAATTCCTGATCGTTCAATCCTTTCCATGCAAATACTGGAATATCTTCGGCAGCTATAGCAGCGGCTGCATGGTCTTGTGTAGAGAATATATTGCAAGAAGACCAACTCACTTCAGCACCTAGTTCTACGAGAGTTTCTATCAATACAGCTGTTTGAATAGTCATGTGCAAACATCCGGCTATTCTGGCTCCTTTTAGAATTTTTGAAGCACCGTATTCTTCCCTAAGGGACATTAAGCCAGGCATTTCAGCTTCGGCTAGTTTGATTTCTTTTCTTCCCCATCCTGCAAGGGAAATGTCTTTTACTTTGAATTTTTCTTGAGTTTCTATCATGATATTATTGTATTTCTGAAAAATAGGAATGCAAATTTATGTAAATTGTTGATGTGAACTTATTATTCCCTTAAAAATTCAACTTCCTTAAAGTCAAACATCATTAGTTGTTCATTCTCTTCTATCAGAAGCTTGCCTGTTTCATTGACACCTTTTATTCTACCAGTAAATACAGAATCAGATATTTTAAATAGTTGAGGTTGTTCAAATTTGTATAGGCGACTGTGGTATTCATGAAGTAATTGGTACGAGTTACCATTTTTTAGCTCTAAATACCTTTTTTCTAACATCACAAGTATAGATTCGGCTATTTCATATGTGTTGTGTTCTTCCATTGTGATATCAGCTAAGGAAGTAGCAAAATCATTTTTAAAAATCAGTTGATTGATATTGAGACCTATTCCAACTATTGAGTATTCAATAGAATTTCCTCTGAGGATATTTTCGATCAAAATACCGGCAAGCTTAAGGTCACCGTAGTAGATGTCATTTGGCCATTTTATTTTCAGTTTATTTCCCAGTATTGGAAATAGAGCATCATGAATTGCTAATGATGATATTTTATGTAATTCAAACTGATTGGCTATTTTGAGAAATGTTGGCTTTAGAATGATGGAAAAAGTGAGGTTTAGATTGGGTTCGGATTCCCATGCATTTCCCCTTTGGCCCTTTCCTTTGGTTTGGTTGGCAGTGATTACAACTTGTCCTTCTATGGTTTTTTTCTCTGAAATTAATCGCTGAGCTTCCTCGTTGGTGGAGTGACATTGTGGCAGGGAATAAACTTTTTTTCCTAGAAATTGCGTTTTGGCAAAGAATTTATGCAAGATATTTTGTGTAATTTTGTGGCTAATTTAAAAACTTCGGATGCAAGAAAGCAAGACGGTATTGAAATCTAAAGAACTTACTGATATAGTGGTGAATGGAATGGCAGAAAAAAAGGCTTCAGATATTAGAATTTTGGACTTGCGAGATGTCAAAAATGCTGTTGCTGATTTTTTTGTGATTTGTTCTGCAAATTCGGATACACAAATAGATGCAATTTCTGAATCAGTAGAGGCTGAAGTATATAAAATGACACAAACAAATCCTTGGAAAAAAGAAGGAAAAACCAATAAAGAATGGATACTTATCGACTATGTGGATGTAGTGGCTCATATTTTCAGAAAAGACAGAAGAGATTTTTATTCTTTGGAGGAGTTATGGGGCGATGCTCAAATAACCGAAGTAGCCTGATAAAAGAACCAATTCAATAAACAAGCGTTAACAAACAGAATAATTAGAAAGACTATATAATGGCAGATAAACCAAGAAAAAAGAAGAGTATAATCGGAGAACCGGGAAAACCAAACTATCAGCTTTGGATCATCTTGGGTTTGATGGCTTTTATATTTGGAATTTCATACTTCAGCAATAATAGTTCCGCTGTGGAAATCTCATTCAAGAGATTTGAGCAAATGGCGCTGAGTGGGGATGTAAAAGAAGTGGTTTTAATTCGAAATCAGAATAAGGTAGAAGTAACGTTGAAATCGGAAGCCCTTCAAAATAGTAAATACAAACTTCAGTTAGAACAGCAAAACAGGTTTGGCATCAGTACTGGCCCGCATTATTTTTTCAAAATTGAGAGTCTCGACATTTTTGCAAGAAAAAGGGAAGAACTGGATGCCAAATTGAAAGAAAGCAATTACTACGATTTCAAAGTAGATGACAAATCAGACTACACTCAAATCTTCCTGAATTCAGGATTTTTGATATTTATCATATTGGGATTCTGGTTGTTGATGAGAAGGATGACAGGCGGAGGAGGTCCGGGAGGACAGATTTTTAATATTGGAAAATCAAAAGCTGCACTATTTGATGCTGAGAACAAAGTAAAAATTACTTTCGACAATGTTGCAGGATTAGAAGAAGCCAAAGAGGAGGTAAAAGAGATTGTTGATTTCCTTAAAAATCCATCCAAGTTCACTAAACTGGGAGGTAAAATCCCAAAGGGGGCATTGCTTGTAGGACCTCCCGGTACGGGTAAAACTCTTTTGGCTAAAGCAGTAGCAGGGGAAGCAGAGGTTCCGTTCTTTACTCTTTCGGGTTCAGATTTCGTGGAAATGTTCGTAGGAGTAGGTGCTGCAAGAGTGAGAGATTTGTTTAAGCAAGCCAATGAAAAAGCACCTTGTATTGTATTCATAGATGAAATTGATGCTATAGGCAGGTCGAGGGGGCGTGGGCAGATGCCTGGATCAAATGATGAGAGAGAAAATACACTGAATTCACTTTTGGTAGAGATGGATGGTTTTTCTACGGATTCCGGTGTAATTATTTTGGCAGCAACCAACAGGCCTGATGTCTTGGATAATGCACTTTTGCGGCCTGGAAGATTTGATCGTCAGATCAGTATAGATAAGCCGGATATTGTAGGTAGAGATGCTATTTTCAAAGTACATTTAAAACCTTTGAAACTTGATAAGACCATTGATTCCAGAAAATTGGCAGCCCAGACTCCCGGATTTGCAGGTGCAGAAATTGCAAATGTTTGTAATGAAGCGGCTCTTATTGCGGCCAGAAAAGACAAAGAGGCCATAGAAATGCAAGATTTTCATGATGCAATTGATAGAGTGATTGGAGGTCTTGAGAAGAAAAACAAAATTATTTCCCCGGAGGAAAAGAAAATTGTAGCATACCACGAAGCAGGGCATGCTGTAGCTGGTTGGTTTTTGGAGCATGCCGATCCTTTGGTGAAAGTAAGTATAGTACCAAGAGGAGCAGCAGCATTAGGGTATGCGCAGTATCTGCCAAACGAACAATTTTTGTATCAGACCGAACAGCTACTTGATGAAATGTGTATGGCATTGGGAGGAAGAGCTGCTGAGGAAATTGTTTTTGGGAAAATATCCACCGGGGCACTGAGCGATCTGGAACGAATTACCAAAGTGGCATATAGTATTGTTACTATTTATGGCATGAATGATAAAATTGGAAATATTTCTTATTACGATTCCAAGCAATCTGAATACAACTTCAATAAACCTTACTCTGAAGCTACAGGAGAATTGATAGATCAGGAAGTGAAGAAAATTATTGATGAAGCCTATCAAAGAACCATTAAACTCCTTACAGATAAGAGGAGTGAGCTTGAAATTCTAGCAAAAGAACTGTTAGAGAAGGAAATAATATTCCAAGCCGATTTAGAAGGTTTGATCGGAAAAAGGCCTTTTGCTAAAGTGACGAACTATGAAGCTTTCACTAATGGAAACTCGGATGATGATGCCTCGGATAAAGAGGTTAAGTCATCTGATATTGAAGACTTGAAGTCAACTATTAAAACTGAAGTTGAGATCGAGGAAGGAGTAGGAACTGATAATGTTGATGGACAAATAAAAGAAGCCAGCAAGGAGAAATGACAGTATATTCGTATTAATTTACCGGATTCCGGTCTAAATCATATCGGATGAATAGAGACTTCTCTGAACTTACTGAAGGTAAGAAAATTTACTTTGCAAGTGATTTTCACCTTGGAGCACCCAACGATGAGGAAAGTCGGACACGTGAATCCAAAATAATCGATTGGCTGGATCAAATTAAAAATGATGCGGAGGCTGTTTTTTTGGTCGGAGACATATTTGATTTTTGGTTCGAATACAAATATTCTATTCCCAAAGGTTTCATCCGGTTTCTTGGAAAGATAGCTGAGATCTCCGATTCCGGAATTCCAATTATTTTCTATACTGGAAATCATGACATGTGGATGGCGGATTATTTTCCCATGGAGCTTAACGTACAGTTGGAAAGAAAACCAAAAGACTACCTTATTGGCAATAAAAGGTTTCATATTGGTCATGGCGATGGATTGGGGCCGGGAGATGGTACTTATAAAATCTTGAAAAAAGTATTTGCTAACAGAACCTGCCAATGGTTATTTCAGTGGCTTCATCCAAATGTCGGTATGGGATTGGCAAAGGCTTGGTCTCGGCAGAGCCGGGCTCATAATGAAGAATCTGATGGTTCTTTCGATGCTGAAAATGAGTGGATTCTTTCTTATTGCAAGGAAAAGGAAAAAAAAGTTCACTTTGATTACTACATATTTGGACACAGACATTTGCCAATAGATTATCAGTTGAGTGAAGGGAGTCGGTATGTAAATTTGGGTGAATGGATTACGCAGTTTAATTATGGAGTATTTGATGGGCATAATTTTGAGTTCAAAAAATTTAAGGAAAGACAATAAGCTTCAGTTGAGTTGCTAATACTTAAATTCCATACCATCCTTTTTTTAATATTTTCAGCTTATTTATTCAACATACTTACTACTGATGCTCAACGAGGTATGGAGTTGGTGATGAGTAAGCCTGTATCCGGCATAGACTATTTGATGGCTGACCAACAAGGGAATGCTTATTTGTCAAGGCTAAACGGTGATGTTCTTAAGGTAAATAGTGCTGGAGAAGCCACATTAACTTATTCACCCATTAAAAATGGAAAAGTAAAACAGATTGATGTCTGGTCGTCATTTAAAATTGTGGTATTCTATGATTCATTTCAAGAAGTCGTTGTTTTAAATAGATTTCTGTCAGAGACAGCTCGTTACAATTTTGAATCTTATCAAGTAGGATTTGTGAGTAATATTGCACTCAATTTCCAGCAAAACTTGTGGGTGGTCGATGAGTCTGATTTTACTTTGAAATTGTTGGATTTGAAAAGTGATCAGGTGCTTGTTGAGCAACCCTTTTTTCAATTTCTTGATGTTGACAATCATGCCATTATTTTCATGAAAGAATATCAGGGAAGATTATACGTTGTGGACAAAAATTATGGAATTCTTATTTTTGACAATCAGGGAAATTTGGTAGAAAAAATGGAAAAGAAAGGGATCAATTCTTTGGGGTTTCAAAAGGACAAGCTGTATTGTTATTATGAGAATAAAATGATTGAAGAGGAACTGTATGGACTGGGAGAGTTTGAAATATCTTTACCTAAAGAAGGCTATGAAAATGTTCAAAAATCAGGAGATTACTTCTTTTGCATTTCCGACAGGCAATTGGATATCTATAGGTATCTTCGCCAATGACTAAGCAGGTATCATGATTTCAGCCAGAGTACGTTTGTTGGTAGTTTTTTCCCTTTTTGGGTTGCTATGCTATGCTTGTAACAACATACCTGACTGTCGGAATGAAATAGCACCAAACGCTGTAAAGTTGAAGTTTTATGACAGTACTGATTCAACATCACTGGAGGTTAATTTTGATTCTATAAAAGCTGTGAATACCGATTCTGTGTTTTATCAGGATACATTGCTTTCTTATTATGAGTTAATTTTGGATCCAACGTCAACCACCTCTACATTTTTATTTTACAAATCTGATCAGGTAGATAAGTTGGAGCTAAATTACTCTAAAAACATTGCTATTATTTCGGAAGAATGCGGGCCGTCAGTTACTTTTTCTGAAATTGCTCTATCAGACTATTCTTTTGATTCAGTAGCACTAATAAATGATTTTTTGGATCAATCACTATCGGAGAACATTGAGGTTTATTATTAGCATATTATTGTTAGCAGTATGTCAGTTCGCTTATGCTCAGGAGGAGAAACTTCCGGCCAAAGAAACTACTGCTACACCAAAGACAGACTCAAAGGATTCAAAGCCGAAGGTAGAAAGAGATTTTAAGCCATCTGCTGTTAATGTGGGCATGGAAGCAATAGGTTTGGGACGTACGGCAATCTCTTCGGGATTTACACAACTGGAGGCTCAGGCAGATATAGATTTTGATCGGTATTTTTTTGTGGTGGATCTGGGGCATGAAAGAAATTCAATAGCTAATGATGAATTTAACTATTCCAACAAAGGCAATTATATACGAATGGGTGTACAGGTAAATATGATGCCATATAATCCGGATAGAAACTTCTTCTTTTTTGGTTTTAGGTATGCCAGATCTAATTTTTCTGATGAGATTCAATACACGGGAGATTTCGATAAGTGGGGGCAGAAAAGCATTTCATTGGCTAATAACGGAGTGTCTGCCAGATGGTATGAAATGACTATGGGCCTGAAGGTGAAGGTATTTGAACGGTTGTATTTTGGCTATACATTGCGGTATAAAATAGGAAAGAAGATGACTGGGTTTGACGAATTGACTCCAAGAAACATTCCTGGGTTTGGCCGGGCTGATAAAAATAGTAATGCCGGGTTTAATTACTATTTGCTTTACAACATTCCATTTCGGAATAAACCCATACCAAAAAAGCCCAAAAGGGTGTTTAGGGAAAGATCTGACTCCACCCCGTCAAACCAATCCCTACCATCTAATTCTTTTCAAAATAGGTTTTAGTGGCTATTCAAATATGTGATACATCATTCTTAATTTTTTATTTTGTTGTGATATAAATGCTATCATTGTATATTGACATCTCCTGTGATTATAGATAGTGAATAAAGAAATAAAAAGTTTTGTTACTGCCGTTATTCTTCTCACGTTGAGTCTGGTAATAGGCTTAGTTGGATTCGTTTATATCGAAGATTATACGATCGGAGATGCTTTTTACATGACGGTAATTACCTTTTCAACTGTTGGGTTCAATGAAGTCAATCCTCTTTCGGAGAATGGGAGATTATTCACAAGTTTTTATATTATTTTTAATCTGGGAATTTTTGCCTACGTGGTTTCTGTTGTGACTACCTATATTTTTGAGGGAAAGTTAAACTCTGTTTTTAAGAATTTTATATCTACAAAAGAAGTAAAAAAAATGAAGGGTCATATTATAGTCTGTGGATACGGCAGAAATGGAAAAAAAGCTTGCGAAGAACTGTACAAAAACAACCGAAAATTCATTTTAGTGGAGTTTAATGAAGAGTTGTTGTTTGCACGTGAGGAGGTGAAAAATTATCAGGTAGTGATCGGTGATGCTACACATGATGAAACTCTATGCGAGGCTGGAATAGAAAAAGCGAGTGCTTTAATCACAACTCTCCCTAACGATGCTGCAAATGTATTTATTACACTTACTGCAAAAGAACTCAATCCTAATTTGACTATTATTTCCAGAGCTTCGCAGGAGCAGTCTGAAAAGAAACTGTTGCGTGCCGGAGCGTCAAAAGTAATAATGCCAGATGCTGTAGGTGGTACCCACATGGCACAGTTAATAATCAAACCGTATGTAATAGAGTTTCTGGAGCTTTTGACAGGTGAAGGAAGCAACGAACTCAAGTTGGAAGAAGTAGTTTTCGATGTTTTTAAAGATGAATTTAGAGGAAAATCAGTAAGAGAGTTGGATGTTAGGAACAGAACGGGAGTAACGGTAGTTGGGTTTAGAGATCCTCAACATGGATTTATTTTCAATCCTTCTCCTGATACGAAAATACTAAGAGGGGATGTAATGATAATTTCAGGATCCGAAGAAAGTATAAAAAAGTTTAAGACATTTTATACCTGAGCAAAACTGATGTCGTTTTAAATAGCCATCACACAACACTTAATGTCAAAATATTTCAAAAGATATTTCATAGTATTACTCCCTCTAGTTTTTATCAATAATACTTTAGCACAAACCAATGAAGACCCCTGTGGGGTTTGTATTGGAGGAAACCATGACGAACCCCGTCCTTATGAATTAAGTTTTAAACATGAAATTCCTTTTATCATTACCAGTGTCCTCACTGTATCTGCTGGATTTGTAGCCCAGTCTGCCAACAATGAAAAATTTTTGAATATTGACGAGATCAACAGATTGAATCCTGATGGATTGTCTTTTCTGGACAGAGGAACAATTTACAACAGCTCAACTAAAGCGGCCTCTTATAGTGATTTCTTTCGAACATCAATGACTTTGCTTCCGATTTACTTTGTGTCCAACCATCATACTAAAGAAGATATCTGGCCGCTGGTCGCTATGTCACTCGAAGTTTTTTCCACTACTTTTGGATTGACTAATTTGGCTAAAAATATTGCAAGACGACCAAGGCCATTTACATATAATACTGAAACGCCTTTAGAGAAAAAATTAAAAATTGATGCCAAAAGATCTTTTTTCTCAGGGCATACATCCCATACTGCAGCATTTACTTTTTTTATGGCTAAGGTGGTATCAGATTACCATCCAAACATGAAGTCTGGTTTTAAAGCTGTAATGTGGAGTGGTGCATTTTTGATTCCGGCAACCACGGCTTACCTGAGAGTGAAAGCTGGCAGACATTTTCCTACTGATGTGATGGCGGGATATGCTGTGGGTGCCTTAGTTGGATTTGTAGTTCCTCATTTGCACAAAAAGAAAAAAGAGAAATCTATAATGTCTTGGCAACCTTTCTTTTCAGATGATTATACGGGCTTGTCTTTGAGTCTAAAATTAGGGCAGGGGAACAAGAAATAATATTATTTAAAAGTATAGTATTTACTTAGTGGGTAATTGTAACCAAGAGCGACGATTCCTGCAGTTATGGATTTTGAAATTACGTATTGGATTTCGATAACCTCTGTAAAAAAGAATACTCCAAGTGTATTTAAACCCATACTTCCAAGGGCTACAATCCCATATTTTATTGCTTGTCTGGTTTTTGTTTCTTCTTTGGATACAAAAGCCCAGTTTCTACCTAATGTAAAAGCTATTATCGCTCCAACTATAGCTCCTAGGCTTGTTGACGCCAAATACCATAAGCCTACCAGTTCGGTCAGAAATATTAATGTAAGAAAATCTCCGGCAGTAGCCAGTAATGCTGCTATATTGTACCTGAAGAAGGAGGTTTTTCCTGAAGGCTTATCTGGGGTCATTAGTTACTAAAATAGCCAGAGGTAAATTTGTAAACAAATGTTAGCATATACACCTGCGACAACATCATCCATCATTACTCCCCATCCCTTTTTCATATTTTCAAACTTTCTTATGCCTAATGGTTTGAATATGTCGAAAAACCTGAATAAAACCAATGCAAGTAGAAGGTTTAAATGTGAGTATGGGATAAAAAGAAGGGCAATCCACACTCCGACTATTTCGTCTATTACTATTTTTTGAGGGTCTTCTCCCCAATCTTTTTCTAAAAAATGGCTTGCTTTTACCCCAACGATTAGAAATATTATAATAAGGGCTATGAAGTAAATAGAGTCGATACCAAGACCAGGAAAGTACGTGGGAGATATGAGATTAAGTACATAAAAAACTATACATCCCACAATCGATCCGGCTGTTCCCGGAGCAATTGGTGAATAGCCGCTACCAAACCCTGTGGACATGAAAATATAAAAGTTGCGCATGGTGTGTCTATTAAGATTATCGACAAAAGTACGATTTTTATTTGATCGAAATAAAAAACAAAAGTCTCTGCCTGATAAGCAGAGACTTTTGGAACAAATCAATTTGATAAAAACTTAATTAGTGGTGTCCGACTAAATTTTAAATACCCTAAAAAAGTACGTTTAAACGAAATGAGAAAAGATTTTTTCGATTTCCTAAAACTACCCCCGCCCCCTGAAGGGGTGATCAAAAAGTCCCCTTTAGGGGATTTAGGCCTGCC
>NZ_JBDKWG010000141.1:0-1242 GCF_040151475.1 Reichenbachiella sp. MALMAid0571 | reverse complement strand
AAAGGGTATGAATCAATGCTTTCCTACTACCAGAATACGCAACCTTCGATTCGATGAACCGCCGTATACGAGACCCGTACGTACGGTGGTGTGAGAGGTGCACCAGTGGGCTATTTGCTCACTGGCCATCTACTCGATTGTGGGCTGGCCATTTTTTACTCAAACTTTTTTGTGTACTTGTCAAATTGGTCAGAGTTGGTGCATCGTTTATGAGTAGTTGAGGCTTCATATCTAATTCTCCTCGAGAGTCCGTCAAGTCCTGGGTAAATGAGTCCATGATGGTAACCCAAGTCGTACAGTTGGTCTAAAATGTTCTTTTTATATTTTTTACTTATTTCAATTTTTTCAAGTAGTCCGAATAAGTCCGTTTGCTTTTCCAGCGGAATAAATGGTTCACGTCCCTTAGGTAATTCATGAGTCGTAAAACATCCAGACTGATTTGTGATTCTTTGGGAAATATGGTTAGGGAAAATTATTGGACTCCCTTTTTCAACCGTCAAACGTCTATCAATTCTGGTGCTCTCAGGAAAACAATTATGTGTCGATGGAAAACCGTAACACCAAACCGCAGAGTCAGTCTCTTGGTCGTAACTCTCTACTGAAAAAAATAATGCAATAAGTGGGTTAATAGACCAATCAAGTAGTCGTGTTGGAAGTCCATGATGCTGAGCAAGAGTAAGTAGCTCTAATTCGTCTTTCGGTTCTCTGTCCAAATAAGGTGTCGATTCTCTCTGAAAGATTTGAAGCATGTACTCTTCCAAGTCGTCCCAGTTTGTCAGGGTATTTTTGACTTCAATTCGAAATAGACTCGGAACTAATTCATAGTCCGTGTTTCTAACTCCTCTAAAAATCCACTGAGCAATGTGTTGTTGTTCAAATTCTTGAACATGTCTCAAATAGTCCGTAAGCGATTTTATTTCGATTGTCTTCATTGTCCAAAATGGCTTGCCCACAACGACCAGCTATGAGGAGTGGGGATTAGAAAGCACTAACCTCTCGTCTCGCACATAGCCACGCCTTGATTTAAATTTAAAACTTGTGGCGGACTTTCCAATCCCCACGAAACTGTCCTGACCGATGAAACCCCATTCATTCATAGCATTTGTGTGTGCCCAGCATGGGCATCTTTCCCTACATAAAAGTAGGGTATTAATTTATAGGGTGCAAGTCCCTTATGGGCGAGAGTCGTGTCTCGAACCATTAGTAAGCTGCAAGGTGGTTTACCATGAGGTATGCACTGAA
>NZ_JBDKWG010000140.1:0-28217 GCF_040151475.1 Reichenbachiella sp. MALMAid0571 | reverse complement strand
TTCAAAATCATATTTTTTTGCCGTCTATTTTGATAGCGGCCTTTATTATATTTACAATAGTATTTTACTCAGGGTAAAGATAAACGACAAGGCCGTCTTGTCAATAGTCTTTACCCTCTTTTATAAGGTGACAAAGTAGGGATAATCCTTTTTTTACTATATATGATAGATAAATACAAACCTCAATTCCCCCAGGTATCGGTCTCGGTCTGCGGAATGGGAAGTATGAATTTTTGACTAATGGCTGAGGATGTGCCAATTTTTCCCTGCCACCTCTTTAGGTCGTGGAAGATAATCCCTTCAAAGAGCAGTTCTCTTTTTCTTTCCAGAATCAGGCTGTCGTAGAAGGCAAAAGAAGTGAGGAAGTCTTCCTCAAGAAGCGTTGGCAACCCGGCTCTGTTGCGCACAAGGTTAAGGTCTGACAATGCTATTGGATCTATTACTTTAAAGTTTTTTTCATAGATGGCTTCAGCTCTTGAAAGATAAATTTCTGCTAATCTGACCTTGGGAATTACCCGATCCAGACGCATGTACTTTGATGAAGACAGTAAAGAAGTATTGAGTATATTGGTATAAAACGGAGTAACAATGTCTGCTGAAGTGGTGGAGGTATTTACATTGGTATTTACAACTCCACGCAGGTCAATACTACTGAAATTAGGGCCGTTAACTCTGGCAGGTGTTCTCAATGAAAACTCATAAACCCTCATTACACCTAATCCGCTTTCGGTCAGGGATGAATAATAATTGGGCAATCCACTTCCGGTTGATCTGTCTCCGGCACTAAATCCGGCAGTCTGCTGAATGGCAAAAATATCTTCCGAGCTGTTGGCAGTGTTGTTAAATGCTTCTACCGGAGTGTCTGCCAATTGAAATTCATGGGAATTGATAATGATATTGGCAAATCCTTCTGCAGCTTCGAAATCTCTTTTTTGCAGACTCATGCGCATTAAATAGGCCTGACAGGCATAATATGAAAGGTTTACATCATTTTTGGCTAAGCTTTCAAGCAGTGTACTTGCTGTTGTCAGGTCCTGCTCTGCCTGAATATATATTTCTGTCACTGTTGCCAGTTCAGGAGTTTCTATCTGTTTTACTTCCGTTATAGGTTCTGTTTTTAATGGAATAGCATCGTCATTTATAGTTATATCACTGTATTGTCCACCCCAAAGTCGTACCATTTCAAAATATAAAATGCCACGCATTGCCAGGGCTTCTCCCTGGATTTTACTTTTGGCCGAAGCATTGGTAACATTGTCAATATTGACAAGGATATTGTTTAGCGTATTGATCACTTCATAAGCCCTTCTCCAGTTGGCACTTACCCTGTCGTTGGTAGCCAGTATGTTTTTGTCCATAAAATTGGAGTAAGCAGATCCGTTTACATCGTCCCAACTGATTTCCAGGTTATTGCGCCGGGTCAGCAAAGTAGGAATAAGGGTGAAATCTCCCCCCATTAATTCCCCGCCTACTGATCCGTCATTGATGCCTCCAAAGCCATAATATGCTCCAATCAAAGCTCTCTCAATGTTTTCCTGCGTGTCGTAAATATCACCACTGATATTGCCTTCTGCTTCTATATCCAGTACTTCATCACACGATTGAATCGTTGTAAAAAGGAAGAATCCAATTAGAAAAATGATCGACTTTATAGATGTTTGTTCTGAATTCATCACCGTATTCATGTTTAAAGTCCAAGTTTGATTCCAGCCATAATGATTCTGGGTTGAGGTGCTGTGAAATTATCTATACCCCGACTTATGTTTTGACCTATAGTTCCATTCAATGGATCAGTATAATTCACATCAGGATCATATCCTATGTAGTTGCTGAAGGTTAAGAGATTTTGCCCTCCAATATAAACTTCCATGTTGTCCAATCCCCATTTGGTTACCAAACTTTCTGGAAGATGATAGGTAATGGTGAGGTTTTTTAACCTCGCATAACTTCCGTCTTGCAGCCATCTGGAAGATGGATTGGTGTTTTCCTGAACAGGATCAAGTACAGGGTAAAGAGCCTGGTCTCCGACATTGTACCATCTATCGGCCTGTGTAGCTGATTGACTCAGGTTCAAAATCCCACTGTTGGATAAAAACTCTCCGGTGGCATAGTACAAATCAACATCTCCAACAAATTGTATCAGGAAAGAAATGTCAAAATTCTTATAATGCATCGTATTGGTCAACCCACCAAAATATTTTGGGTTGGGGTCTCCCACTATTTGTCTTGGAGCCGATTCCCAATCGGTGGTTGTTCCTCCAAATCCATTGTCGTACAGAGCCTGTCCTGTTTGTTCATCTACTCCAGCATATTTTCTCATATAAAAAACACCTGCTGGTTGCCTTTCCAAGAATGCATTTACACCTACTATCAGGTTGTTTCCACCAAGGTCAGTAATTAAGTTGTCATTAAAAGATATATTGAAGTCTGTAGTCCAGGAAAAGTCAGGTGTTTCAATATTCACTGTCCCCACACCTATTTCCAATCCTATATTCTCCATAGAACCCAGATTTTTGAATACATTGGAAAATCCACTGGTTTGACTTACGGGGACAGGAAATAATAAATCGGTAGTCTTTTTCACATAATAATCGAAAGAACCAGTTATTCGATCAATAAATTCAAACTCAAAGCCCACATCCAATTGTGAGGTTGTTTCCCATTTCAAATCGGGGTTGGCAAGGTTTAGCAGTCCTATTCCCTTGCTTGTACCATATTGCAGGCTGTAGTAGTTGCTTCGGTATAGAAAATCATCCAAAGGAGTATTTCCTATCAGACCATAGCTTGCCTTAAATTTAAATAAGTTCATGAAATGCAGGTGAGAGACAGTAGGTTCTTTGCTCAAAAGCCAACTCGCTGATGCTGCCGGAAAAAAACCATACCTGTTTTTAGGCCCAAATTTAGAAGACCCATCTACACGACCACTAAGCTGAAAATTGAACCTTTCCATTAGGCCATAATTCAGCCTCCAGAAAGAAGAAGCAAAAACATTGCTGCCATTTGGAATGTCCATTTCAGTAAGCTCTGTATCTCCGGATTGAAGATTTTCCAAAGCAGAAATGCTATTGACCCGGGCAACTCTAAACGTAGATTCAACTGTCGTTTTTTGATATGATATTCCGGCTACTAATGAGAATTTATGATCCTGACCAAAGCTGGGTGAGTAGGTGAAGTAACTATTTCCTATGTAATTTCTGTATTCATTTTCTCCTAACTGTGATCTGCCTGTTAAGCTTCCTTCCCTCGTTTCGGGACCTTGCCTTCTTTCATCTCTTTGATTGCTGAAATCTATACCTCCGCTAATATCAAAAGACAGGTTGTTTAGTACGTCATATCTCAGGCCTAAACTTCCAACCACACTGTTGTTAAAACCTAAATTTTCAGAATTATGGATTTCTGTAAGTGGATTGTACTCAAGATTTCTCACTGTGAGATTATAATTATTGTTGGGGTCGAAGCTATCGGAAGGAGGGAGGACTATCGCTTGCAAAGGAGAACCCAAATCTTGTTCATCCAACAGTTTGTATTCTTTGGCGTGAATGTAATTCACACTCATATTGGCAGATAGTTTTGAAAATATTTTGCTGTTCAGCGACAGTGATCCATTGAGCCTATCATATTTATTTCCTACTAAAATACCTTCCTGAGTATTGTAAGAAACAGAAGTGTAGTAGTTGAATGCTTCTTTTCCTCCGCTTAAACCTATGTTAGCTTTATGGGATAAATCGGTTCGAAACACCTGTTTTTGCCAATCTGTATTGTGTGTGAGTTGGCTTATGAATGCTGGTAGCGTGATTTCATTGCCATTTGGAAAAACGATTCTATCGGTTCCGGATTTTTCCCATGCAGCCAGGTTTTCTTTGGTTACATATTGATCCAACTCCAATGCACTAGGCTCTGATCGAATTTGATACTCGATCAATTGTTGATTGTATTCATCAGCAGAATAAAGCTTCAGGTATTTGGGAGTTTGACTTACCCCCGCCTGATAATCAAAATCAATCTTCATTTTACCGTCCTTACCAGACTTTGTAGTGATGATGATTACCCCATTGGCTGCTCTCGATCCGTATATAGCTGCTGCGGAGGCATCTTTCAATATTTCCATCGAGGCGATATTGTTTGGGTTTAGGTTCGATTGGCTTCCCGAGCTCAAAGGCACTCCATCTATTACATACAGTGGATTGTTGGAATTAGAGAGTGTTGAACCACCCCTTACCCGCACTGTTGTAGCTCCTCCCAATTTGCCGCTGGAGTTTTGCACCATTAGCCCGGTTGCCATTCCCTGGCTGGATTGTTCGAGACTTACAAGAGGTGCAGGGGTTACTTCGTCGGTATTGATATGAGAGATACTGCTCGATAATTCTTCTTTCGATTGCCTGCCAAAACCAACTGTAACCTGATTTGATTTTTGGGAGGTAATCTCTCTACCTTCTTTTTTTACCAAAGAGATGTTTATTTCTTTTTTTCCTGCAACGAATACATTTTGAGAATGATAACCAAAGAGGCTGAAGGTCAGGTGCTCGTACCCATCGAAGAGGTTTATTTGATAAGATCCATCCTCTGCAGATAAAACTGAAACATCATTGTGGTCTATCTTTATCAGAACCCCCGGAATTCCTTCCTGAGTTTGTGAATCGGTAATTTTCCCATTCACGGTAATTTCCTGAGCGGACAATGAGGCATGAAATAATAAGCAACAGACCAGACAGATAAACAGTTTGTTCATATTAGGTTAGGTTTTCCAACTTAAAAATAGCTATTATCTCTTTTACAGCTAATTACTGACTTAATAATAATTAGTTTTTTTTAGTAAAATTGACATCCACTATAGAAATGTACTAAGGTTATGGTATGAAAATATCAGTGCCGGCACTGACAATATTAAGTTTTGGTTTTTACTCTTCCGTCTTCACTCAACTCAACCAAGCCCTTGTCCAATAAAGTCCTGAGTCCTTCAGTAAATTCAAAGTCATTTTTGATTCCTGATTCAGATTTGAGATGTGCTATACTCATCCAGTTTTCATTTGTATGTTTTTGGATATGTGTTTCTGTTTCTTCCACAATTGCATTTGCAGTCCTTTTTTTCTTTTCCTGAATGCATCTGTCGCACACTCCGCAGTTAAGGTAGGCAGTTTCATCAAAGTATTCCTGAAAAATTCGGGTTCGGCACTGAACCCTGTCCAACACGTAATCAATCATAGATTGTATTTTCTCCCCAACCACTTTTTTTCTATTTTCCAGTTCTTTTTTGTTAATGCTTAATTTACCAGAATCCAACCTGGGAGTTAGAAATGTCAACTGAGGTTTTTCTTTTATTTTGTCATAAATAAGAACATTGCTTTTGTGTAAAAATTCCAAATTGTTTGCAACATCCCTGGCAGATGATTTGGTCAACCTGGCCAGATCTGCCTCGTTGATTTTCATGAACTCCATATACAACTCTCCTCCATACAATCTAAGCAACCCCTTGATGAGCGGCTCCATTTTAGCATTTGCTATACAGTATCTATATAAATCTTCGTGATTTATAGTGAGCATCACCACACTGGGTTTGTAAAAACTCTCATTTAAAAGGATCAGACCCTGTTCTTCCAGTTTTTTTATGGCATGAAATGTTTCAAAGGAGTTTAGGTTATATGATTTTGAAAAAATATCCAGTTGAAAATCAAAACTTTGCCATTGGCTGCTTCCTACAGCCAGTTTGTAGAAGTTTGCCAAAGACTGATACACCCTTTTGAGGTATTCATAAGAAGGAAATGACCTGGCAAAATTCTCTTTAAGACGAAGAATATCCGCAGGATTATACAACATAACGGCATAGGCATTTTTTTCATCTCTCCCGGCTCTTCCGGCTTCCTGATAGTAGGCTTCTAGCGAATCAGGCAAATCAAAGTGGATGACTACTCTTACATCCGGTTTGTCTATACCCATACCGAATGCATTGGTTGCCACCATTACCCTGACCTTGTTTTGAATCCAGTTGTTTTGTTTTAGTGAACGTTCTTTTATGGTCAAGCCAGCATGGTAGTATTCCGAATTGATTCCATTTCTTGATAAGAGATAAGCTATCCGGACGGTCTCTTTTCTGCTCCTGACATAGATGATTGCTGAGCCTTTTACATTTTTTAAAATTTCAAATACCTTTTGTTCCTTATTTTCTAAATCAAAAACTGAATAGGAGATGTTTTTTCTGGCGAAACTTTTTTGAAAAACTTTTTCGTTGGAAAATTTCAGTTTCTCGATGATGTCACGTTTCACCACAGCTGTAGCTGTAGCTGTCAATGCGATTTTTTTCACCTCCCTTAGCAAGGAATAGATTTCCGATATTTCCAGATAAGACGGGCGAAAATCATAACCCCATTGAGAAATGCAATGCGCTTCATCTATGGCCAAAAGTGAAACATCCATTTCTGCAACCCGGCTTTGGAAAAGATCAGTTTTCAACCTTTCAGGAGAGACATATAGAAATTTAATTTTTCCATGAATGCAATTGTCCAATATGATATCGATCTCTCGTCGTGGCATACCGGAATAAATTGCATTTGCTGAAATACCTCTTTTTCTCAATTGCTCCACCTGATCTTTCATCAGTGCAATCAGCGGAGTGATGACAAGACATAGCCCGGGCAGACATAGTGCAGGAACCTGGAAACAAATGGATTTTCCTCCACCTGTAGGGAGTAAGGCAAGAGTATCTTTTCCTTCAATAACAGAATTAATTATTTCCTTTTGCGAGGAACGAAAAGCACTGAACTTCCAGTATTTATTCAGTATTGATAAAGGATCGTTCATCGTATTTCTGTTATACAGATTTGATAAGATTTTTTTGTTTTGAAGGATATAAAATCCAACTTATGCTGGAATCAGTTAGTAAAAATAATGAACAAACAAATTCTATTTTGTTCAAAGTACACAATTATAACAATGACTTTAAAGTTAAAGTGCTTTTGATTGGATTCATTAAAAGGAAATTAGAAATGTTTCCTGAAAATTAAGAGGTAGTAGAGATAAAGGAATTATAATAATAAAAGTGCCAATAATAACGAATATGGTATTAAATGGACATTTATTCAGGCTTGGCAGGAATTGTAAACTCTTTGGCAGAAACAATAAATGTAGATTGTGCTAATTTGTATCAGATAACTTGTTAAAAGTTTTCCATAGCTGGTTGAATTAGACCCGTTCCAAAAGAGGAACGGGTCATTCTTTTCTATACCAGTTTGGTCTGATTTAAAATTAGAAACTGTCGCTTTCCTGGTAGGCTTTTATGAGTGCCAATTCTCCTTCTTTTCCCTGGATCGAATTGCCATGCTCCATTCCCATAATCCCTTTGAATCCTTTATCATAAATGTGTTTAAAAACATTTTTATAATTGATCTCTCCGGTAGTAGGTTCTTTTCTCCCGGGGTTATCACCTATTTGAAAATAATCAATCTCGTCCCAGGTGAGATCAATATTATGGATTAGATGACCTTCTGTTTTCTGCATGTGATATATGTCGTACAAGATTTTGCATGATGGACTATCTACAGCCTTACAAATCATATACGTCTGATCTGATGTTTGCAGGTAAAGGTCGGGGGAGTCTGATAATGGCTCCAATACCATTACTAATCCATGAGGTTCAAAGATTTCAGCTCCTCTGCGCAAAGCTTCTATTACGTTGGCATCCTGAATACCGATAGGTAGTCTTCTTTCAAATCCTCCGGGCACAACAGTCATCCATTTGGCATTGACACGCTTGGCTACCTCTACGGCTCGTTTACAACCATCTACGAATATGTCAATATATTCTTGCTTGCCGGCAGCCAATGTATTTGCCATATTTCCACCTTTGTCAACTACAAATACACCCATAGTCATATTACGCTTGGCCAGAGTTTCACCAATCTTAGTTTGCATGGCAACATCTCTTTTCATCATACCATTATCCTCCAGAGCTGTGAACCCCTGATCTGCCATAAAGTTCAGTTGATTGATCGGGTCGTCACCAGCATGTGCTTTGAACATGCCAAAATGTGGGGCGTATTTTAGCTTGAAATCATTTTTCTTCAGGGCTTCTTTTCCCAAAGCCGGAGAGACACTACTTGCAGTAGCAAGTCCTGCTCCTGCCAACAGACTATTTCTAACAAATTTTCTTCTTTCCATAATGTAAGAGCTTTATGTTTTAATAATAGTCGTTGTTAAATAACTTTTGTCACTCCTGGTACTGGTATAGGGTATCTGCCATCAGCATCAGGCATTGAAGGAGGGTTAGCATCCCAGGCATATCTTTCAGGCATTATACTCTTAGTAGAAGCCAGTGCTTCGTCCCAATTTACAACCTGTCCGGAATAAGAAGCATTTCGACCTAATATTGCAGTCATTGTAGTATATGCTCCGTATTCTACATTGTTTATTGGAGTATCTCCATTTTTAATAGATGCGAAAAGCCTGTCATGTTCTACCTGATATGGATTCGGATCTTCCAAACCTCTATGGTTGTAAACGGTATTTCCGTCCCAATCTGTCAGCTTAGCTTTGTTACCACCTCCCTGAATCTCTATACGGCCTGTTGTTGTCTGAAATTGCTCTCTTACCCGAGAATCGCATCCGGGTTGGTGTCGGCACTGACTTGCCACAACCTGACCTCCGGCATAAGTAAATTCAATGGCATGATGATCAAATATTTCACCATGATCGATACCAGTTCTTACTTCACGTCCTCCAAAACCCTGAGCACTTACAGGATAAGAACCGATAAACCAATTGGCCACATCTATATTGTGAATGTGCTGTTCTAAGATATGGTCACCACACAGCCAGTTGAAATAATACCAATTTCGCATTTGATATTCCATTTCTGTCTGACCAGCTTCTCTTGGACGGACCCATACACCGGCACTATTCCAATACACTTGTCCTGAAACGATATCACCAATTGCGCCTTCCTGAATTTTCTTATAAGTTTCCAGATAGTTGTTTTGATACCTTCTCTGAAGACCTACAACTACATTCAGGTTTTTTTGCTTGGCTACTTTAGCCATTTCCAACACTTTCCTCACTCCACCAGCATCTGTAGCAACAGGTTTTTCCATGAATACATGTTTTCCTGCATTTACTGCATATTCGAAGTGTATAGGACGAAAACCAGGAGGTGTTGTCAATATCACTACGTCAGCTTTATCAATTGCTTTTTTATAAGCATCAAAACCAGTGAATTTGGTTTTCTCTGATACTTTTATCCTGTTGCCATCAGGAAATTTTTTGATAAGATTGTCATAACTATCGTCCAGACGATCTCTAAATGCATCGGCCATGGCTACAAGTTGAACACTGGGATCCGCTGTAAGTGCTTGTCCTGTAGCACCAGTACCTCTACCACCACATCCAATCAGAGCAACTTTAATGGTGTCATCTCCTTTTACATAAGCACTGGCACCTACCGGCAGTTGACTTGCCAATATTCCGCCAACAACTACTGCAGAATTTTTAACAAACTTCCTGCGAGAAGGGTTGCTGTTTAATAGTTCGCTGTTTTTCGTCATTTGAATAAAGATTTATATTTTAAAGTGATTAATTTATTAATTGTCTTCTATTGGCTTCAACCAATATTTTTCCATTTCTTCTTTAGAAGGGGTCTTAACCGGCCTTACTATTCTAAAGCCAAGGAAAGGAGCACTGGTATGCCACCAAAGGCTTTTCGGCAATTGCGGGTCAATCATTTTCCATTGTTTGCTTGAAGCTTGTCTTCTTGCACTTCGTAGATCCTGAGGGTCGTCATACCATGAGCCACCTCTTGCTACCCGTGGGTAAAGCTTTTCGGCTACTACCCAGGGGTTATCAGATGTTTTTCCAGCGAATTGCTTATAGCTATCAGTTGAGTATTCATCCAATGTCCATTCGGCTACATTGCCATGCATATCATACAACCCCCATGGGTTGGGTTTTTTCTGTCCAATTTTTTGGTACTTGCCATCACTGTTGTCATAATACCAGCCATAGTCGTTAATTTGACTTGCATCATTTCCAAATGAGTATGCAGTTGTTGTGCCGGCTCTACAGGCATACTCCCATTCTGCTTCAGTAGGTAATCTGTAGAAATTTCCGGTTTTGGCCGAAAGCCATTTGCAAAAGGTAGCTGCAGCATATTGAGTTATATTAATGGCCGGATATCCGTTTTTTCCCATTCCAAAACTCATATCAATATAGGGAGCGGTAGCTGCTGACACGCCATCTACACCAAAGTCGATTTCCTTACCTCGTGTGCTACCATCATTTAAATCATCAATTTTTCGTTCTCTGAAGAGTTCGTATTGCTGCCAGGTGATTTCGTATGTGCCCATCCAAAAGGCTGAAATATTGACTTCATGCTGAGGTCCTTCATCCGCATTTCTGGAGGCTTCTCCTGCCGGACTTCCCATCATAAAAGTACCAGCAGGTACGGGAGACAAGTCTATTCCTATATCTGTTCCGGGAATTTTTTGCGTGTATGGGGAAAAATCAGAGGAGTCTGTTTCCCAACTTGCCGGGATAAAACTTAAAATAAAAATAACTGGTGATAGAACCAGGCACGCAGTTTTAATTGTGTGTTTTGGCATTTAAAAATAATAGTTTAAGTAGAATAAAATACACTATCAAGAATGGGAAAAGTTGGTAAGTAGATTCTACAGCCGTGCAATATAATAATAATAGGTTATGATCGGTAATTTTAAGCAACATCAAAGTAATGAATGAAGTCAAAATAAGCAGTAATTATGCCAAAAAACTATAAGCAGAAATCGACATCCATAACTATGACCTGCCAGGTTTACCCGGAAAATCCAGAGGTTGACGGTAGTTTTCTTGTCTTTTTTTGAAAAAAACCTAACAAGATCTCTCTTCAATAACGTTCTAACTCGTTCGAAAATACAACATGAGACCTCTGCCTCCGGGAATGTGACGACTCTAACTAGTGCAAGCGTCTTACTTGTGTCATTATTAATCTCAAACTCTTCTTGAAACTATACTAATGGACTAGTGGGGATAATTACATAAAAAAACAACTCTTAATAGCAGCAGATATAATAATTAACATGCTTTCCAAAGTTAGACCCTGCATAGTTTGACAGTTCAATTCATCATCACAAATGCTCCCCAATAGTACGGGTCTTTAAATTTGTCTTTGATCAGTTTTTGAGCAGAAATAAATGCTTCCTGCTTATTTCCTGTCTTTAGCCAGCCACTGTAAAAATTGGTCATAAGCATTTGAGTGGCTTCATCATCCACTTTCCACAGACTAGTCACTATGGCCTGAGCACCTGCCACCTGAAATGCCCGCTGCAAACCATAGACACCTTCTCCGGCTTTCATATCGCCCAGTCCTGTTTCGCATGCACTCAAAACAACCAAATCCGTTTGATCAAGCTGAAAACTCATGGCTTCATAAGCTGTCAGTAGCCCGTCTTCTTCGTTGTTATTTTTCAGATAATCAAATTGACCGGGAACACCTGTAGGTTCTGCCAAAACAAGTCCTGAACGCAACAAGGGATTTACCACGACCTTTTCGACATCCTCCCCAAAAGCTTTTTTATTTTTGGTGCTATTGTCCGGTGTAAAATAACCGTGGGTTGAAATGTGAAGGATTCCCGGATTCTGTACGGATTCTTTAAGAGATTTTTCGGAAGCTAGTTTTTCTGTCAACACCTTCGAACTGTAAGCTCCTGCCTTAAGCACAGCATCTATAGATTCTACTTCCACTTTGGTACCTGGAAGTGCGGCATACAACTCCGTTCCATAGTACGGATTTCCCAGCAACACCACTTCTTTATGGTTTTGATCCGGTTTAGGTTCAGACAATTGTCGGGTAGAAGAAACAAATACAACCGTCAGGTCAGAGATCACTGATTCACCGGACGGTTTCACCAGAGTATTGATATTCATCTGATTGTAAATACCATCTTGCGAAAGGTAAATTTTATTTACACCTTCCAAATAGCCGGCAACAGGTTTCCAATAAGCGTCATAGGAGACTTCATCCATTGCTTTCAGTCTGATTGAATTTCTGTAAAGTTTGAAATTTCTTCCTTCAAGGTTATTCCCATCTGGAATGGAAACCAGATGCGGATCTTTGTTGTCATTTTTCAAAATAAGTGCAACATATTCTGTCACGCCTGTAAATCTCTTATTATAAAGATCAATTCTAATGATTTCTATTGCTGCTGCATCTGTCGGTAATATTGCCTGAACGCTTTCGGTAGAATAATCCTGAGCATACCCTTCAGCAAAATTCTGCGACAACTCTCGCAATTCCTTCTCAAGATCATTCACTTTATCAGTAAATTTTAGCAAATTGACTCCTAAAGAATAGACAGATTTTTTTGGCATGGCATTATATTTGGCTAATTCTTCCTTAAGCATAAGCCATTCCAAATACTTCTCTTTCAGTGTATCATCATATGAGCCTAAAAATGCCTGTTTCAGCTTTACAGACTCACTAAGCAGTAATCCTTTTGTAGCCAAATGGAGATCATACATATTGGTGGTCAATTCAGGATATTTGCTATGATTAGCGAGTACGAATGAATAATATTTCATTAAAAAATTTCTTGACCGATCCCAAAACTTAGTTTTATTTTCCTCATTCATTGCTGGAAAATAATTAACCACCTGATCAGAAATTCCATCAGTCAACAACTTAAACTCTGTAGTAGCTTCAGCTATTTTTCCGGTCTCCCAGTATATCAATGCCAGGGTTTCAAGAGTAGTAATATATTCCGGATGGTATTTTCCCAAAATATAGCCTTGCACTTGTTTCGCCCTTTGCAAGATTTTTAACCCTTCGCTATAATCACCAATAGTGTAATAGTAAAGCCCCAGATTTCCGATAATACTGGCAGTAGTAGGATGGTTCTCCCCATATTGTTTTTTATAAATATCCAAAGCGGTCTTTAGCAACGATTCCACTTCATTAATCTTTCCTTTTTCCAGATACAAAGCAGCAAGATTGTTCAACGTTCGGGCATACTGAGAACTCTTTTTTCCAAAACGCTTTTCTTTTACTTCCTTTATATTGAGCAGCAAGGCTTCCGCTTTGTTATAGTCTTTTAGGTCCTGATTGATCAGGGTAGAATTAAGCAGAAAGGTTAAAAAATCCTTTGATTTGTCTCCAGTAAATTTATCCGCAATACCGATGGCCATATCGCTTGTCTTAACTGCCATCTGTGGCTGTCCTAAAACCAACTGTAGTGTACTGAGATTGTTGAGCACCACTGCATGCTCCATGGAATTCAACTCCCCTATTTTCTCCAGCAAGTCAACACATTGATCAAAAAGTTTACTTGACTCCACATACATTCCCATGTCACGATAAAGGGATGCAAGGCTGTTGATAGATGAAATAGTAGCCATGCTTTCTAACCCAAAACGTTTTTTTCTTATTTCATAAGCCCATAAAGCATACTTTTCAGATTTTTTAAACAATCCCAAATGATGGTAAACTATACCCAAGTCATTAGTCCCTCTTGCAAAAGCATGTAATTGTGCATCATCAAACTGATCTTCCTCCCCATACTTTATAGAAAAGATCATGTCCTCCAATTGTTTTTTGATCATCCAAGTCTGTCCAAACCTGAAATTTTTCTCACAAAAAATAACGTCTGTCATCATCCTCCCTGAGGTAGTCTTGCTCTTTTCCGAATCACGAGCAAGTCCCAAATCTGCATACATTGCCACATTTTGTCCATCAAGTAATGCAAAACTGAAATTCTTAAGGTCGTTTTTTTGAAGTCCGCTCATCTGAGCTATACAGTGAATACTGGTGAACAAGCAAAATATCAGTAAACCGTTCTTATTCATAGAAATATTTGGTAAATACTAAACTAAGATAGTATATTCATATTCAGTAATACCAATTTTAATCAAACTACACATGAAAATCATAGCACTTATTGTACTATTGACCATCCCTTCTATTGCATTTTGCCAATATAAGGTACAATCCACAATGACCTCTGGAAAGAAACAAATCACAACCACACAATATGATGATGGATATGTGATACTTAACACGGGAGACCGTAAAGAGGGTCTGTTGCAACTCAAAATAGTTAATAATGACACAACAGAAATCCGAATAAAATTTGAAGATAAGTCAAAAGCCAAATTTAGCAGGTATGATGTAAGCGAATTTGGATTAAACAGTATGACTACTGACGATATTAGAGAAGCTAAAAACCCGGTCAAAAACTTTCATCCGGGTTACCTTATATTAGAATCGGGGGAAAAAGTAGAAGGTAAAGTTGCTTGTAGAAACGTTGAAAATGAGATCAACCAAAGTTTTGTCAAAACGAAAATTATGCTTGAAAATAGCAATGGTGAAGTGACTATTTATACTCCTGAAAATTTAAAACTTGCCTTTCAATCCATTGAAGATATGGATGTTATCCATGAAAAATATAAAACCGTAATGGTGGAAAGAATCCTTACAGGCAAATTTATAGTAATGCGCAACCCATTTCCCACAACCAAAAATGAATTCGCAAGTGCATTAGCAGAATCTACCAAGGACGACCTTAATGAAGAACTCGTAAAAGAGAGTTTCAAGTCAGGAAATGACCTGAATGAAATAAAAGAAAATTATGAAACGATAGATTCCGCAGAAATCAACATCTTCCAAAAAGAGTATTTAGTGAAAAAGTCTGGAATGGAAGATTACCTGATTTTAACTAAGAAAAACTACAAGGACTGGGCTACAAATGCCTTTCGAGATTGTAGTGATGACAATTCTCATTTGAGGTACAACAACATAGAAGAAGCTTTGGCTTATTACAACCAAAACTGTGGAAATTGAGTCAACCTATTAAGACACAAAAAAAGTCCATTCTGATACAGAATGGACTTTTTTTGTGTACGTCAACGGATACTAATTACCCGATAGCTACTCTTTTAAAAACTGATACGGTAAGTCCTTTACTCACGCTATCAAGGTATTGAGAAATACTTACAGAATTGTCTTTTACAAAAGCCTGAGCCAATAAAGTATTTTCTTTGTAGAATTTATTCAATTTTCCTAAAGCAATTTTTTCCAACATCTGCTCAGGTTTTCCTTCTGCTCTCGCTTGCTCTTTTCCTATCTCTATTTCCTTTTCTACTACAGTAGCATCAACTCCATCTTTATCTACTGCGATAGGGTTCATTGCTGCAATCTGCATGGCAACATCTTTTCCAGCTTCGATCACATCAGCACCACTTGTGTTGGACAGACCCACAAGTACACCTAACTTGCTACCAGCATGAATGTAAGGAACTACTGCTTCAGCCTTCATGGTCTCATAAGCAGTGATTTCCAATTTTTCACCGATTTTACCTATGTTTTCAACAATTTTTTCACCTAAAGTGATGTCACCCGAAGGCAATGCTTTTAATGCATCGATATCAGCTGGCCTGTTTGTATAAGCAGCTTCAAGTATTTCATTACCCAAAGCATTGAAATCATCATTCTTAGCCACAAAGTCAGTTTCACAAGTGAAAGCGATCAAGATACCTTCAGTCTGGTCATCGTTTGTTTTCACCAAAACAATGCCTTCAGTAGTTTCTCTATCTGATCTGGAAGCACTTACTTTTTGACCTTTTTTTCTAAGCAATTCGATTGCTTTGTCATAATCACCCTCTGCCTCTACCAATGCTTTTTTACAATCCATCATCCCAGCTCCTGTCATTTGTCTTAGCTGATTTACTTCTTTTGCGGTAATTGCCATTTTACTGTATTTTATTTTTATGTTTCTTTTAAAAAAAATTGAACACCAAAATAAATTAATGTTCAATTTTCAAATTATTATATATCGTATTATCTATTCTTATTCGGCTGTTTCGATAGCCTTTTCGTCTGATTTTTTCTTAGCGGCTATCTCCTCTTTTTCCTTAGCTTCGTCTTTGTCTTTCTTCCTTTCATTCAATCCTTCTTCGATAGCTTCTCCAATGTGCTTCACGATCAAATCAATTGCTTTGAAAGCATCATCATTAGATGGTATTGGGAAATCAACCTGATTAGGGTCAGAGTTAGTATCCACCATAGCAAACACAGGAATATTCAATTTGTGAGCTTCTTTGATTGCAATGTGCTCTCTTTTGATATCTACTACAAAAAGTGCCGCTGGCAATCTTGTAAGGTCGGCGATACCACCAAGTACTCTTTCCAACTTGATTTTTTCCCTGCTGATCATCAATCTTTCTCTCTTCGCAAGATTTTTGTAAGAGTCTTCTTTCAACATCTTGTCCATAGAAGAAAGCTTCTTCAATGATTTTCTGATCGTTGCAAAATTTGTAAGCATACCACCAAGCCATCTGTCGGTTACGTAAGGCATTCTATGCTTGATTGCCTCAGTTGTTACGATTTCTCTTGCTTGCTTTTTTGTTGCCACAAACATTACTTTTCTTCCAGATTTTACAATCTGCTTAATTGCATTTGATGCTTCTTCGAGGCAATTAAGGGTTTTATAAAGATCTATGATATGGATACCATTCTTTTCCATAAAAATGAATGGTGCCATTCTTGGATCCCACTTTCTCGTTAAGTGCCCGAAGTGGACACCAGCATCAAGTAAGTCTTTGTGTTCTATTTTGGCCATTAAAAATATAATTATATAAAATTGATTAACGCTTGCTAAACTGGAATTTCCTCCTCGCTTTTCTTCTACCGTATTTCTTCCTTTCCACCATTCTCGGATCTCTTGTCAAGAATCCTTCTTTTTTTACAGCAGGTCTGAATTCAGGATTCACTTCGATAAGCGCCCTTGCAATAGCCAATCTGATTGCTTCGGCCTGGCCTTTATATCCACCACCACCAACTACAAGTTTGATGTCGTAATTGCCATCTTCTTCTACCACAACCAAAGGTTGTTTTACGATGGTTTGATATATTTCAAATGGGAAATAATCATCAAGACTTCTGTTATTGATTTTTATTTCTCCTTTACCTGCCTGCATGTATAATCTTGCAACAGAGGTTTTTCTTCTTCCTATAGTGTTTACTACGTCCATACAGGTTATATGTTAATTGCTTTAGGTTGTTGTGCTTCATGAGGATGCTCGCTTCCTTCATACACATACAGATTTTTATAAATAGCTCTTCCCAACCTGTTTTTAGGTAGCATACCTCTTACGGCTCTTTCTACTAAGATTGTTGAAGACTTTCTTGTCATTACTTCTTTTGGTGTTTGGCTTTTCTGGCCTCCCGGATATCCGGTATGACTAATGTAAACTTTATCAGTCCACTTTTTACCTGTCAACTTTACTTTATCAGTATTGATCACAATTACATTGTCACCACAGTCAACATTTGGAGTATAACCCGGCTTATATTTACCACGAATTACTTTTGCAACTTCGCTGGCTAATCTTCCCAGAACTTTTCCTTCAGCATCTACAACAACCCAGTTTTTTTCAACTGTGGCTTTGTTTAATGATGCAGTTTTATAACTTAATGAATCCACTATATTTTGTATTGAATTTTAAACAAAATCAAACCACCCCTCAAAAAGGGACACAAAAATAGATTTTTTAATTTTGAAAAACAATACAACTACAACAATATCTTCTTTTTTTAAGTATTTCTTTTCAATTGGTTTACCAATACATTGAAATCCTTGGGATAATCTGCCTGAATAGATATTTCTTCGCCCTCTTGTGAGGTAAATCGGAGGTTGTAAGCGTGAAGTGCAAACCTTTTTATCAGAGGTTCTTCTTCCGTATTCTTCTTTAAGGAAAATTTTTGTTTGACCGATGACAAAAAAAACGGAATACCTCCGTAGAGTTCATCTCCTACGATGGGCGTTCCTTTACTGGCCACATGAATCCTGATTTGGTGCATCCTACCTGTCTGTGGAATGCATTTCATGAGAGTATGCTTTTTATATATTTCTATGGTCTCAAAAATGGTTGAAGCTGGCTTTCCTTCCAACTTATCCACACATGCCTTTCCATTGCCCAGCAATCTGATTGGCAAATCTACCTGTTCATCCTTAATGTTGACATTACCTTCTATAACGGCATGGTACTCTTTATACACCTTCCTTTTTTCAAAAAGATGAACAGCATAACTGTAAGCTGGTAAGTTTTTAGCAAAAAGTAAAACACCGCTCGTTTCCTTATCTATGCGATGACAAACTTTTACATCAGGATATACCTCTCTGACCAGTGCCAATGCGTGGTATCGATCGTTTCTATCTTCCAGAGTAGATAGAAACGGTGGCTTATTGATCGCCAAATAATCCTCGTTTTCAAAGACTATGAAATCCTTAATGTTGATCTTTTTCATATTCTGCATCCAGCTGCGAATATCACTAATAAAGAACAAAATAGACTGGTAGAGTTGTATATTATTCTATTCTGACCCAACACTACTTCTGACCGTCTAATTCAAAGCTAAACTCACTGTTCTTGCCCATCTTGCTTTTCACTTTGATCTCACTTCCATGCGCTTCAACAATATGCTTGACAATAGACAGCCCCAAACCGGTACCTCCTCTTTCTTTTGACCTGCTCTTGTCCACTCTGTAAAAACGCTCGAAAATACGGTTAAGGTGTTCTTGTGGTATACCAATCCCGTGATCAATAACACTAACTTTAATACGTTCATTTTTAACTTCATCCACTGACACAAATACTTTTCCTGAATCTTTAGAGTATTTTATTGCATTGGATATCAGATTGACCAATACTTGATATATACGCCTGGGGTCTGCATAAACCATTACCTCCTCATATCTTTTGCAGGATGCATATAGTTTAATTTCCTTCCCATGTGCAGTTTCTTCAAACTCATCAAACACGTCGTATATCATTTCCCCAATATCAAAATTTTCTCTATGCATGGTAATATCACCAGCCTCCATATGCGAAACCGTCAACAAATCCTGGACAAGTGCATCCAGTCCATCCAAACTCTTGGCAGCTTTCTTAAGGAATTTCATTCGGATATTTTGATCATTGACTGCCCCATCAAGTAGAGTATGTACAAAACCTTGCGCTGCAAATATTGGAGTTTTCAGCTCATGAGATACGTCAGCAAGGAATTGTCGTCTGAACTTTGCCATTCGCTTTAGCTCTTCTATTTCAGATTGTTTGTTTTGTGCATACTTATACAATTCTGCATATATACCATTTAATGACTTAAAGTCTTTGGCTTTTTTGGATTCGGCTTTTTCTATTTTATGAAACAGATTGTACAACCCTTTTAATTCCCTGAAAAAAAGAAACTCCAGTACTATGTAAATGATAACAAATGATACAACCAAAGAAAATGAATATATCCACCAAAACTCCTTACTCGTGAAATCCTGAAAAACATACAGCGAAAGAGATGTAATCGTAGATAGTGAAAACGCTAACAGAAGAGCAAGAACTCTGGAATTTAATGCCATGAAATATTGGATTTATTATGTAGCTACAGATAGAAAGATACCAACTACATCTCAAAATAGATTTAACTGTAGAGTTTGTCTTTTCTAATCTGCAATCGTCAACAAACAGACAGCAAGCAAAATACTTCTTCTTTGCTCAAATCCTCAAGTTAATTAATCTCAAGCTTGTAGCCTACACCTTTTATAGTAGAAATATACCCCTCTCCTATCTTTTCCCGCACTTTACGCACGTGTACATCGACGGTTCTGGCCAACACATACACGTCAGTACCCCAAATATTGTGTAATAAATCTTCTCGACTAAATACTTTGCCAGAATGCTGTGCAAGAAAATAAAGCAACTCAAACTCTTTTTTTGGCAAATTGAGTTCATTGCCAGACTGATACACCACATAGCTTTCTCTATCTATAACCAAATCACCAACTTCTATTTTCTCGTTTTCAGATTGTTTGGAGTTTTTTCTTCTAAACAGGGCATTGATTCTACTCATCAACGCTCTTGGTTTGATAGGCTTGGCAATGTAATCATCCGCACCTGTTTCGAAAGCTGCTACCTCCGAATATTCTTCCACACGAGCAGTCAGAAATATAATAAAAGTATGGCTCAGTTCACTCAGGTCTCTCAATTGCCTGCAGGTCTCCACACCGTCTTGCTTTGGCATCATAATATCGAGCAAAATAAGATCCGGAATAAATTGCTTCGCAATTTCTACCCCTTTGATTCCATCTAAGGCGGTCTGTACCAGGTAGCCTTCTTTTTCCAGATTGTATTTTAACAAATCCAGTATATCCGGCTCGTCATCTACAATTAGTACTTTTTTTTCCTCAGCCATAGTCTCAAGTATTGAATTAAAGGTAAACTAAATGTTAATCACATTTTTTTAACAACTCAAAATTGTAGCATCTGATTTCAAAATCAAATTTTTAATCAACTGATAACAATTATTTAATATAAAGGAAATAACCGGGGACATCATATTTTATTCAAGGGATTTTTCAATCCTGAAGCGTATTTTATATACAGTCCAATTGCGCCAGTGAACATACCTGCCTTACTTTCAATGGTATTTTATTATCGTCACCCAACAACCATGCATGCACTGAATTTTTTCCATCAAACATAACAATATACAATATAACGGATAACACTCTCATTTCTACTGATTTTCCTTTTGATATTGGATAAAAGCTCTTAAATCTCCATCAAATTGATTCTTTAACTGAATTTCAAATTGATCTATTTTAGAAAAATACCTGTGGAAGGACAAAAAATAGCAATTGTTGGGCAGTCGTTCAGAAAATATCCCTTTAAATCTCTGAGGATTTTTAAAGGATACGGTATCTACAGCTTGTATTATTTTTGAAATCATCATTTGCTTCTTTCTACTTTTCAGAGAATCATTCATGTCCGCTGTAAATGATTGATACAGGCTGTCAAGCTTCTTTGTCCCAACTAGCATGTGGTTGGTATATTTTACATAATCATGTTCCGAATTAACATATTGATTGGCATAAGCACTACTCGCACCATATTTAAAATTTAAAAACTTAACCGCTCCTTTTTCTCCAATAAATGAAGCCAGGTTTTCATTATACGACAGAGAGTCTTTGATAAAAACTGTGGCATGGGTGAGTTCGTGAATTACCAGCTCTGCCAATGATCCCTCACTTCTGGTAAGCTGATTAGATAAAATCGGATCTCTAAACCAACCCAATGTGGACCAGGCATTTACTGTTCTAATTCTTGTATCCAAACCCTTTTTCTCAAGCTCTGCTCTTTCTTCTCTGGCTTTATCCAGCTCGAAAAATCCTTTATATGAGAATGATCCTAGAAACGGGAAAGTCCACTGCACAGATTTCAATTCGTAAGGTTCACATGCCGACAGGTTCCAAAGAATATCCTCTCCTTTCTGGTCAAAAACTGAGGTAAAGTTTTTAGTATCCTTCAATCCCAACGAATCTATTGCAAACTGTCTGATCTCCTGCATCAATTCAATCTTCATTTTTAATGAATCCGGAAAATTAACATCAGATAACACGTCTCCGATTGGTTTCGCATTCCAAACTACCTTCAACTGTCCGTTTGCCTGCATCACTCCATACTTTAACAAATCTAAGTATAAGACAATTAATACAGTCGATACAACCAAAACACCCAGAGCAATTTTCTTCTTCATATCTATATAAAATCAATACCTGCCAAATGAAAAATCAAATTAAACCTCACTCTCAGATAAAAAATGAATCTGGTTAGAAATACAATCATTGCGAGCCATTCTTTTTTATTATTTACTAATTTATTTAGTTTTAAATTTATAAGCACTTTACTAAATCAATTCAAAAAGATGATTTTCTTAAATAAATACTAATATTTATAGTATTATGATTTTATTTGTAAAAATTAATATTCAAATTGCACTCAAAACAAGGAACAATATCCATCTGATTAAATACTATCATCTCAATATTTGAACTAATTTAGCTTAAACAATAATTATAAACACCTACAGGCATGAGCGAGAATACAGAAAAATTAAAAGCACTACAGCTGACCATAGATAAATTAGAAAAAACGTACGGAAAAGGTGCTGTAATGAAATTGTCTGATGAAAAAGTAATGGATATACCTTCCATACCTACAGGCTCATTGGGTCTGGATATCGCATTGGGCATTGGAGGAATCCCCAGAGGACGGGTGGTTGAAATTTACGGGCCGGAATCATCGGGAAAAACCACGTTGACCATGCACTGTATTGCCGAAGCGCAAAAACAGGGAGGACTGGCTGCTTTCATAGATGCTGAACATGCTTTTGACAAGACTTACGCTGAAAAACTTGGAATTGATACTGAAAACTTATTAATCTCTCAACCCGACAATGGAGAGCAGGCTTTGGAAATAGCCGAACATCTTATCAGATCAGGTGCAATTGATATTATTGTTATTGATTCAGTAGCGGCTCTGGTTCCAAAAGCCGAACTGGAAGGTGAAATGGGTGATAGCAAAATGGGCCTTCAGGCAAGGTTAATGAGTCAGGCTTTAAGAAAACTTACTGGTGCCATCAACAAAACGGGTTGTTGCTGCATATTTATCAATCAGTTGCGTGAAAAGATTGGAGTAATGTTCGGAAACCCTGAAACTACAACTGGTGGAAATGCACTCAAATTTTATGCTTCTGTAAGACTAGACATTCGCAGAATCGGGCAAATAAAAGAAAATGCCGATAATATACTAGGCAACAGGACCAGGGTGAAAGTAGTGAAAAATAAAGTAGCTCCTCCGTTCAAAGTGGTAGAATTTGATATAATGTATGGACTGGGAATATCAAAAGTCGGTGAAATAATAGATCTCGGAGTTGAACTGGATGTTATCAACAAAGCTGGCTCCTGGTTTTCATACAAAGGGAATAAACTGGGACAAGGCAGGGATACCATAAAAGCCCTGATCGCTGACAATCCGGAATTGATGGAAGAACTCGAAGCTACTATCAAAAGGAAAATTCACGGAATAGAGCCGGAAAAAGAAAAATCGAAGTAAAAATATTTATCATTTCCTTGTGATTATTGATCACAAGGAAATGATTTTCAAAATCAATAGTGCATTATAGCCTCCAAAATTCCATTTGGAATTTCAAACCCGGCAAAAAACAACCCTACACCAAATACCTTTCTTTTAAAATCCACTTTGGACAGTGCCAATGGCAAAGTACTTACAGACACCAATGTATAGAGTATTGAAAACAAAAACGTGCAAATAATTATCCCAACCACATTATCCACCAGCAATACACCGAACATCACTATCAAAACACCAACAATACCCACCTGAGAAGATTTATTTGCGCCAAACTTCTCAACCACATTTCCTATCGGAATAGACACCACAGCGGAAAAAGCCAATATCATTGACACAATCTGGTTGCCGTTAAATGAATCTGGCCCTGATACAAGTACTGCCTCGAATCTATCAGGAAATTTATTGAAAAGTACAGTGGATGCTATACCAAAAGCAATACCGAGCATTATAACAAACGGAAAATCAATTTCACTATTGGATTCATCTTGTTGGGTGATCACTGGCACCTCAACGTTTTCTACTTTATCATCCACTACTGCAGACGTCTTTCTAAGAAAGTAACCAGAAACCGAAACTGCTACTCCACCACCAATAAAGGTAATAGGTGCACCCAGATAATCAATCAAATCTACAATAATGGGTTCTATAGCATATATAAGGCCTGAAACCAATGTAATAATTGCCATTGCAGTAGGTAACTTGGCAGATGGAGCAAAAAGCTCAATAGTTGAAATCGCAGGACTAGTAAAAATACTCATGGAAAACAACCAAAGTATTATTAACACTGGAAGTAACCATTTAAGAATTTCACCCGGATTAGCCATCAAGGTAAACGCCACAGCCATAAAAACCATAGCCGCAAAACTTATTCCAGCCGTGATAACGGGTAGCCTATGGCCTGAGGTTTGCCTAAACCTGTCACCAATCTTCCCGGCTATGGGTGGTGTAATAACCATTATCAGTCCCTGAGCTACAAACAAAGCAAAAGTAAATTGTACGAATCCAAAATTTAATAATAATTTAGGCTGGTAATTGTAATAAGCAATCCATCCAATAATGACAGATGCATAAAGTCCTACTAAACTTGCAAGTTGAGGGTAGTTGATTGATTTGGTGTTTTTCATCTAATTTTTGAGATTGGTAATAACACTGTTTAGTGCCATTATAACTCCAAGTATAACAAAATCTATACACTTTTGTTTGCCGTATAGATTTCCTTAGGTATTATATTTTATACTTTTGCACCTTCTTTTAAAAATTCAGGTAAGATAGTTCAATGATATCTTGCTTAATTCCTATTCTCAATTTGAAACGAAATATAAAAATGATTGTTCGTTGTACTTTGGTTAAATAGGACAAACTTATTTTTAACATATTTTTTAGACTTACAAAATGTCCTTATCGACTAAATACAATCCTCAGGAAGTTGAATCAAAGATTTACGAAGAATGGATGACTAAAGGTTTTTTCCACTCAAAACCTAACCCTGACAAAGAACCATTCACTATAATTATACCTCCTCCGAATGTGACGGGTATCTTACACATGGGTCACATGCTCAACAACACCATTCAGGATGTATTGATTCGAAAAGCCCGAATGGAAGGCAAAGAAGCCTGCTGGGTTCCGGGAACAGACCATGCGTCAATCGCTACAGAAGCAAAGGTAGTTGGTTTATTACGTGAAAAGGGAATTACCAAGGCAGACCTTACCAGAGATGAGTTTCTGAAACACGCACATGCATGGAAAGACAAATATGGAGGAATTATTCTGGATCAACTCAAACGACTTGGTGCTTCATGCGATTGGGACAGGACATTTTTTACAATGGAACCCAAACTATCCAAAGCAGTTATTGATGTTTTTGTAAGGTTGTATAAAAAAGGATACATATACAGAGGCAACAAAATGGTGAACTGGGATCCCACCGCTCAAACTACCATTTCCAATGAAGAAGTAATCTACAAAGAAGTTGATGCCGCATTGTACTATGTCAATTACAAATTAGAAGGCAGTGACGAATTTGTAACCATTGCCACTACCCGTCCTGAGACTATTTTGGGCGATACTGCCATATGCATCAACCCAAATGATGAAAGATATCAGCATCTAAAAGGCAAAAGAGCCATAGTCCCTCTGGTCAACAGGTCAATACCTATCATAGAGGATGAGTATGTTGATCTTGAGTTTGGAACAGGATGCCTGAAAGTGACCCCTGCACACGACATCAATGACTATGAATTGGGGCAAAAACACAATTTAGAAATCATTGACATCTTAAACGATGATGGTACTCTTTCAGAAGCAGCACAGTTTTTCATTGGTTTAGACAGAGAAGAAGCAAGAAAATCAATAACCAAAGAGTTAAAAGCTTTAGGAATTTTAGCAAAAGTTGAAAACCTCAGACACAAAGTAGGTTTTTCAGAAAGAAATCCAGATACGGTAGTTGAGCCTAAACTTTCACTCCAGTGGTATGTAGATATGCAGGAGATTGTAAAGCCTGCATTGGAAAATGTAATGAATGATGAAATTCAGTTTTATCCTCCAAAGTTTAAAAACACTTACAAACACTGGCTGGACAACATTCGTGACTGGCCTATCTCAAGGCAATTGTGGTGGGGACAGCAAATTCCGGCATTTTACTATGGGGAAAACGGTGTGGCAGTGGCTCCTACTGTAGAAGAAGCTTTGGAAATAGCCAGGAAAGATTCAGGAGATGAAAAACTGCAAATTACCGATTTAAAACAAGATCAGGATGTGGTGGACACCTGGTTCAGTTCATGGCTTGTTCCCATCTCTGGATTCGATGGATTTGAAAACCCGGGCAATGAAGATATAAAATATTACTACCCCACTTCTGTATTGGTTACAGGCTGGGACATTATATTTTTCTGGGTAGCCCGGATGATTTTTGCCGGTTATGAATTCATGAATGAAAAACCTTTTGAAAAGGTATATTTCACAGGAATGGTAAGGGATTTGCAACGTAGAAAAATGTCCAAATCCCTCGGTAACTCACCCGATGCGTTGGGTCTCATTGACCAATATGGTGCTGATGGAGTGCGGGTTGGCATGCTTTTAAGCTCTGCTGCTGGAAACGATCTTCTTTTTGATGAAAAACTATGCGAGCAGGGAAGAAATTTCTCTACTAAAATATGGAATGCATTCCGTTTGGTTAAAAACTGGGAAATAGTTGAGAAGCCGGCAAGTCAGAAAAACACATTGGCTAAAGAATGGTTTGAAGCCCGATACAATCAGGTATTGGTAGAGTTGGAAGATCATTTCTCCAAATTCAGGCTTTCGGATGCATTGATGTCGGTTTATAAACTCATTTGGGACGACTTCTGTTCCTGGTATCTGGAGATTATCAAACCCGATTTCGGTCAACCTATTGACAAGGAAACATACGACACGACCATTAATTTCTTTGAGAAACTAATGAAAGTAGTACATCCTTATATGCCATTTATTTCCGAGGAAATCTGGCAAAAAATAGAAAAGCGTGAAGACAAAGATTATTTGATTGTATCCGAATGGCCGGAAGCGAAAGCCTTTGATCAGCAAATAATTTCAGCAGCCGAAAAGTCTTTTGAACTGATTTCTAACATCAGAAATATCCGAAATTCTAACGGCATTTCGTTTAAGAATGAATTGGAGCTATTTGCCAAAACATCAGAATTCGAGGAGTATTCTGCGTTTAAAGAAATAATATCCAAACTTGCGAATCTTTCTTCGTTCACTCAATGCGAAGAAAATCCGGGTAGTTCTCTGAGCTTTACCATCAACTCCGATGAGTTTTTTATCCCTGTGGAAGGTAAAATTGATGTAGAAAAAGAAAAAGCTGAACTAACAAATGAATTAGAATACACAAAGGGATTCCTCAATACTATCAATAAAAAACTAAACAACGAACGCTTTGTAAGCAATGCTCCTGAAAATGTAGTAGCAATAGAAAAAAAGAAGCAAGCAGATGCCGAGTCTAAAATTGAAATGCTTGAGGCCAAGTTGAAGGAATTGGGGTGAGGTTTGTCTGGCCTAATGTTTTTGGGCATCAGTGGTGAAAAGCCCATTGAAAGGTTCAATACCGATTATCCATGCAGTTAGTTTTGTAACAAACTCCTAAAAGGCAATCAACACATTACATTAAAGACAAAGCCATTATCAGCAAATACGGTCATATATAGCAGATAATTACCAAATATGGTAAGAAACCCTATGGCAGTTGAAATGTATTCCCGAAAGGTAATCAAGCAAAAACTGGATTATATCCATAACAACCCCGTTCAAGGAAAATGAATGTTGGCTAAAAGCCTTCTTGACTATGAGTACAGTTCTGCACAGTTTTATGAAAGTGAAGCTTTTTCGCATCCCTTTTTAACGCACTATGTAGATGATATCTAATCCGTTTGCCTAGAGGCTTGTTGGTCACAAAACCAACGAGAGGTGTTTAGTCAAACTGCGAAATTCTCCAAATAGAACTAGCATATTTGGCCAATTTATCTTGTCTTCTATCTATACTATTAGGCGTCCAATTGCTAGAAGTTATTTCAGTTGTAATTGCATATTGACTCGTTCGAAATATTTCTTTTTTTTCTTCGAATGGAAGGGCTTCACAAGCCCTATTTTTATCATCCTCAAGTATCGTATAATTACCCAAACGGTACACCAATGATTCATGAATTGATTGTGGGAATTCGTCTAAATAGTTCTCGTTTCCATTTTCAGGTAGGATGTGTTCAATAGTACCTGGGGTGTCCTCATATGGATAGTCAGATTGACTAAGGTGGTTTTCAATACTGAATAGAATATAACGAACAATTTTTTTTCCTCTCTTAGTACTTATTGATTTGGATGCAAAATCATTTTTAAAATCATTATCACTAGGATACAGGTTAATCAACGAATTTGCAATTTGAGACACAGTCGTCAATTCATTATTACTAATTCCATTCGCAGCTTTATTATATATGTCTTCTTTGAGATTGGTGTGCAATTTACCAATTACTGTATATCTAAAAGTAATAATGCTTACCAGTTTTAAAACACTTGCAAAGTCTTCTTGATTCAAATTATTGTAAGCAGCGATAAGGAGCGGAAATGCCTGTCTTTCCTTAAATAAACTTGGAACTGCTACATTTGACAGGACAGTAAGTTAAGCTCGTTAAGCTAAATTTACATAAGATGAAACAAGAAAGAAGACACTTCGATAAGGAGTTCAAAATGATGGCAGTAAATCTGTGTTTGACAGGGAAGTCAACCAA
>NZ_JBDKWG010000139.1:0-245567 GCF_040151475.1 Reichenbachiella sp. MALMAid0571 | reverse complement strand
TGTGTTTGAGTTTATAGAAATCTGGTACAACCGTAAAAGAAAACACTCATATCTAGGGTATAAAACCCCCGAACAATATGGGAAAATTAATTGTTCAATATGCGCTTAACTTTTTGTCCGGTTTTTTGTTGTAAGTCCATCCCTTTTCATCAAACCTATAAGGTTTTTAAAACCTTATAGGTTTATATCACCCAACCGTATCCAGTAGAAAAAAGAGATCGTTAAAATAATATCAATGGCGCACGATTATATTGCGTAACTGTTTAGATTCTTCACTGCGATCAGAATGACAAGGAAGAGCAGGTTGTAACCTTTGTCATCTTGAGTGTAGCGCCTGCCTGTCCATGGCAGACAGGAAAGATCTCATTTTTTGCTAAGCTTTCCTTTCTCCTGAGAAATTACGAAAGCCGCTTGTGAATACCGTCATACCTGCGTAGGCAGGTATCCCATAGAGAAGGAATATGATTTCCTTATTCCTTAACAGCGAATTTGAGTTTTACATCCAATATGATGGAAAGAGCATATTGCCCCGTATTCCCCAAAAATAAGTATCATCTTACAAACTGAATAAATATTGAAATCATTAGTTTTACAGAAGGTCTTTCTAAATTAGAATAGTATGAAAACGGAAACAATAAAATTAGGTCTAATTGATCGTTTAATGAAAATTCAGGAAGTATCAACATTGCAAAGAATGGAGCAACTAATTATCCAGGCAGAGGTGGAGTCACGAGCAGAAGAATCGCTTAAAGCGATAGAGGAGGGGGATGTTTTGTCAATGGATGAATTTAGAAAAGAGAACAAGCAATGGATCAAGAAAAAGTATTCAAAATAGAAATTACTCGACCAGCAAAGAACCGTTATCATGAAATCGTCTTGCCTTACATTTACGATAACTTTAGCTTTAAACGGGCAATTGAAGTTGATGAAAATATTTTCACAACAGTGGGAACATTAGATAAAAAACCAAGTAGAGGAAGAAAAGAGAAATACCTGGAAGAATTAAAAGAGACTTTCAGATTTATACTTCACCGAGAAACCAAGCACTTTGAACTCAAAATCATCTACCATATTAATGAAGACAAATCCATTGTATATGTGACAGATTTTTTTCCCACAAAGATGAATTCTCAAAGAATAACCGAAAACAACTAGATACAATACTTCGCCACTCTAGTCCCAAATTGCACAAAAAAGAAAAACTGGTTCAATGCGTCTCGCCTGCCTACGAAGGCCGCTTGTGAATACCGTCATACCTGCGTAGGCAGTATCCCCATAGAGAAAGAATATGATTTCCTTATTCCTTAACAGCGAATTTGAGTTTTACATCCAATATGATGGAAAGAGCGTATTGCCCCGTATTCCCCAAAATAAGTATCATACAGTAAACTGAATAAATATTGAAATCGTTAACTTTGGGAAAAGACTTTAAGAATTATGGGCACAGCACAATTAAGAGAAGAACTACACGAATATGTAAAACAGGGGGATAAAAAGCTTCTGCACATGATGCAAGCTATGGCCAAAGCATATTTTGAAGAAGACTATACTTTGCCGGGAAAACCTATGAGTGTGCAAACTTTTAAAGATAGAGTTAAGGAGGCCAAATCTAATATAAAAGCCGGAAATTTCACTACTCAGGAAGACCTTGAGAAGGAAATGGAACAATGGTAAAAAAGAAACTCAAGATCATCTGGGATGATGATGCTAAATATGCCTTAAAAAGTATCTACAATTAGACATTATCACGGTTGATTTATTATGGAGAATTTTGCTCTTAAAAAAACCGCCAATTCATTGCTAATTTTGGAGAAAAAAATCTTGTAATCTCTCTATGCACAATCAACCGTGATAATGTCTATTATATCAAAAAAAAAGAGAATCTCTTGGCGGGGCAAGAAAAGTCCGGAATGAAATAACTAAATCAGCCAAGAACCTGAATATTTTTCCTGAAAAGTTTGCTGAAGACCCTTATCTAAAAAATGAACCCGGGAATTATCGGTTCAAGGTAATCTGGAGTTATAAAATCATTTATGAAGTTACCCCGGAAGCTGTGATGATACTGGATGTTTTTCATACCAGCAGAGATCCGGGAAATATTAGTTTCTAAAAAGGATGAAACCACTGTCCTTGGCATTTTTTTTATTGAGGTTTCTGCCTCCGCAGAAATGACGAAGGCCGCTTGTGAGTGCGTCATACCTGCGGAGGAAGTATCCCATAGATAAGGAATATGATTTCCTTATTCCTTAAACAGCGAATTTGAGTTATGCATCCAATACGATGGATAGAGCGTATTGCCCCGTATTCCCCAAATAAGTATCATCTTACAAACTGAGTAAACAACCACCGTCTTTGACGGTGGTTAACTGAGAATAAATACAGGAAGAAAGGATATCCTTGACACTTCCAAACCGGGAGTCAAAAGAAACGTATTTAAACCCACCTTCATTTAATAGAAACCCTGTCATAAGTTAATTCAAACATCCTCCCACTTTCGTATAGATATTTTGAAAATGGATAAAAAGACTATCATAATCTTTACTTTCAATAAATTTATTATCAAACAGAGTACTTCCCATACCTACACCAACAGCACCTGCTTTGAAAAATGCCTCAATATTGTCGATGGAAACACCACCGGTTGGCAGGAGTTTTATTTGGTTTAGAGGCCCTAATACATCCTTGACATAACCCGGTCCCAGTTGTGTAGCTGGGAATACTTTTACAGCTGAAGCACCTGATTTCCAGGCATTGTAAATTTCCAGTGGTGTAAATGCACCGGGAAATATCGGCACATTGCTTTCACGACAAACCTGCATCACCTCATTGTCCATAATTGGCGTAACGATAAAAGACGCACCTGCACCAAGTGCCTTTTCTAAATCATCGATGTTGCAAACTGTACCGGCACCAATATTTAAATCCGGATGGTTTTTAGACAAGTGAGTTATAACCTCTTCAGCATTACTTGAATTCATGGTAATCTCCAAAGTGGTAAAACCAGCCTTTTTATACAAAGGAACGATGGCTTCTATGTTTTCATTAGAGAAATTTCTCATAATACCTACTACAGGCATTTTGCTAAACAAATCCTCCTTGTAATTCACACCCATATCAATTTCTTTTAAAGTAAATCCTTAATTATTTTCCATTGACCTTTAACCACAGAAGCATCTACTTTATCTTTCGATACTATCTGAGTTTTGTGCAATACTAACTTCCCCATTGCCCTGTGGTACAATTCAAACAAATTACCCCCAGCGCACAATTTGATGGTGTCATGATTGGTGTTTTTCAACGTAATCAATTCATTACCAATCAGCAAACCACTTAAGAAATAATAGTTTTCTGTTTCTGACCTACTCCCAAATAAATTATAAGCTCTGATTTTAAACAATTCATTGAGCAATGAATGTCCTTCAGTGGAAGACGAAACACCTTCATCAAATGCCAGTCCTTCCTTTTCTCCGAACTCTCCATGATTCAAAGAATTTTTCAAAATGGTATATTCCGATATCACCTGGAACATTTCTCCGGTCATAAATGTATGAAAATCCGTGACCACTCCTTTGTCACATATCACATGTTTACTGTGTGTTCCCGGCATAACAAACACGGTATTGAACTCTAAATCTGTCTCATTTGTAAGACCAACAATTTGCACCTCTTCCCCTCTGACAACATCAGAGTCTGACCTTACTCCCGAGATTAATTTTACCTGAAATGGGAAATTTGGGTTCGTGATTTCTTCAATATACAAAGTACTTCCATCTGTATTGAATGGCAAACCAGCATAAGGCAACTCCCTCATTCCTATACTGGATGATGCCATTCCCGATACAACAACTGTTGTGCTCTTGTCTAACTCAACTTTGAATTGATCAATTTGAGATTTTAAAAAGTCAAGGAAATAATCTTCTCGGTCACCACCCTGTTCCTTCCAAAGATTATATGTACTTTTTATTCCCTGCGGTAATACAATTTCTTCTATAATTTGAAGAGAAGGAAACCTCACCAATCGAACACGGACGTTTGATGTTCCCCAGTCCACACTTATGAAAAAGCCACCACCCATTTTTGTTCCTTATAAAAACAGCGACAAAAGGAATACAAGAAATGCCGCAAAAACGCCGATCACAAAAGTACCAAGCGTAAAAAGTTTGTAGCCCGTTTTGATGTCCATTCCTGTGAGCTGGGTCACCACCCAAAAGCCACTGTCATTAGCATGGGTCACCACGGCAGCTCCCGCTCCAATAGCAACTACAATTAATGCTTTTTGCATTTCACTTTCAAAACCTAAAGTTGCCAGCAATGGAGCCATGATAGAAGCTGTGGTAATCAAAGCAACTGTAGATGACCCTTGAGCAGTTTTGATGGCAGCACAGAGAAGAAACGGCAACCAAATACCCAAACTGGCACCCGAAAGCAGTTCGGTCATACTATCACCAATTCCTGAATTTTGAAGGATTTCGCCAAAAATTCCACCAGCTCCTGTGATCAACAATATAGTAGAAGCACTACCCATTGCCTTACCAACCCAGCCTGTAGCAGACAGGATCTCCATATCAAATTTTTTAGGCAGCAAAAATGCCAAGAGCATGCCGATGATCAGTGCAATGATAGGAGAACCTAGAAATTTAACCCCTTCTATCCAACCAGCATTCTGCTCTGAAGGAGTAATATTAAACTCTACTAAAGACTTGCCAACTATCAAAATAATTGGAATCAAAATGGGTAGAAAAGACTTCACCGCACTTGGGGCACTTTTGATTTTTTCTTCTATTTCCTCTTCAGAATATTCCGGATTGGGATCGATGTAAGTTTTAGCCGCAACAGTCTTTGAATATATAATAGCCACCACCAAAGTAACAGCACTTACTCCAAGGCCTAATAACATAACCAAACCTACATCAGCACCTAATATTCCTGCTGCTGCTATGGGACCGGGAGTAGGAGGAACCATTACATGTGTCAATGTCAATCCCAAAATCAAAGCAACACCAGTTCCTGCTATGGAAAGCCCTGCTTTTTTTGATAAGCTTTTATTCAAAGGACTTAAAATTATAAATCCACTATCCGCAAAAACAGGTACGGACACAATGTAACCGATTATGGCCATAGCTGCATGTACCCGCCTGCGTCCTATTATTTTCAAAACCACCTCAGCTAACTTAAATGCTCCTCCGGAATGCTCCAAAAAAGCTCCAATGATGACACCAAGTACTATTACAATTCCTATCTCAGCCAGTGTATTTCCAAAACCATTATTGATTGATGTAAGAATCAGGGCAAATGGCATACCGGATAAAAGAGCAAAAAACAAAGCAGAAAAAAGTAGGGCTAAAAATGGATGCACACTGAATTTTGCTGTCATTAAAATAATGAGTACCACGCTGAGCAGTAGTAATAGTATATTCATCGTATTATGGTTGTTTGAAAATCATTTATATCAGTGAGAATGCCTTAAAACTTCTGATCCGGATTTACCAACCAAGAAATCTAAATCTGCTCCCAGATGAGACTGTTCTACAGTTTTGATATATAAGTTGACATACCCACGATCATATTTAGATTCAGGTGCTTTCCAGTTGTCTCTTCTTTTCTTTAGTTCCTCATCGGATACCTTCAGCTCCATTCTGCGATTTGGTACATCCAATTCGATGATATCTCCTGTCTTCACCAAAGCCAACGTACCACCTATTGCAGACTCAGGAGAAACATGCAACACCACTGTACCAAAAGCAGTTCCACTCATTCTGCCATCCGAAATCCTTACCATATCTTTCACTCCTTTTTTGATGAGTTTTACAGGTAAACTTACATTGCCTACTTCAGCCATACCAGGATACCCCACAGGGCCAACACCCTGCAAAACGATGACACTATTTTCATCAATATCAAGTTCAGGATCGTCAATCCGAGCATGGCAATCTTCGATCGATTCAAACACAACGGCCTTTCCGCTATGCACCATCAAATCCGGAGAAGCCGCTGACGGCTTGATCACAGCACCATTTTCGCAGAGATTTCCATACAATACAGCAATGCCCGCCTCTTCCTGAAAAGGATCTACCACAGTAGAAATCACTTCCCTGTTATAGCACTCTGCATCAAGGTTGTTTTCACCTATTGCATTTCCATTTACGGTGATTGCTTCGTTATGAATTTTATCTTTCAATTCTCTTATGACAGCAGGCAATCCACCAGCATAAAAGAAATCCTCCATCAAAAACTTACCAGATGGCATCAGATTGACCAATAATGGAATATGACTCCCCAATTTATCAAAGTCTTGCAATTCCAAATCAACTCCTATCCTACCGGCTATCGCCTGAAGATGTATGATAAAATTAGTTGACCCACCAACTGCCGCATTCACTACTATGGCATTTTCAAACGCTTTGCGTGTAAGTATCTTGGAAAGAGTCAAATCTTCTTTTACCATCTGCACAATTCTCCTACCTGAGAGTTGTGCCAATAACTTTTTCCTGGAATCTACTGCAGGAATGGCCGCAGCACCCGGAAGGGTGAGCCCCAAAGCCTCTGCCATACAAGCCATAGTAGAAGCTGTACCCATAGTCATACAGTGCCCTGCACTTCTGGAATTACATACTTCAGCCTCAGAAAGATCCTTTTTAGTGAAATTCTCATTGCTCATTTTCTCCTTTATCTTCCAGGCAAAAGTACCCGAACCAATCAATTCACCTTTGTAACGACCATTCAGCATAGGGCCTCCAGGTACTACGATAGTAGGCAAATCGACACTACATGCTCCCATTATTGTGGAGGGTGTGGTTTTGTCACAACCTGTAAGTAACACCACGCCATCTAGGGGATTGGCACGAATACTTTCTTCAGTATCCATGCTGGCAAGGTTTCTAAAGAGCATGGCCGTAGGTCGCATGAGCGTTTCTCCCATAGAAGTAACAGGGAATTCAAAAGGAACTCCCCCTGCTTCCAATACTCCACGCTTTACCATGTCGGCAAAATCTCTGAGGTGGGCATTGCAAGGGGTCAACTCCGACCATGTGTTGCATATCCCAATCACAGGTCTTCCTGTGAAATAATCGTCGGGACAACCCTGATTTCTCAACCACGACCTATTGATAAAACCCAATTTTTCGTCAGCCGGGGCGAACCAACTGTGACTTCTCAATTCCTTATTCGAATTCTCTTTATCCATGCTCTATAGTAGGCTATTGTAAATTTGTATTGTTTTTCTTTAAAAAATCCATTAGTGCCAAATGATTTTTTTCTGTTTTCAGCAAGCTCTGTTTCATCTGGTAGTAAGCCTCTCTGCTGTCCTTCTGCTCAATAGCTTCATAAATACCCTTGTGAAATTTAACGGTAGCATCTCTCCTGTCTGAATCAGATATGGGGCCATCTTTGCCATATACTGTTTTATTGTGTTTTGGAATCAAATTAAAAATAGGTTCCATAATTATCTTAACAACCGGATTAGCTGCCGAATCTGTTACCAAAGAATGAAATTCCCTGTCCAATTCAGTTTCCAATTCCACGTTTTCCAAAGGACATGCTATCAGTTTATCCAGACTGATTTTTAAATCATGAAGATTGGAATCCGTACGTCGCATGGCAGCCTGAGCTGCAATTTCAGGCTCGAAATACTGTCGGGCTTTAATAGTATTATACACCAAATCTTTATCCTGAGACATTTCAAAATAAAAATTGAGCATATCTATGGCACCTTTTGTACTCAATTGGGTTACATAAATACCACTGCCTTTTTTTATATCAACAAGCCCTTTTGAGTTAAGGCTTTTCAGAGCTTCACGAACCACCGTGCGACTTGCAGAGAACTTTGCGCAATATTCATTTTCAGTGGGCAATTTCTGTCCTGCTGAATATTCTCTACTCCTTATAGAACGCTCTATTTCCTGTTCTATTCGTAGATTAAGAGGTCGCATGTTGACTTGATTTTCGGACAATTGATAATGTCATTTGGCAGTTATCATACAAGTATAGGAAATAAATATTTGTATGACAAATACCATAATATATTTACATTAAAAGAAAATACACTCATGATAAACTCTACAAATAGTAATTGTGTATGACAAATATAGAATTTAAATATGTGCAATTTATTATCCCCATTACCATTTTCCAGAATGCAATTATTTTAATCCTATTTCAAAAAGTTAACTTTCAATACTCACATTCTCATACATTGCTGTTATCTTTCAAACCCAATGGATTAATTGTTTGTACAAATACATTTTCCAATAAACTATAAAAATTGAATTTAAGAATGAGACCAAAAGTATTTCTCACCCGGGAGCTCCCCCCAAAGGTTATGGAACGATTGCGACAGGAAACAGAATTGGAAATGAACACTGAAGACAGAGTTCTTTCCAAGGAAGAAATTATCAAAGCAGTGAAAGGAAAAGATGCGTTACTGTGCTTACTTACTGATACTATTGATACTGATGTAATGGATGCCAACCCCTACCTTAGGATAATTGCGAATTATGCTGTAGGATTCAACAATATAGATGTAGATGCAGCAACTCAAAGACGAATTCCAGTTTCTAATACTCCTGGTGTGCTCACTGAAACTTCGGCTGACCTGGCATTTACTTTAATGACCACCCTAACGAGGAGGATAGTGGAAGCCGATAAATTTGTGCGTACAGGAAAGTGGAAAGGTTGGGGACCACTGCAATACCTTGGAACAGATATTTATGGTGCTACTCTAGGAATCGTAGGCCTTGGACGAATAGGCAGGGCAATCGCCAAAAGGGCACAAGGATTTGACATGAATATTGTCTATTGGAACAGAACAAAGCTCTCTGAAAGCGAGGAAAAAGAATTGGGACTGACCTATCTGTCCTTTGATGGACTCCTGTCAAAAGCGGACTTTGTCTCCCTCAATGTGGCTTACAATCAAGACACCTTTCACCTTATAAGTAAAAGAGAATTTGAACTCATGAAGGAAAGTGCCTACCTCATAAATACAGCCAGAGGACCAGTAGTAGACGAAAATGCACTTGTAAATGCTTTGAAAGAAAAGCGAATTATGGGAGCTGGTTTAGATGTATTTGAAGAAGAACCGGAAATTCATCCGGAATTATTAAGAATGGAAAATACGGTATTACTTCCACATATTGCCAGTGCAACCATAGCCACACGCACTAAAATGGGCATGATAGCTGTTGACAATTTACTTGCCGCTTGCAATGGAAAAAAAATCCCAAACCTTATAAATATAGAAACAATGAATTAACCCAGACATTCAAAATTCAAATACTATCAACTCTATTCACTAAATCGCAAATCCAATGTCAATTTCTGTTTTGGCCTTGTTGGCTATAGTACCCATCTTAGCAGCAGCAATTATGTTAGTAGGCTTTAGAATGCCAGCTAAAACCGCTATGCCGATTTCATTAATCCTCACTATTGTCATAGCCTACTTTGGCTGGCGATTGCCCTTTATTCATATTTTGGCTTCATCAATCCAGGGTATGTTCATCACTTTTGACATTCTATATATCATTTTTGGAGCTATCCTTTTACTCAATTTGCTCAAGCATTCTAAAGCTATAGGTGTAATCAGAAAAGGGTTTACTGATATCAGTTCAGACCGACGGATACAAGTGGTAATTATTACCTGGCTTTTTGGGTCTTTTATAGAAGGTGCCGCCGGGTTTGGTACGCCTGCAGCTGTAGTTGCTCCCCTCCTAATTGGCTTGGGATTTCCTACATTCTGTGCAGTAATGCTTGGTATGATGGTTCAAAGTACAGCGGTAACATTTGGTGCAGTGGGCACTCCTATCCTTGTTGGAGTAAGAGGTGGTTTGCAAAGCCCTGAATTAAATGCTAGTCTGGCTGAAGCTGGCGTAAGTTTTACGGATTATATACAGTTGGTTACTACAAATGCAGCAGTGCTTCATGGTATTACCGGCACACTAATGCCAACACTTATGGTTTGCATGATGACGCGATTCTTTGGAAAAAATAAATCCTGGAAAGAAGGATTGGCCGTGTTTCCCTTTACCCTTTTTGGTGGATTGGCATTCACCATCCCATATACTCTGACCGGAATTACCTTAGGGCCTGAGTTTCCTACTTTACTGGGCTCTTTAATCGGTATCACTATCGTAATCGTTGCTGCTAAAAAAGGATTTCTTATCCCAAAAGAGACCTGGGACTTTCCCGATAGAAAATCATGGGCGAAAGAATGGATAGGCAAATTGGAAATACAGACAACCAACAACGATGATCTTCCTAAAATATCATTAATAAAAGCCTGCTCTCCCTATCTGTTTCTCGCCGGGCTTCTGGTATTGAGTCGCCTTACCCAACTTCCATTTAAAGGCTGGTTGACCAGCGTAAAAATCAATTGGACAGAAATATTTGGCACCACTATATCAGCTTCCAGTGTACCACTCTACTTACCTGGCTCAATTTTATTAGTAGTGGCGGCCATTACCATATTTCTACACAAAATGAAAATGGAAGACATTAAAAATGCCCTTTCCGAAAGCTCAAACATGATCATTGGTGCTGGCTTTGTATTGATATTTACTGTGCCAATGGTAAGGATATATATCAATTCCGGAACAAACTCCGGTGACTTACCAGGTATGCCAATTGCTATGGCTGAATGGGTTGCGGGAACTGTCGGAAGCATCTACCCTTTATTTGCTCCTGCCATTGGTGCACTTGGTGCCTTTATAGCCGGCAGCAATACTGTAAGTAACTTAATGTTTTCTCTTTTTCAATTTGGTGTGGCGGAAAAACTAATCATGCCCACCTCTATGATAGTAGCTCTTCAGGCTGTAGGTGCTGCTGCAGGAAACATGATAGCTATACACAACATTGTGGCAGCATCAGCCACAGTTGGTTTTCTGGGAAATGAAGGTTTGGTCTTGAAAAAAACCATTCTACCAACTATTTATTATCTGGTAGTTGTTGGTTTATTGGGACTTGCAGCCATAAACCTGCTGCACTTTACCGGGATATAATTAGAGTCTGTCTATAAAGTACGATCCACGCTTTACTAAAGCTGTTAAAACAGTGTAGCTTTAAGAATCCTGAAAGGCTTCTCAAAGCACATTATAGACAGACTCTAATTAGAATTTCCTGACTGGCCTTACCCTATGGCTACCATATTTTGAACTTACAAACTGAAAGCCCATCCCAAAAGTCTGAACCCAGGCGTTACCATCTCCCGTACCGGTGGAACTCCAATATCCTGTTCTTTTCAGCTTAAGTTTTCCTTTCTTTTTAAGCTTATATATAGCATTAAGTTCTCCTTTGGAAGGTAAGTACCAATCCGTGTATCCACTCTGTCTGGATTTATAGCAAACATCAGCAGCTGTCACTCCTTTTGTACATGTTGCTATTATATCTTTTGTGTTTTGTTCGCCAGAACCAATGGCCGTTCCTCTTGACCCACTGATGTATGTTTCCAGACATCCCCAAACCATACGAGCCTTATCTTTAAGTTTTTCATCTCTGGGGGCACATATAATCCCGTGCTCTCCAGTTGGATCCAAATAAATAATTATACCACCATGAGCCTCATCGCCTATGGCATACTTTCTTCCTTGATTCAGTTTTGCATCTTGCGACCCGTTTGACGCTGAGTAAATACTTCCATTGAAAACAAAAAAAATGGATAAGATTAAATGTGCCAATTATGTATTGATTTAGATTTTGTGAATACGAATTCTACATAGCTGTTAATCCTGATCAATAAATTCTAAAACCTTTTTCTTTAAAACTATTTATCAAAACGTTATTAACGGCGAATTTAATAATTATTCATAAAGTACTTGTTGAATAATCAGAATTAATACACAGCAATATTCACCTAATGAACAAACTCTTTATTTTTACTGTCACTCTTTATTGACCATCTGAACAGGATTGATATATACTTCAGCAAATTTCAAACCAAGCTCTAAAACAACTTTTCACCAAAATAATCCATCTGTGAAAAAATGTTAAAACAAGTCACAACCTTTGCCCTTATAAAGGGCTTATATATATTTGTTTCCATTCATAAAAAAATATACCTGACATGGTTTGGAGTGGGTCGTTAGGAACTCTGGAATTCATTTTTATTTTATTATTTGGGCTTTTTTACATGGCTTACATTATAAAGTCTGTCAAAGCAGCTAAAGCTTTAGGCTCTAAATACGGAAAAGTTTTTTACAAAATATTTCTCCGGTCTGCCTATTTCATTCTGTTTCTTGTAGCATTACTTGGCCCGTCTTTCGGAGATACTACGAAAGAAATTCAATCTATTGGTAAAGATATCTTTATTGCAGTTGACCTGTCAGAGTCTATGAATGCTTTTGACATTCAACCCACCCGGCTAGAAAAATTAAAATTTGAACTCAAAAATATATGTGATGCCTTCTCATCGGATCGCATTGGTTTGATTATGTTTTCTAATGAGGCTTACATGCAATGTCCGCTTACTTATGACAAAAGTGCCCTTAATATTTTTATCGAAACATTAAATACAGGATTGGTTCCTAATACAGGTACTGACTTTGGCCCTCCACTCAAAATGGCTCTGGAGAAACTTTCTGATGAAGAAAATTCTGTCACCAGACAAAAATCTAAAATCATCATATTGATCAGTGATGGGGAAGATTTTGGAGAACAAACAGAAGAAGTAGCCAAAGAAATTGAAAGCTCAGGAATAAAGCTTTTCACCTTAGGAATTGGTACAGACAAGGGCAGTAAGATCATGACACAACGAGGGTTTAAAAAAGACAATACCCAAAAAGATGTCGTTACAAAATTGAATCCTGCATCATTAAAAAACCTAGCCAATACAAGTGGGGGGAAATATTTTGAAATTAATGCCTCGCAAAATGATGTAGCTCGTTTAATCAATACTATTGACGATATAGAAGGAGAATTAAGAGACAGTCAAAAAGTGGATGTATCAGCCAATAAATACTACTATTTTCTTGCTCTTGCCCTGCTTCTTATGATGATGGACTTACTTATCAGAGTAAAAACAATGGCTATATGATGCTTCTACTTAACATATTACTTCTGGTATTTGGAGACGTGGATTCCAAAGGAATATCAGAAATCAATGGTCTGAAAAAACAGGCTCAGGAGGCATATCAGGCTGGTAGTTATCAAAAATCTGCCGAAACATATTCCTATCTGGTTGATTCATTGAATATAGCAGATGAAAATGCTATCATGAATCTGGCCAATTCCTATTATAAATTGGAGGATACCGAAAATGCTCTGTCAACTTATCAAAGACTGGGAGATTCAAAAAACAATGAACTGAAATCTCAGGCGTATCAGCAAATGGGCGTTTTGTCTAAAGATCCCAAAACATTAGAAAAAGCACTTGCCTTTTTTAAAGAATCTATAAAATCTGACCCTAGTAATAATGACGCAAGGTATAATTATGAACTGGTAAAGAAAAAACTACAAGAACAGGAGAAACAAGACGAAAACCAGCAAGATCAGGACAAGCAAGACAAAGATCAAAACGAAGATCAGGAAAAGCAGGAGAATAAAGACAGTCAAAATCAGGAAAAGTCAGAAAATCAGGACAAAAACCAAGAGCAACAAGATCAAAATAAGGAACAACAAAACGAAGAGAATAAAGAACAAGACCAACAAGACCAAGAGTCGAAAGAAGAGCAAAAAAGTAAGGAAGAGCAAAAGCAGCAACAAAAAGAAGGTGAAGAAGGGAAAGAAAACGAAGATCAAAAGAAACAACAGCAGGAAGGCGAAGAACAAGAAAATAATGAAGATCAGGAGCAAAAAAGCCCTCAACAAAGCACAGCAGACAAGCTCGAAGAAATGAATATTTCGGAAGAAAAAGCAAAGATGATATTGGAAGCCCTAAAAAACAGCGAAATTCAATACATTCAACAAAACAGACGAAAGCCTACAAAAAGAAAAGATTCCAACAAACCTGATTGGTAGATAGTGTAAACAGAGGATCATCAACTCTAAAACCTAAATTAAGAATCCCATTATTCTTACTAACAAAAAATCACCTGAGATATTGATCAAAAGTGAAATATTGGAAATGATCAAAGTCAGCACCGATTATTATTAACTCTACGGATATTGTTTTTTGTGTTTCTTATAAAACCCACCCCTATCCCCTCCAAGGAGGGGAATTTGATCCTGCAAACATCTGAATTTATCATATTTAAAAATCCGTCGGGTTAATAGTCTTACTTTTCACCCAAAAGCGTACACGAAATATAAGCGAAATAATATTCCGCTATTTCCTGCACACTTCATTGTCGTAGTTTATTTCCAGTCTTTGTACAAATTGATCAGACCATTGGTGGAACTGTCATGGCTTTCAATTGTATTGTCAGATTTCAATTCAGGAAGAATTTTACCCGCCAGTTGCTTGCCCAATTCTACTCCCCATTGATCAAAACTGAATACATTCCAGATAATGCCCTGCACAAATATCTTGTGCTCATACATTGCAATCAAAGAACCCAAATTGTATGGAGTAAGCTTTTTGATTAAAATAGAATTGGTAGGTTGATTTCCTTCAAACACTTTGAATGGAAGCAGGTCATCAATATCTTCTTCTGACATTCCTGACTTCAATAATTCATTAAGCACTTCGTCTTCCATTTTGCCTTTCATCAAAGCTTCCGTCTGAGCAAAAAAATTGGCCAACAATTTCTCATGATGATCGCCCATAGGGTTTTGGCTTTGTGCACAGGCAATAAAATCCGACGGAATCAGCTTCGTTCCCTGGTGTATCAACTGGTAAAATGCATGCTGCCCATTAGTACCGGGCTCTCCCCAAATCACCGGCCCGGTTTGAATGGCAATTGGTTCACCATTTCGATCAACAAATTTTCCATTGCTTTCCATATCTCCCTGCTGTAAATAACTGGCAAAACGGTGTAAATACTGATCGTAAGGTAGAATGGCATGAGATTCTGCTCCAAAGAAATTATTGTACCAGATGCCAAGTAATGCTGCCAAAACCGGAAGGTTTTTATCAAAATCAGTTTCTCTGAAATGCTTGTCCATAGCTTCTGCTCCATCGAGCAAGCTTCGGAAATTGTCAAACCCAATAGCACATGCAATAGACATTCCTATTGATGACCATAAGGAATACCTTCCACCAACCCAATCCCAAAATTCGAACATATTGCCTGCATCTATTCCGAAAGCTTCAACTGATTTTTTGTTGGTAGAAAGCGCAATGAAATGCTTACTAACTGCAGCTTCATCTTTGGCTTTCTCCAAAAACCAGGACTTGGCTGACTCAGCATTGGTCATGGTTTCCTGCGTGGTGAAAGTTTTGGATGCGATGATAAACAAAGACTCCTCTGCATTTATTTTCTTCAACACCTGAAAAAGGTGTGAACCATCTACATTGGAAACGAAATAAGAATTGATCCCTTCCTTCTGATAAGGTTTTAAAGCCTCGGTAACCATGTATGGGCCCAAATCGGAACCACCAATACCAATGTTTATAATATTTCTGATTGGCTTTCCTGTAAACCCTTTCAGCTCACCAGCATGAAGCTTGTCAGTGAAGGTTTTCATTTTACTCAATTCCTTTTGAATTAATGGTCTTATGTTCTCGCCATCTACCATTAAAGGTTCTTTGCTGCTACTCCTAAGGGCTGTATGCAGCACAGCCCTTCCTTCTGTTTCATTGATCTTTTCTCCAGCAAACATGGCTTCAATGGCACTTTTTAGTTTACACTCCTGCGCCAAGTTCACCAATAACTTGACTGTTTCATCATTTATAATGTTTTTTGAGTAATCAAAAAGAAAATCTTTCCATTGAATAGAAAAATCATTGAATCTATCAGGGCTAGATTCAAACATATCAGCCATGGCCTCTTGTGAAATTTTATCCTGATGCTTTTCAAGAGCACTCCATGCCTTGGTTTCTGCCGGGTTTATTTTAGGTAACATATTACTTTTCTTTATTTATCAATTGGTTCACAAAGTTCAGGTCTATTTCGCTCAAACTATTTACAATTAAATCTGCCTGGGAAAGGTCTTGATTTCCTGAGTTCAAATTTCTTAGTGCTATGCAAAACATTCCTGCGGCTTTTGCAGCCTCCACTCCATGTTTTGCATCTTCTATCACCAAACAATTTTCAGGTTTGATGTCAATCACTTTAGCCGCCTTAAAGAAGATTTCCGGATTGGGCTTGGTATTCTCAACATCCTGCCCACTCACTGAACCTTTGAAAAAAGATCCAATTTCAAATCTGCTGATTACGGTTTCGATATTTTTACGAATGGCGGAAGAAGCCACTACCATAGGGATTTGTTGATTCTGAATATTCTCCAAAAGACCTATCAGCCCATCTATGGGTTCGATATCACCCTTTTCCAACTCTTGCATGTAATCTGCATTGTCGAGCAGAGCAAGCACTTCAAAGCCCTGAGGCAAATTTCTCTCTTCGCACAGTGTTTTCCATAAATCTCTGGTAGTCTGACCTACAAACCGGGCATGATCTTCAAACTCAAATGGCTGGTTGAAATTGGCAAGAATCGCTTTTTCCACTTTGTAGTGAATGGGCTCACTATCCATGATCACACCGTCCATATCAAAAATCACACCTTCTATCATAGCCACTTAGATTAAGAGCGCAATTTATGGAAGATATTCAGAAATTTAAAGGTTATGTGGGTTAATAAACTGTGAAGCGGACTAATCTTTTAGAAGTTAATTAGCAGCAATTTTAGGAATACTCAACAAGACATTTATTCTTCTTTTGTCATAAACTTCTTATTAAAAAAGTAAGCTGCAACCCAAAAAGCCACTGCTATCAATGAATACTCCATAGCGTACAACTGTGATCTGAGGCTAATCCAAAGCGATCCAAGGGCGCAGGCAAACAAAACCCAATATATTATCTTAACTATTTTTTCTCTTTCCAACTTATTATTCTTTTGCTTTCCCTATCAAATTCAGATAGTCATTCATTTTGTCATTGGGCACCAACACCGCCAAATTGTATTGCTCAATCTTCCATCCTTTACCATCATTCACCAATACACCAGAACCCCTGCAAGGTCCCATCCAGGTATCCAACTGTTCATCAAACCAGGCACATTTCAGCCCTTTATCAACAGTCAGCTTTCTTTCAGAAGGTATAAACTTCCAGGTACGTTTGTGTTCAAAAGCGTCTTTAGCAAATGCCATAAACTCCGCTTTCGTCCATCTTTCACTTGCATCGGTTCCCAAAAACCGGCTAGTCTCCGTCATGCTTCCAAAGTACTTTTCCGCATCTGCATCCGTTGCTGCCTGATGCCATTCGTCAAGAAGTTTTACTATCTCCTTTCTGGCATCCAATATTGGTATTTGCGCTTCAGACAATAAAGGGAAAAAAAGTAAAAAAACAACGGTTAGGATTTTCATAACACTAGGAATTGGTAGTTATCAAAAATAACGAAAATGAATCAAGTTACAATACTGCACTCTGTGTTGAGTCCTGTTAACACCCCTGTTTTATATCAAAGACGATTACTCCCACTCAATAGTAGCGGGAGGCTTGGAGCTAATGTCATAAACCACCCTGTTTACTCCTTTTACCCTGTTGATAATATTGGAAGACACATCGCTCAAAAAATCATAAGGCAGGTGACACCAATCGGCCGTCATTCCATCCAAACTGGAAACCGCACGAAGGGCTACAACACTTTCATAAGTACGTTCATCTCCCATTACTCCGACTGACTGCACTGGCAACAACATAGCACCTGCCTGCCACACCTCATCGTACAATCCGGCTTCTTTCAGTCCATTGATAAAAAGATGATCTACTTCCTGAAGTACCCGTACTTTTTCAGCCGTAATATCTCCCAAAATTCTAATTCCTAAACCAGGACCAGGAAATGGATGTCTCCCAAGAATTTTATCATCAATCCCCAAAGCTTTACCTACTCTCCTTACCTCATCTTTAAAAAGAGTGTTCAAAGGTTCTACCACCTTCAATTTCATTTTCTCTGGCAAACCACCCACGTTGTGGTGTGACTTTATAGTAACAGATGGACCATTGACAGATACAGATTCGATCACATCAGGATAAATGGTGCCCTGCCCCAACCACTTTACATTTTCTATTCTATGTGCCTCTTGATCAAATATCTCTATAAATGTTTTGCCGATTGCTTTTCTTTTTTCCTCAGGGTCACTCAATCCTTCAAGTGCTTTGTAAAATTCAGCGGAAGCTTCCACTCCTTTTACATTTAGTCCCATCCCTTTGTATGACTCCAACACATCATTGAATTCATTCTTTCTCAACAAACCATTATCTACAAAAATGCAATGCAATCTCTCTCCTATGGCTTTGTGTATCAAAAAAGCTGCTACGGATGAATCCACCCCACCTGACAATCCGAGCACTACCTTGTCTCTGCCTATTAGTTCTTTTAATGCCTCAACAGTGGACTCTATAAAAATATCCGGTGTCCAGTCTTGCAAGCAGTGACAAATGTGCACAACAAAATTTCTAAGAAGAATTTTCCCTTGTTCTGTATGTGTAACTTCAGGGTGAAACTGAATGCCCCAGACAGGATGCGACTGGCTATGAAAAGCTGCTACATTTACAGAATCCGTACTGGCTATGATTTCATAGTCTTCAGGAATATCCAAAATTGTATCCCCATGAGACATCCATACCTGGGATCCTATATTAATTTCCTTAAGCAATTCATTTTTTGAATCAACCCTTGCGAGCTTGGCCCGGCCATATTCTCTTATTTCTGAAGGTAAAATTTCACCTCCCGATTTATGAGCCAGAAGTTGAGCACCATAACAAATACCCAAAATTGGTGCTTTTCCTATTATTTCACCCAAATTGATATCAGGATTATCTTCCTGTCTCACTGAACAAGGGCTGCCGGACAATATGATACCTTTTACAGTACCATCAATTTCAGGGATTTTGCTAAAAGGATGGATTTCACAATATACATTTAGCTCTCTTACACGCCTGGCTATCAGTTGTGTATATTGTGAGCCAAAGTCAAGAATGATGATTTTTTCTGCCATCCGCAAAACTACTATTGTGGTTCGATTTATGAATATTAATTTGGGGATAATTTCACAAAAAGGATGAAAGAAGCTCTGTCAGCTATGGCTTGCGTCACTCGATTTTGAAGCAGCCATTGATGTAAAAAAACAAGTTATCTTTTTTCTCTTTTCTTCCCTCTAAATGGTTTCTTCTCTCTATAGTTTGGATTGTAAACCGGCCCTTCTCCGATATGAGATGGCAATTTCACTTTCCTTACTTCCTTTTCTATCAGTTTTTCGATTCTGGAAAAACGCCCCATATCTTCTTCGTTGATGAAGGTAAAAGCCACTCCGTCAGAAGAAGCACGGGCTGTTCGTCCGATACGATGCACATAGTCTTCAGCGTCTTGTGGTACGTTGTAGTTCACCACCATTTCTATACCTGTAATATCTATGCCCCGACTTACCACATCTGTAGCCACCAATACATGTATCTGCCTGTTGGTAAAATCTTGTAACACCTTTTCGCGATGCTGCTGCTCCAATCCAGAGTGAATGGCTTCTGCCTGAATACCCATTTTTTTAAACTCCTTTGTAAGCTGATCTACAGACGCTTTTTTAGAAGAAAAAACAATCACACTGGTCATTTTCTTAGCTTTGAGCAGGTGCTTGAGCAATTCTGCTTTTTGCCCTTCATAAGTCAAAAATGCAGCCTGTACTATGTTTTCCGCTGGCTTTGATAGGGCTAGGCTGATTTGCGCCGGATCTTTCAATACTTCATTGGTAAGCTTCTTGATATTGGGCGGCATAGTAGCCGAAAACATCAAATTTTGTCTATTGGCAGGAAGTTGCTTCATTATCAATTTAATGTCATCATAAAAACCCATATCGAGCATTCTGTCCGCTTCATCCAAAATGAAATGCTTAACGGTATTGAGCTTTACATATTCCTGATTGATGTGCGCAATAAACCTTCCCGGAGTTGCAACTATGATGTCAGCACCCTGTACCAATGCCTTCTTTTGATTGTCCCACGACGAACCATCTCCCCCACCATAAATGGCGATCGAGCTAACACCTACAAAATATCCCAACCCTTGAATCTGATTGTCTATTTGGACAGCAAGTTCTCTGGTAGGCACAATGATCAGTGTATTGATCTCTCCATGATTTGGATTGTCACTGATTTTTTGCAAAACCGGCAGTAGAAATGCTGCGGTCTTTCCTGTCCCTGTTTGTGCACAGGCCAGTAAGTCTTTGTTGGATAATATTACCGGAATAGCTTGTTCCTGAATGGGTGTGGCTTCTTCAAACCCCATGGCTTCAACTCCTTCTAATACAGGATTGTGAATGCCTAAATCTTTAAATTTCAATATTCTTGTTGGATTAAAAACTACGTATCTGTCAAAATTACAGCAATTGGGTCAGCTTAATTAACATTGGGCATGTTTTTTTGTATTCGGTGAGTCTGGACAAAAAACTTATTCTCTGTTTTTTTATACTAAAATTAATCAAAGAGGGACAATATATTTTTGGCTGCACCTTTTCGCACAAACAGCATATCTGCTATTTCCACTATAAAAACAACAGCTACTGTAAATACAAAATACCATTTTTGAGCAAACACCAAATCTAAATCGAAAGAGACCTTTGGCATAGCAAAATCAACTAAATATAAAAGACTACCAATACCTCCACTCACAAGAATCAAGATCCCAGCGACCCAAAGAAATGCATTTAGAGTTCTAACCCACACTGGTTTTGACATGGCCTGAGCCACTACCCTGTCTGCAAAGCCAATATCTAAACCTGATGCTGAATCTACTTTTAAAGATTGATCAATGATACGATACAATCGTACATCTATATCTTCAGTATCTGTGTATTCGTGCTTTTCAAAAATTCTGTTTTGAATGCTATCGTCTAAGCTCTTTTTCATTTTATCACTTCGTTTTGATAAAACACTTTTAGTTTTTCTTTCAATATTTTTCTACCCCGAAACAAATAACTCTTCACGGTACCTTCCGGTATTTGAGTGATTTCCGTAATCTCTGAATAGCTAAACTCATCAAGATGGTATAAAGATATAATCAATTGGTATTGTTTTGGTAATTGAGAGACATATTTTCTCACAATCTGATCTATTTCTTTATTTTCTATAATTGATGATGGTGTTTCCACATCAATCACCACCCCGGTTTCTGCACCATCCCATTCGGTATTGATCTTTTTGCTTCTAAGGTAGTTGATACCAGTATTATAGGCTATAGTTGCTATCCATGTTGACAGTTTACTCTTGTAACCAAACGTAGAAAGTTTTTGATACACTTTGACAAAGGTATCCTGACATAAATCTTCTACGTCACTTTTATTCTGAACCAACTTGGACACAATATGAAAAACCAGCCTTTCATTGTTTTGCACCAATTTCTTAAAAGCTACTTTATCTCCCGACAAAATCTGATTTATCAATATCCGATCATCCATTTTGTATCATCTGACATAAGATAGCGAAAATTGTTGCAGCTTCTGGTTGATTTATTTTACAATACTTAAAGAAAATAGTAAAGTTACTTTCTGGTATTTAAACCTGAGATGAATCATCAGGACAAACGCATATAAAAGCATACCCTCTTTGCCGCATAGCTGCCTTTGCCTTCAGGCTATGTAAGATGTCACCTTGTCATCCCGACTTTGGAGGGATCTTTTTTGCTTATTCGGGTCAGTAGGAAAGATTTCTCCTTCGTCGAAAGGACAAAAGAGCTTAAACTGACGGCTATGGCATCAATTACAGTACTTTTTTTTTAGCCACAGTCAAACTTTAGAGACTCCTAAATAAATCTGCTTATAATAAAACCCTATATCTAGGTCTCTCCTTCATTGAGGTGATAACAAGAAACCCCAACAATCACATTTCACTACTTGAAGGCTCAAAGCGTAGAGAAATAATAGAAAGAAAATATTTTTGCAACATTTATTCCTACCCTGTGTCTTATGTTCGAAATCAATAATTATCAGTTAAAACTAAAAAATCATGACCCCTATAGCAGTAATTTTTACTATCACTTACGGCATACTTTCTCTCGTAAAATCAATACTGGATTATAAGCTCAAAAGAAAAATCCTGGACAAGGACAATATAGAAGGGGTAACTTTTCCCTCATTTGCCCAAGAAGAAGCCAACTATGATAAAATTCCTTTTTTGAAATGGGGATTGATCATTCTTTTTGCGGGCATTGGCCTGATCATCATAGAAGTCTTGGGGTATAATATAAACTATAACCCTGGCCCATTACCATTTGGGATAGTGTTGGTTTCTGTCGCACTCGGATTCCTGACTTATTTCGGAATCATGCAAACCATGTTCAAAGACAAAGAAAAGTAAATTCAGAATTGGTTTTAATCATAATATCAGGTGAAAGTTTCAAACTTCATCTGATATTATTTTTTCACTTCGCCTTTCAGTGTAAAGTCACTTGTAAATGGATACACATTGTTAGTTCTGTCAATATCTGCAAGACCCTGAGACGCATCTATCTCTATGCTATCAATAGCTGAAAGTGAAAAAGGAAGGTCAAATTCGTACAAAGGATTTACCCATGCCCAATCAGTAAGTTTGGTGACTTCCTGATCAAAGTATTTGTCCCCACGCATTGTTTGCAAAGCGATATAATACAACTTTTCACTTCCATCTTTTAGAGTTATGGTAAGCTCTAGTGGCATTGCCATCTCTCCTTTTCTTTCCAACAATACAGTAGTCTTGTCTTTTCCTCCTGCAATTGACTTTAATCCGTAATCAATGGTGTTGGTGGTATTGATCCATTCATCAAAATACCAGTCCAATGTCAATCCACTTTCTTTTTCAAATACCCTGATAATATCCTCTTTATCCGGATGTTGAAATTTCCAATCTTTGAACAATCTCCTGAATGCACGAAACAACACTTCATCACCAATCACATACCCTAATTGATTGAATGTCACCGCTCCTTTTGAATAAGAGGAAGACACATATCCCTTGTTAGTAGCAAAATGATCTGCATGAGTAGTCAATGGTTCATCTTTGCCCGACTTTATCAAATCAAAATAAGATTTGTACAAAGATTTAAAAACAAAGTCATCCTTTTCATCTTCTTTTTTGGGAAAATGACTCATTGTCAACTTTGCAGCAAAACTGGCAAATCCCTCATCGATCCAGGGCAATTCTCCCTCGTTGGTAGCCAGCATCATTGGAAACCAGTTATGACATATTTCATGTACAGATGACCCTGTCAGGCTGGAAAGTTTTCTATGACCAGTAACCAAAGTTGCCATTGGATACTCCATTGCACCATCACCACCCTGTATGATTGAGTAATCCGAATAAGGATATTCTCCAAACTTCTCATTTAAGAAAGTAAATGCCCTGGACACATATTTGGGTAAGTCTTTCCAATTTTCTTTTAAAGTATCTTTTTGGTAAAAAAAGTGAACTGTCGACCCTGTTTTACTCTTTACAATATCATGAACATAATCAGGATCAGCAGCCCAAACGAAATCATGGACATTATTGGCTTCAAATTGCCACGTTAACTTTCCGTTCTTCCCTGATTTTCCTTTAGAATTAGGCTTGTCATAACCATGTCCGATTTCTTTAGGATTTTGTAAAATCCCTGTAGCAGCCACCACATATTTTTTATCTATGCTGATGTTGACATTGTATTTTCCCCAGGGACTATAAAACTCCCTGGCAACATAAGGATCGGTATGCCAACCTGTTCTGTCGTATTCTGCCATTTTTGGGAACCACTGAGACATAGAGTATCGTATGCCTTCCTTGTTGTCTCTGCCGCTCCGTCTCACTTGCAATGGTACCTGACTTTCAAAAGTCATCTCAAAAAAAGCAGTTTGATTTGGCAGAATTGGATGCGCCAGTTGCACTTCCAGTACTGTTCCTGACACTTCATATTTTAGTGGTTTTTCTTCTTGTTTCAGGGAGATGACTTTATGCCACCCCTGCTCATTTTCTTTTAAGTTAAAAATCCGGTCTCCTACCCTTTTATCAGGATCTTCAATTGTCCTGCTCCGCACATCCATCATACTTCCCGGCTGAAAAGCATTAAAATACAAATGGTAATACACATTGAACAGTGTATCGGGAGAATTGTTGAAATATTTGAGACGCTGACTTCCGGTAAACCGGTTGGTTTCCACATCCATATCTATGTCCATAACATACTCAACACGTTGCTGCCACCTACCAGGCTGTGCCAAAGCTATATTCCAAATGAAACCCATCACTACAAATAATACTCCCAAATACTTCATATTCTTTATACTAAAAATCGAACCGCAATTTATAAAAAATAGCTTTGGAAGGGATGTATTTATGATAAAGTGAATAATAATGGTTTGATTGGAAAATTATCATCTTGTAGTAGAACCCTTCAAAAGTTTTAAACTTTTGGAGGGTTAGGAAGTACATATTATATAATAACCTTCAACACCTCTCTACTCACTTCATGTTTTCCATCAAAGCGAATAAATTCAGAAGATCGATTCAAGGCTAGCTCTGCCTTATCAATTTCAGTTTGAAATTTTGGCATGCGAAACAAGGCATCCTGATCACCCAATACAATTTTCAATTTTGCCTGAGGATTAGCAAAACTAAAATCCTTTGGAGTAAGCTCAGGAGGAAAACCACCAGCCCAAAGAATGAGATTCGTAAATGGAATCTTTTTATAGGCAGCCAACCGACTGATCGTTGACACTCCCTGAGAGAAACCTAAAAGATGAACTTCATAATCATTTAAATCAATACTTGCGAAAACATAGTCCAATAAGACATCAAAATAGGACCTCTGATTTTCCAAATCAGTTTCCCGGTCTTCTTTGGTCATCCAACTTGCACCAACTTTAGTATAATCCTTCAAATAGAATTTTGACAACCCCTGAGGTGCTAACACAAAATGCTCTTGCTGATCGAATACATCAAATCTTTTAATAAAATGAGATGCCAACTGACCATAACCATGACAAACTATCCAAATGTGTTTTGTACTTGATGTAATTTCGTTGAGTGTAGCATAAGAAGCTTTAAAGGAAATATTTAAATGATGGTTCATATATGGTTGTGCTAAAAAATGGGAGGCTGTTTAATTCTTTTTTACCATTCAGACAAAATTGATTCTACAACTGACTCATAAACTATTAACACGATAGGTGTTGTTTGTGATTTTGAAAACTTGTAATTCCATCAAAAAACCGCCTCTGTCTGATCCGACAGGCAGGCCTACCCCCTCCAAGGAAGGGAATACGATTCTGCAAGCATCTGAAATTATCACATTCAAAAGCTGTTTGTTTAATAGCATAATTTCTCCTTTACAAATTAGCTTCATGTTTTTCCGAAAGTTTACATCACATTCTTTGCATTTTCCAATCTATTGCCTTTGCCGTCATTCACAGCAAAGTTGAAGCCTTTTCTGATGCTATAGCCCCCATAAGTTCCGTCGTTGCGTAATGCCAAAAAGCCCACCTGAGGTTTACCTGACTTGGCTTTTCTGTTGGTTCTTTCTGCTATTATTTTACATGCCATATCCGGTTCATAACCTTGTCGCATCATCTCTACTACCATCGCACATCCGGCTACTCTTATTACTTCTTCCCCCAACCCTGTAGCGCAAGCACCGCCTACTTCACTATCTAAAAATAATCCTGCGCCAATGATCGGTGAATCACCAACCCTGCCCGGCAATTTATATCCCCATCCACTGGTGGTACATGCTCCCGACACATTGCCGGCTGCATCCATAGCCAACATGCCAATGGTATCATGATTTTCCACATTGATTTCCGGCGGAGCATAATTCGACTTCTTCAACCACTCTTTATACCTCATTTCGGATTTTTCCGTCAGCAGGTTTTCTTTTTTAAAACCTTGTGATAAGGCAAACTGAAAGGCTCCCTCTCCTACGAGCATGACATGCAACGTTTCTTCCATCACTTTTCTGGCAACTGAAATCGGATTTTTGATATGCTGAAGGCAGGCAACAGAACCACATCGGTCATTTTCGTCCATGATACATGCATCCAGAGTAACATTGCCATTCATATCCGGAGTACCACCATAGCCTACTGTGCTATTGTCAGGATCGAGTTCCACTATCCTCACTCCGTTTTCTACCGCATCAAGCGACCTGCCATTGGCAGAAAGTATTTTCCAGGCTTCCTCATTAGCTTTTATCCCTGCATTCCATGTAGATAGTACTATTGGTTTGTTTTTTACCTTTACTGTTGAGGAATATTCCTTCCTCTCCTCTTTTTGGTCACAAGACGCAATGGATGCTCCTGATAAGCCTACCAGTCCAAGTGCTGACAGTTTTATAAAATCTCTTCTTTCTTTCATGCCAGTTTTTTTATGAATTATTTAACCCTACTTTGTCAAGTTGGGGTACGAGGGTTGAAACCTGACAGGTTTCTGTCACTTAACTGGCATAGGTTAGGCTTTTCTGGTCATTTAACCTGTCAGGTTTTACGCTGTTCTCAAATATGACAAAGTAGGGTTAATCAGATAATGCACGTAAATTTAATATTTCCTAATCAAACTGTAAGCTGTTATTAACGGTGTTTGGAAATAAGTTGCATTTCTTTTTTTTGAACGCATTCATTCACTTAATTTGCCGGATTACAAAAACCTGTTTCTTAACGATGAAATTACTAAGCACTCTATTCAAAGCGTTTTGCTTTTTTTCAATAATTATTCTCTCAGCTTGCGAGCAACCCATAGACTACAATCGTCCTAAAGACACCTGGGTGTTTAGGTCTGTTATGGACAAAAAACCAAGAATGCTGACTGTAGCATTGCATCAAGACCTATATGCATCTTATGACTTGCAAACAGGTAATTTGTACAAGGCATGGAAAGGTGGTGTAAATTATGAAGGAGCCGTATATACAACAGCACATGGAGTACAACCAACCAGTAAAGGTTACCCCTATGTTTACGACAGCACAACTCAAACTCAATGGCAACTAAAAACAGCTAAAGGAACTGAAACACCAACCATCAACTATCTGGGACATGTGATGAAAAAAGGTCAGGTAGGAATAGAATTTGAACTTATTTCAAAATCCGGAGGATCGGTAAAGCTGCGGGAAACACCTGAGTATAGCTTAAAAGAAGGTAAAATGGGGCTTATTCGAGAATTTGAAATTCTAAAAGGATCATCAAGTGATCTTACTGCTGTATTGACTTACAACATTGCAGATGGCATTATTAGTAATGAAACAATCAATAACAAAGACTCTGGCAGTAGAAGCAATAAAATTGAAATAACAGGCAACACTACAGTTAACACCTATTTCAATCCTGTTCCGACTGACTGGAAAGAACCATCTGAAAAAACCAATGGAATACTGGCAAGGGGAATGAAACTGGAGGGCATCAACGATTGTAAGACATGTCACTTGGAACATCAAAATCTGGTAGGCCCTGCTTATGATTCTATTGCAAAAAGATATCCTTTTGAATGGGGAGTGATTGATCAGTTGGCTGACAAGGTAATCAGTGGCGGAAAAGGCAATTGGGGAGAACTTTTGATGACGCCTCACCCCGATTTATCTAAAAATGACGCTAAAGAAATGGTTTACTATTTACTTTCTCTGGACGGAGAGCCAGTACCAAAAAAGGAAGAGATAAAACTCTTTGCAGATACCAAAACCATAGAGGTTGAACTTGACATCCAGGATCGCACAAAAGGAGATACAAAAACGAAACAACCGGGTGTAGCAACTAATTTTTACATGATAGACGACAGGGCAATTTTATACGATGAACTTACTAAAAGTACCCTGCCTATTATGAATGGTGTTGCCTCTGCCATTCACAACACAGGCAATGGTGCTTATGGTGGCCCTTCAAGTTTTTATATGGAATTTGAAGGATACATCAAATCAGATTCAAATACAGAAAAAGTATTTAGACTGGTAAGTGACGATGGATCTAAATTCATCTTAAACGGCAAGAAAATTCTTGACAATGATGGCGACCACAGCGCATCGGCTATCGATGGAAAAGCCACTCTAAAGAAAGGCTGGAATAAGTTCAAACTGCAATTTTACGAAGGGGGTGGCGGTTATGCCGTATCCCTTCAATGGTCAGATGACGGAAAAAAATTCACGGTAGTTCCAAATTCAGTTTTGTATCATGATGGAAGCTTTTTTAGAAAATTGACACCATATGTGCCTAACGAAACTTATTCAAAAACCATCCCTGGAGATAAAATGCCATTGGATGCTGTTCATCCTTCTTTCGACAAATTTGAGGCTAAATTATCGAGCTTTCACCCAAGAATTGGAGGCATAGATTTTATCGGTAACGACAAAATGGTCATTTGCACCTGGGACTCTGCCGGTTCGGTTTACATCATCAAAAACTACAATTCCAGAAATCAGGAAACCATGGAAGTGAAACAAATAGCCAGCGGGCTTGCTGAACCACTGGGTATAAAGATGGTAGATGGTGAAATGTACGTACTACAAAAACAAGAGTTGACAAAGCTGGTAGATACCGATGGAGATGAAATAATTGATGAATACAGGAAAGTGTGTAACTCCTGGTATGTCACTTCTCACTACCATGAATTTGCATTTGGCTTGCTCTATAAAGACGGAAACTTCTATGCTACACTTGCCACAGATTTGGGAGAAGAACATAAAAATGTACCTGACAGAGGGAAAGTTATAAGAATAAGTAAAGACGGAAGTGAATTAGAAATTCTGGCTGAAGGGTTTCGTACACCAAACGGAATATCGCACGGTCCTGACGGTGCATTGTATGTATCAGACAATCAAGGCAACTGGATTCCTACCAGCAAAATCGTGAGGGTAGAAAAAGGCAAGTTTTATGGGTTTAAACATGCCGACTGGGACAGGGTGAAAGATTATGAAGAACAACCACCTTTGGTATGGCTTCCTCATGTTGAAATCAGTAATTCACCAAGCCAGCAAGCCATATTAAATATCGGCCCATATAAAGACCAGATGATTCATGGTGATGTAACTCATGGCGGAATCAAACGGGTATTTATTGATGAAGTAGATGGTATAAAACAGGGAGCTGCCTTCCGGTTTATGCAAGGATTAGATGCTGGTGTCAACAGATTAGTCTGGGGGCCAGATGGCAACTTGTATGCCGGAGGAATTGGTTCTGGTGGAAACTGGCGTCACGAAGGCCACTTGTGGTATTCGCTCAACGGTTTTTCTTACAATAAGAAATCTACTTTTGAGATGCTGGCCGTTCGAGCCAAAACAGATGGGATGGAAATTGAATTGACAGAACCAATACTTGGGGGCACAAATTTAACCGTGGAAGACTTTGATGTACAGCAATATTTCTATGTGGCAACACCAGCCTATGGCGGCCCAAAAATGGGAGAAGAAGTGCTTAAGGTTGTTTCTGTAAACCTATCAGAAGACCGTAAGAAAATATTCCTGGAAATTGATGGTATAAAAGAACGCAAGGTGGTTTACATACACATCAAACAGCCATTTATCAGTCAAGACAGACAATCACTGTGGTCAACAGAAACGTGGTACACCATGACAAAAATACCAGCTAACAAGCCTGGCTTTAAGACACCCACTCCTACTAACAACACACTGACAGAAGCAGAGGTGAAAGAAGGATGGAAATTGTTGTTTGATGGAAAATCCATAGACAAATGGCATACCTATAATGGAGAAGGTCTTAACCCTGAATGGGTAGTGACTCCTGCCGGAGAACTTCACCTCACAAAAAAAGGCGGAAAGGATATCGTGACCAATGATGAATTTGAAAACTACGAGTTGACATTAGAATGGAAAATCATCAAAGGAGGAAACTCCGGATTGATGTTTAACATTGTTGAAGATCCTAAATATGGAAGTATGTGGCATACCGGCCCTGAATTGCAATTTTTGGACGATAAAAGACACCATGATTCTAAATTACCATCGCACAGAGCCGGATCACTTTATGATTTGATTCCAACCACTCCTGTCACCGCCAATGAAGCAGAAGAATGGAACAGAATCAGATTAATTGTAAAGGATGGTCATGCCGAGCACTGGCAAAACGGATACAAAGTAGTGGAGTACGAAATGTTTTCTCCCGCCTGGGATGAGATGGTAGCCAAGTCAAAATTCAAGAACAAACCCGACTTTGGTAAATCAAGAAAAGGCCGTTTTGGCCTTCAGGATCATGGAGACAAAATCTGGTTTAGAAATATAAAAGTGCGAGAGTTGTAAGGGAGGAAAATTGAGTTCCACGAGCAAAGGAAAATCGAGCGTTTTCCTTTGCTCGTGGTTCCTATTTAGTGAAAACGATTGAGCAGCATTTTTTCCATATTTCTTTCTAGTTTTCTGGAATAACATGCGTTTGGTAGTTAGTTCATGCCTAAGCCAAAGATCCTTCACTATGTTCAGGATGACAAGGACAGTTTTGCGCTTAACATCAGCTATTACAGCTAAAGCAAGCTCATATTGTCTGCTGCCTTGTCACACTGAGCGCAGCGAAGTGTCTCAATTTGGCACTAAAAAATGAACCATAAGTTGATCAGGTGGGTTTTATCTGAAGATTGCCAGAAATTTCAAAACTTTCTGGGATTAGGTATTAAAATAGAGAAGTCCATCTTTCAAACAATCTTGGATATATGAAAATACAGCTTGCAAAGACTTATTTGTTAACCTAGGGTAATTTTCTAGAATTTGCTGTTCGGTCCATCCCTGTGCCAATAACCCTATAATATGTTCCACAGAAATACGAGTACCCTTAACAGTTGGCTTTCCTAAAAGAACATTCTGATCTGTTGATATGTATGTTTGCCAATCCATGTTCAAATTTACGAATATTATTCAATATGATGCAGAATCCTGATACTCTCTAACTTTTATAAATACCTCCCTACTCCCCAACATAAGCAATCCGATAGATCACTCCTTTTTTATCGTCCGAAACCAGCATAGCACCATCTGGCATTACGAGTAAATCGACAGGCCTGCCCCATGCTTCCTGCTCCTTTTCGTCGAGCCATCCTTCTGCGAAAGTTTCATAGCTCACTGCACGATTGTTTTCTACTTTTACCAATGAAATACGGTAACCTATTTTCTTCGACCTGTTCCAGGAGCCGTGTTCAGGAATGAAAACTTGATTTTTATATTTCTCAGGAAACATATCTCCGGTATAGAACTTCAAACCCAGTGGGGCTACATGAGCATCGAGTTTTCTGGCTGGCGGTTCAAATTCATCGCAGGAGAATTTATGCCCAAACTCCGGATCACCAATATCCCCGCCATGACAATATGGATAGCCAAAGTGTTGTCCTGCTTTCGTCACTTTATTCAATTCACACGGAGGCACATTGTCTCCCAACTGATCCCTGCCATTGTCGGTAAACCACAGTTGCTTGGTGGTAGGATGCCACGCCAGCCCTACGGAATTTCTTACGCCTCTGGCATAAATCTCCCTTCCTGTGCCGTCTGGGTTCATTCGGGTGATGGTGGCATAGATTTCGTTTTTACTCTCACAAATATTGCAGGGAGCACCTACCGGAATGTAGAGTTTTCCATCAGGGCCAAAAGCGATGTATTTCCATCCATGATGATTGTCTGACGGATAATCATCATAAATCAGTTTCGGTTTGGGCACATTCTTCAAATTGGATTCAATGTTGTCATAGCGCCAAAGCTTGTCGATCTCCGCAACATAAAGGCTGCCATTCCAAAAGGCTACACCATTTGGAGTTTTTAAGTCTGAACCAATCGTAAGCACTTCCTCTGCATTGTTGTCCCCGTCAGCGTCAACCAATGCATAGACTTTTTTGGCATTTCTGGTGCCCACAAACACAGTCCCATTAGCTCCCAATGCCATAGATCGGGCATTGTCCACATTTTCGGCATAAATAGAAATCTTGAAACCTTCCGGCAACTTTATTTTACTGAGTTGATCTGCAATGGGTACATTACCCTCATCACTGAACGAGTCGTCAGAATCTGTAGTACTGGAGCATGCTATATTGACACAAAAAAGCATCATGAGCAACAAAGATTGTAGGAGCTTAAAATTCATAGATAATAGTTTTCAGTATAAAAAAATAGAAACAATACTCAATTTACATGGAATCCCTGCCTGCCCTTTAGGTTGGCATAAGATATTTATGGGCTACTTCTTTTTACCAAATCCATATAGGTTTTGTTTCACAAACGATTTGGGAAATTTTTCCATTTCAGGAAATCCCAGCTTGATGTCTCTACCAGAATATGGTATATAGTTGGTACCAAATAAATAATCCCAGATACTCAAAGACAGTCCGAAGTTGACTCCATACCTTCTTTCCTTTGGAATGTCATGAGCGTGGTGCCATATATGCATGGCCGCATTGTTGAAAATATATTTTAGCGGGCCAATGTTAAAATGAAAATTGGCGTGATTCCAGTGTCCGATGGCAATGGCAATGATATGTACCAGAAAAAAATCACTAAGGCTAAACCCGATCATAGCCAGTGGCAGGTATTCGATGGATTTATAAACCACATTTTCCATCCAGTGGTATCTTAAATGTGCAGCAAACCCCATCTGCTCTACACTGTGGTGTACTTTATGAAATTCCCAGAGGCGATCAGATCGGTGCAACAGTCGATGAACCCACCATTCAATAAAATCTTTAACCACAAATAATGTAAGCAACTGAGCCCATACAGGCCATTGCTCCACATGTATTGCTACCAGATTTTTGATCCCAAACAGTCCAATAAAATCCTTGAAAAGGGAAACGCCAACTTCGGAAACTCCGGCATAAATGATTACAGAAAAAAGAAAGAAATTGAAGAACATATAAAAGGCATCCAGCCAAAAGTCTTTTCTAAATCTGGGCTGGTTGGTTCTCCATGGAGCTACTATCTCCAAAAGAAAAAATACCAGTGATACTATAATGAGGTAATAGAAGTAGTTGTTCCAAAGGCCATCACTGGACTGAAAGGTAATTTGTCCCCAAAACCAACGAGCATACCCGACAGTTCCGTTTATAAATTGATCCAGATAGTGCATTGGTCTGTTTTCACTTCAGGTGTGGATTGTCTAGTCTTTTAATTCGTACCATTCAATATTAGACAGAGCCGCCCTCCTGCCTTTCTTTTCCGGCGCATAATTCTTAGACAGGTAATCCAGTATTAAGGTTTCGTTTTCTCCCAAGTCCCAAAGTTTTTGTGTCCTTTGCATCCATCGGATCATACTCTCCCAGCCTTCTCTGGTAGCTCTGTTTTGAGTCACGAGTTTTGCAGAATGACATTTGGTACAAGTAGCAAATACAATTTCGTATCCCTTATCTTCTATTAATCCTGAATTAACATGCACTCCATTTAAAATCTCATTGTCATCAGTCGTTATCCCATCGTCAACCTTCATTACTTGTTCGACTACAACCTCCTCTTCGTTATCTACTTTTCCTTCGTATGTGCATATAAAGTAATAGGCAGCAAAAGGAAACATCAACGTAATAATGGTAACCGCCAACAGCGCATTAAAACATCTTTCAATCAGTCGGATGAATTTATCTTCTTTCATACTCATTTCACTTTTACAGCTATGCGGTGACAGGCATTGTTAAGGTATCCTTTTGGATTCCAGCCGGGCACTACCATTGGCTGCCCTACTCCGTTGCTGTCGGTTGCTTTGGCCCACACTTCATAATATCCTTTTTTAGGGAACCTTACTTTCGCTTTCCAATGTTGCCAGGCCAGCCTGTTTGCGGATTTTTCCAGCTCGCATTTATGCCATGTTGCCCCAAAATCTATGCTGTACTTCATGGATGAAACCTCAAACTCGCCAGCCCATGCATGGCCTCTGATATCCAATTGCTTGTTTTCGTCAATCATAGCTCCGGATTGTGGATAGGTAATCAATGATTTCACCGGCATGGATTCTATGATGCACATGTCTTTGTCTTCAACCTTAGCTCCGGGGGGTACACTCTCACACGGCACTCGGTAGGAAGAACCTTCCATCTTCGGTCCATCATGTACTTTGTTTCGTACCACAAGTTTGTTGAGCCATTTACCTGAAGTACTTGCAGGCCAACCACCTGCCACCATGCGCAAAGGGTATCCATGTACCAATGGAATATCCTTTCCATTCATAGCAAATGCAATGAGAGTTTCGTCCTGCATCGCCTTGCTTATTGGCACTCCTCTGGAAATAACCACCTTGTTCTCATCTCCACTCAGATGCTTGTCTGCACCATAGTATCCGACATACACGGCATCACCTTTTATCCCTACATCTTCCAACAAATCCCTCAACCTGATGCCAGTCCAGCTGGCACATGCCACAGCTCCAATGGTCCACTGATTGCCTTTTGCCGGAGGGTCGTATTCACTTCGTCCATTCCCTCCACACTCCAATGTCAACTGATAAGTGTATTGTTTGAATTTACTTTTCAACTCATCTAATGTATAAGTTTTGGCTTTGATAACCGACTCTCCGTCCACCGTTAGCGTCCATTTTTTTGGGTCTGCTTTTTCCGGAATCAAACCATTATTTCTAATAAAAATTCGTGACTCAGGAGTAATTCTATCATCCAGCAGATGCGCCTGAGCCTCCATATTCCAGGGTTTATCATTGAGCAATGACATATCCTTGTGTTTGTTAAAAAGCTTAAAAGGATCGTCACCTTCCAAAATAACAGGCACATAACCTTCCGGCATGTTTTCTCCAAATACTATGTCCAATCCTGTGAAGCCAGCTAACGCCAGCATACTACCTCTCTTTAAGAATAGTCTTCTTGAATCCTTATTCTTTGCCATCATTTATTTATATCGTTTTGTAGTTTTTGCTCAATTTAAAATTTTCTTTTTAAAAAAATACCACCATAATATTATTTAAACTTAATGATAAGTCTGGTACAATTAAGTCTTTGATCTCCAATTGGTAATTACATGACAGGGAAGTCAAACATTTAGACAACTAAACATTTAACATGTCAATAGGGTTTGTAATATGTGTTTTTTATTGAAAATATTTTTATACCTTACTACAAAAGAATACTTTGAATTACTTCTTTATAAAGTATTCATGTTGAGTATTTTTGCATCAAAGTTCAAATCGGTGAATGGAAGAGAATTTTAAAAAAAGAAACGAGGACAAGGATTTGATAAAGCGGTATGAGTCCTATTCGGAGAATAACGAATCGATCTACTTTACTCAGGATGAATTCGAAAATATTTTACACTATTTTCTGGAAAATGGAAAAAACCGCAAAGCACTCAAAGCAGCCAATCTTGCTATAGAACAATACCCTTATGTGGTAGATTTCTTAGTATTGAAGGCTCAGTGCTATTCCAACATGCAGGAATTTGAAACTGCAATAGCTATACTTGAGAAAGCTTCTAACCTACACCCGGGAGATGCCGAGATTTTCCTGATCAAGGGCAATGTGTATGCCATGAAAGGAGATCATTCAGAAGCACTGGAAAGTTTTGAAAGGGCTCTGGAGTCTTCAGATGAAAAGGATGACATCTACTACAGCATAGGATTGACTTATCAAAATCAGGCTAAATATTATGATGCTATTAAATATTATAAAATAGCACTTGAAGAAAATCTTAACAATGAAAACGTATTGTACGAGCTTGCCTACTGTCTGGACATGACTGGTGAGCTTGAAAGCAGTCTTTCCTACTACAAGGAGTTTATAGACAATGATCCTTTCTCAGAGTATGCCTGGTACAACCTTGGGATTGTTTACAATAAGCTTGAAAAATTCGAAGAAGCAATTAATGCCTATGAATATGCAATAGCCATTGATGACCAGTTTAGTTCCGCTTATTTCAACATGGGTAATTCACTCATGCAACTGGAAAAGTTTGATGAAGCCCTGGAAGCATACAAAACAACTTTGGAACGTGAAGGTTCAAGTCCGGAAATTTACTACAGCATCGGAACAGCATACGAGAAAATAGAACAATACGAACTTGCCATCAGGTATTTCAGAAAAGCAACAAAATTAGATCAGTATTATGATGAAGCCTGGTTTTCGACTGGAGTATGTCTGGCCAAGCAAGAAAAATGGTATGAAGCAGTCCATTTTTTCAACAAAGCCTTAAAGCTTGATGTTGAAAATCCTGATTACTGGAAAGCCATTGCAGATGCCGAATACAAGGTTGGCAACAATGTTTCCAGTTTGGATGCTTACGATGAAGCAAGTCAGCTAGCTCCAGAAAATATAGACATCTGGTTGGATTGGTCTTTTGTTTATCACGAACAGGGAGATACAGAGCAGGCTGTAACAATCATCTTAGATGGTATAGAAGAATGCCCGGAAGAAGCTGAGCTTTATTACAGAGCAGTGGTGTATCTGGTAGAAGCAGGACAATACAAAAAAGGATTTACTTTTCTAGAGCAGGGGCTCACACTGAATTATGAGTTGCATACCAGTTTATATGAGTTCTTCCCCAATCTGGAAACCCAAAAAGCACTCTTCAAAATTATACAGCAGTATAAAAAATAATGGTACACTTATTGCAGCATCTTCCCTGTGAATGGTTAGGATTCATAAGATAAAGGCTGTCAATTTCTCTACCAATCAATAATACCAAAGGGAATGACGTCTGCGTAAATGCTTCCTTATATTCATGATGAATGCAAGTGCCAGATAGACTAAAACCGGAGAACCGAATGTGAGAAATGAACTGTAAATAAAAAATAACCGAATACTTGATGTAGGTATTCTAAGCTTTTCGCCAAGTCTGGCACAAACTCCAAAAGCATATTTTTCAAGAAATTCCTGCATAGTCTTATTTTTTATAGCACAATATTAACGAATATCGTTCTTTTTTTGTGTATTATAAGTTTAGTATATATTTATTTTTTAGCTATTATTGCAATGATTTCAACCAAATCAAATATTTACCGATAATTATAAATAAACAAATATTCAAATGAGAAAGTCGAATTTTGCGATTGCCTTGGTAACGGGTTTATTCCTTTTATCCGGGTGTAGTGCCTTAAAAAACATGCAGAAGCTTGCTAAAGATCAGGATTTACAAGTTACACCTAACCCATTAGAAGTACACGGGGATAAGGTTAAATTTGAAATGTCCGCTGTTCTTCCAGCAAAAATGCTTCCTTCCAAATACATGTACACTATCAACACTTTTTACAAATATGGTGAAAGTGACAAGACTGTAGGAAGTATTGAACTTAAATCCAGTGATTTTCCAAACCAGAGCACATCTACTTCTAGAAAAAGTGGTGAGTTCGAATTTGATTACGTAGATGCAATGAAATCTGGTAATCTTGAAATTCAAGGAGTAGCTTCTTCCATGACTTCTGGCAAATCGTTGAAAACTACTGACAGACTTGTTGTAGCTCCCGGAATAATTACAACTTCTAAACTTGTGAAAGACGTATATTATACTGCTTATGCATTTCATGGCTACAATGACAAAGAAGAATTGGTTCCTACAACTGTAGATTTCTTCTTCGATCAGGGACGCTCACTTTTGAAATCTTCTGAAACAAGAAGTAAAAAAGGAAAAGATTTTTCTGCATTTATCGCAGACAAAAACGTAACAAGAACCGTAACCATCATAGGCGGCCACTCTCCTGAAGGTACTGAAACAATAAACTCTGACTTATCTGGCGACAGAGCAGCAGCCATCGAAAAGTACTACAGAGCTCAAATGAAAAAATACGATTACAAAGAAATGGCTGACGGAATTAAATTTGTGTTGAAGCCGGTAATTCAAGATTGGAAATCGTTTAAAGATGCTTTAAATAGCTACAATGGAATTTCTGATGCACAAAAATCCGAAATCATTAAAATAGTAAACGGAGCTGGAACATTCGAAGACAAAGAAAAAGCCCTTCAAAAACTTGATTCTTACAAAGCAATTTTCAAGGACATTTACCCTGGTTTAAGGATTGCTAAAACAGAAGTATTAACGGTGAAAATCAAAAAGTCTAACCCTACTATCTCTGTCCTTGCAAAACAAATTGTTGATGGAAAAGTAAGTGCTGATACTCTATCAAACGAAGAATTACTTTTTGCAGCTTCACTGACACCTTCTCTTTCTGAAAAAGAGGCTATCTACAAAGCGGCTACTAAGAAAAGTGGTAGCTGGCAGTCACACAACAATCTGGGTGCTGTATATCTTGACATGGCTATGGAAGGTAACAAAAATCAAAATATTGAAAAAGCTGTAGCTCAGTTCGAGATTGCTGCAAAGAAGAACAATGCCGCCGAAGTATTAGGTAATTTGGCTACTTCATATTTGATGCAAGGTGATAACGTAAAAGCTTTCGATACTATTTCTGAAGCGTTGGGTAAAAGCCCTAGCAAAGACCATGCTGCCGGAATGAACGGTGTAAAAGGTGCTTTGGAAATCAAAAGAGGAGAATACGATGCTGCCCTTTCTTCATTAGGAAGTGCAAAATCAGAAGCTGATGTAATATTCGACAGAGGTCTTGCTCTATTATTGAATAAAGATTTTCAAAATGCAATCACTGCTTTCGGAGACGTTACTGAAAAAGACAGTGATTATGCATTGGCATATTATTGCTCTGCTATAGCTTCTGCCAGATTGAAAAATGATTCAGACATGATATCCAGCCTTAAAAAAGCTGTGGACAAAGATCCAAAACTTAAGGATATGGCGTTGAATGATTTAGAATTCAACAAATATGCAGGTGCTGTTAGTACTGCCTTAAAATAAAGAATATCTCATTTAATATTAAGTCCCTATTGATAGTTTCGGTAGGGACTTTTTTTATGTCCGGTAATTAGTCAATTTGATCAAGCAGATTTGTTTAATTGCTTAGGATATTCATATTGTAGTATATAATTTAGCGGTTCGAAAAAATTATTGAGTATGAGAGTAATTCAATTTAGAGAAGCCTTAAGAGAGGCAATGAGTGAGGAAATGAGAAGGGACAAAAATGTGTTCCTGATGGGAGAAGAAGTGGCTGAATATAACGGTGCTTATAAAGTAAGCCAGGGAATGCTGGACGAGTTTGGAGCTGAAAGAGTGATTGATACTCCTATTGCCGAACTTGGTTTTACAGGATTGGGTGTTGGGGCAGCAATGAATGGTTTGAGACCTGTTGTAGAGTTTATGACATTCAATTTTTCATTGGTGGCTATAGATCAAATAATAAATGGTGCGGCCAAAATGATGTCTATGTCTGGAGGTCAGTTTAATGTGCCGGCAGTGTTTAGAGGCCCAACAGGAAATGCAGGGCAATTGAGTTCTCAACACTCTCAAAATTTTGAAAACTGGTACGCAAATACTCCAGGGCTGAAAGTAGTAGTACCATCAAATCCCTACGATGCTAAAGGCCTTTTAAAGTCTGCTATCAGAGACAATGATCCGGTTATTTTCATGGAGTCTGAGTTGATGTATGGAGACAAGGGAGAAGTTCCTGAAGGAGAATATCTTATTCCACTGGATAAAGCAAAAGTGGTAAAAGAAGGAACTGATGTCACTTTGGTATCTTTCGGTAAAATGATGAAAGTAGTGGATCAGGTTGCCACAGATCTTGCCAAAGAAAATATAAGTGTAGAATTAATAGATCTGATCTCAGTAAGACCTATTGACTACAAAACTATTATAGAATCTGTTAAAAAAACCAATAGATTGGTGATACTGGAAGAGACATGGCCTTTGGCATCTATCTCTACGGAAATAAGCCACTATGTGCAAAGGCACGCATTTGATTACCTGGACGCTCCTATTCACAGGATCAACAACAAAGACGTTCCTGTGCCTTATGCGCCTACTTTACTTCAAGAAGTACTGCCTAATGCAGAACGAGCCAAGGAAGCCGTGAAAGCTGTCTTGTATAGAAAATAAACATTATTGTTCACACAAAAAGAAAGCCTCAAAACTAAATTTTGAGGCTTTCTTTTTGTCCTTTGCTCAGGTAGAGTATTAAGATAGTTCCTACATCACAGAAACAAACATGTCTATTCTTTTCTTCAAATCATCAGAGAGAGTAGTAAGAGGAAGCCTCACCTGATCACCACACACTCCCATTTTTTTCAACATATATTTCACTCCACTAGGGCTACCTTCTGCAAACGACAAGTCAATTGGCTCAATAAGACCATAGGCTTTCTTTGCAGCATTCTTAAAATCTCCTGCCAATGCAAAATCCACCATCTCAACTGTTTGAGCCGCAAGTGCATTTGCCACTACAGACACAAGCCCCACTGCCCCTATAGAAATCATGGGTACAGCAAGTACATCATCACCGGAGATCAACATAAAATCATCTGATTTGTTGGCAGCAATCTCTATGCATTGAGCAAGGTCTCCGGATGCATCCTTAAGCCCAAAAATATTTGGGTGTTGAGACAATGCTATTGTCGTAGCAGCCTCTACATTGGATCCTGTACGACTTGGGACGTTGTATATCATCACAGGCTTAGACGACCTGTCTGCAATAAGCTCATAATGCTTTTGTATGCCAGCTTGTGAGGGCTTATTGTAATAAGGCGAAGTAGATAAAAAAGCATCTACCTCTTCTTCAAAAACTTTATATTTCTCCAGTAACTCCAGAGTGTTGTTACCACCTATTCCAAAAATTACAGGCAGGTTGTGTGTGCTCTTTTCTTTTACAAATTTCAACACCTCCAACTTCTCTTTATCGGACATAGTAGATGGCTCACCAGTTGTGCCTGAGACTACCAAATAGTGCACTCCTCCCTCAGAAACATGATCTATCAACCTTTCCAGCCCATTGTAATCAATACTATAATCTTCATTAAATGGTGTAACCAACGCAACACCCGTACCCATAAATTTACTCTCCATTTCTTAAATTTTTAATATAGTGATAGACCTGATCGATAAACTGCTCATAATCATCTTCTTTATGATCAATCATCAATTCAAAGTAATCACTTTTTCCTTCTTCATAACGCCCTACACGGCACTTAGCCATCGATAAAGCCAATATATTCTGGGTAATATTGTTAATATTCAAATCCAAACTCAACAAATAATCAAATGGAATATTGATAAAATCATTGACTTCCGTCTTTTTCCAATTACCCCAAAAATCAATATCTTTAATATTAAAAAAAGGGAATGGATAACTATCATTCTCTCCCATTTTTACTATATAGGTAATTGAGTCAACACTTTTACCCTCCTGCTCAAGTTTACCCATCATTTCATTTACAAGCTCAAAATTATGCTTATCTGAGTAGGTAAACAAGATTCCAATACGTAAAGAATTCGAAAATCCATTGGTACCTCGATCTGCCTTGGGTGATTTGATGGCGGAAGCCGTTTTGAATGACAAAAAGTATTTATTAAACATCAATTACAAATTTATCATTTTATCAAACTCAGCTTCTGAAATTATTTTTATATTTAGTTTGGCTGCCTTTTCAAGTTTAGCGGGTCCCATTTTTTCACCTGCTACCAGATAATCCAATTTGGCTGAAATAGATGAAACCACTTTGCCTCCGTGTGACTTTATCAATTCTTTCAATTCATCACGACCATATTTTTCAAAAACTCCTGATATCACAAAAGACATATCCTTTAATGAGTCTCCTGCTAATTGATAATCATCTTCGTTAATTTCAAAATTCAAACCTGCGTCTTTAAGTTTCTCTATAAGCACTCGGTTTTTGGGATTATTAAAATAGGATACAAGGCTTTGAGCAATCCGCTCTCCTATTTCCGGTACTTCCATCAACTCCTCGAGAGAAGCAGACATCAAAGCATCAATGTTCTTAAAACAGGCGACCAATTTTTCTGCTACAGTTCTACCTACAAACCGAATTCCCATCCCAAACAACACATTTTCGAATGGCGCTTCTTTAGATTTGGCTATTCCATCTATCAGATTCTTGCTCGACAATTCCTTGAAACCCTCCAATTGAACTACCTGTTCGTATTTCAAATTATACAAGTCTCCAATATTCTTAACAAGCCCTTCTGTGTATAACAACTTAATAGTTTGCTCACCCATGGAATCAATATCCATAGCCTTTCTATGAATAAAGTGGAGAATCCTTCCTGTAATCTGAGGGGGGCAGTTTTCTGTATTCGGGCAGTAATGAGAAGCTTCGCTTTCTTCCCGCACCAATTCCGATCCACATTCCGGGCAATGGGTTATGTAAATATGCTCTTTTGAATCAGATTTTCGAAAAGTGGTGTCCACACCTGTCACTTTGGGGATAATCTCTCCCCCTTTCTCAACATACACAGTATCACCAATACGAATATCCAACCTGGCTATCTCATTTGCATTATGCAAAGAAGCCCGCTTAACAGTTGTCCCGGCTAATAACACGGGTTCTAGTTCTGCAACAGGAGTAATAGCCCCGGTTCTTCCAACCTGATAAGTAATATCCTTCAAAATAGTCGATGCACTTTCAGTCTTGTATTTATAAGCAATTGCCCAACGGGGACTTTTTGCTGTAAAGCCTAAAATTTCCTGATGATCAAGGCTGTTCACTTTGATAACAATACCATCGGTATCTACTGGTAAAGTCTTTCTCTTTTCTTCCCATTCCTTTATGTAATCCAGTACTTCCGAAATACTCTTACACAATTTGTATGTAGGAGATACATTAAACCCCCAACTTTCAATTGTCTTAATAGAGGCTTCATGGGTTTTTATGTTTTTCTCTGCTCCCAGAAGATTGTACATGTAGCAATCAATTTTCCTGGCAGCTACAACAGCAGAGTCCTGCATTTTCAAAGTACCTGAAGCTGTATTACGTGGATTTGCCAAAAGTTCTTCTCCATTTGCAGCCCTTTGTTCATTCAACAGTTTGAACACGGCAGAAGGCATGAATGCCTCTCCCCTTACTTCAAATTCCTGAGGAATATCATCACCCTTTAATTTTAATGGAATAGTTCTTATTGTTTTAGCATTTGCAGTAATATTATCACCTTTTGTGCCATCTCCTCTGGTAACGGCCTGAACAAGCACTCCATTTTCGTAGGTTAAACTAAGTGCAACACCATCAAACTTCAATTCACAGAAATATTCCGGCGCATCACCTTCAAGCCCTTTGATAACTCTCTTATCAAAATCTAATAATTCCTCTTCAGAATAAGTATTTCCCAATGACAGCATCGGGTACTTATGGATTACCGTTTCAAAGTTTTTGGTGATAGTCCCTCCGACTCTATGGCTGGGAGAATCACTAAAATTATACTCTGGATATTGTTTTTCTAATGAAATGAGCCTTTCAAGCAATTGATCAAATTCAAAATCGGAAATCTCAGAAACACTCTCTTGATAGTACAAGTCATTGTAATAATTGATACGGTCAGTGAGCTCTAATATTTCTTTTTTTGCCTGTTCCTGAGTCATAAAACTTTGAAGTTGAAAAGTGGGCAAATGTAGCAATTGTTTGCATTTTAAAGAGGCTGTTTCTCCTATTTTAAAGATTAAAACGAGGTTTAACCATCTATTTTCACTTTTAACAACTAGATATTTATTGGCCAAAATATAATGTCAACCCTTCTGTTTTTCATTCTTCCCAGAAGTGTAGAGTTATCATAAACAGGATTGAATTGACCAAAATCCTGAATTTCAATTGCCTGCTCTTTTACATAGCCCGGAGTAAGGATTTGTTTTGCCGACCAACTCCTCAACTCAGACAAACGTTTGTTAAAGGCTGCTCCGCCTATATTATCCGTATGGCTATGAATGGTAATATTGTATGCTTCAATGTTAGGAATGGAATCAAGAAACAGAATCAAATCCTGCTCTTGTTGCCCATCGATATAATAGCTCCCTCCTCCAAAATAAATGCTTCTTATAAGCTTTTTGGACTGGCTCTGACCTGCATAAATTAGGCATAAAATTGAACAAGAGAATATTAATATAAATCTAATCACAACAGACCTTTACGAAAAGGTGCATTACCAAGTTCACTAACTCAATATATCATCGGAATTTTCGCAGGAATTTGTACTGACTGGTAATAATTATCTGGAAGCCTAAAAGACCTTCATAATTTTCATTGTACCACTATCAGAAAGGTGAACAAACTTACCTTGGTCATAATTGTAGAACTTAACGGCAACTACCAAAACTGTTCCCACTCCACTTTCAAGTGGCTTACATTTATTGATACATATCTGAGTTGTTATTGGCTGTGTTTGCATTCTGAGTACCGGAAGCATAGTAGTATGAAAAGAGCCAAACAGTCCATGCGCATCTATATTCACTGGTATGTAAGCATTAAACTCTTTGGAAAAAGTAAAATCCGATATCGAAATTAATCTGGCACTAATTTTAAAATTAGTAGCTTCATCAGGTATAGTAAGCTCATTGGCAGGAACGAAAGCAGGAACATGCAATATGACATAACCATTGTGAGATCCTCCTTTTACAAACACCTTTGTCATTACTGTTTTATCAAAACGACTTGAGGTATTAAAATCAAACTTTGGAAGATTATTTACTGTATCCCTGATACTCAAGGCACTGTCATTTGAAAATGAATTTCTTATCGCAGAAGTTAACTGAACTGAATTATAGGATTCAATTAAATCCAGCATTTCAGCGTCAAACGATTCCTTGATCGTCTTTGACATACAACTCGCAACAGCTTGTTTATTCTTTTTTTGTATATGAAACTGGATTACTTTTTTTGATCGGATTATCGATTTTGACACTTCCTTGGTATTTAACTTCAGAGCATCAAAGGTAGTGTTGGGGTAATTGGTTCTGGCTGGTTCAAAAGTGGTTGACATTGGTATGTTAATTTGCGTTTTGACAAATTTCAGAAAACCACATTAGTCCTGTTTTTTTCATAAATCAATATAATTTTCCTTAGCTGTCATTTAATCGTTTTTCTCAATATGTGAATATTGAGAAAATAATTGAATAATCCAAACAGAAAAGGTTAATTATCAGTGTTTTATACGACTTACCATGAGGTATTGTCAAAATAATATAAACTCTGTAAACTTTTAAGAACAAAATAACCTAAGGTTTAAATCCCATAAAGATCATATTTCCCTCCTGTACAAGCCTATATAATTAGAAGCGTTTTCTTTGATAAACTCCTGATACGAAAGACTATTCAGCATATCTTCAAATTGAGTTTCTTCAAATGCTGCTAAAATTAACAACCCATCCATAAAGAACGGTGCGGTTTTAAGTTTGTCATTCTTTCTCCTTCTACCAATCAGATGTGATTTGATTCCTGCAAAGTAGGTAAAGACATCATACGATGCAGCTATATCTTTTAATTTCAAAGCATCAAAACCAGTATGACCATTTCTGAAATGATGAACAAGAAATACAAGTCCCCCATCATATTTATGAAATTGCAATTTTGGGATTTCACCATCGTCTCTCCTTTTCATAAAACCGAAGGTAAAATCCTTTACCGCCCACACTCTTAATATACTCTTGAGTTGAAATATTTTTGACTTAATCATAGTCAAAAAGCTCTCAGGATTCGGGTAATAGACAATCAGCAACAGCTCTCTTTCATCTGCATCCTGACCTTCAATACGCCTGATCAACTGCCCTTTAAAAAAAGGAACTCCTTTGACAGATGTCACATGAGAGACAGCTATGGAATTGTAAAAATCATACAATGTTTTGCTAGTAACATCAAACCAATTGATAGCCCATATAGGATCAGATAAGCTGTACTCCGGCCCTATACTGATCACTGATATATTCAGACCTCCTGATACTGGTTCGGTTAGTGACGCATGGTTCATATATGGTATTAAAATATTTGATTACTGTTAAGTTCACCAATACTTTTGCTATCAACAGTATTTTTCTCTCAATAGTTTAGCTACACGGAGCATACCTGTCCCGGCCTTTTCTTCATAAAGATACATGTTTTTTTGTTGCTGTATATCAGGAATATTAGGGTCAATAATAAACTTTGGTATTTCTGTCCGCACGTAGTTGATAAGTCCGGCAGCAGGATATACAACCATGGAAGTACCAACGACCACAAATATGTCTGCCTGAAGTACATACTCCACAGCTGCTTCTATCATTGGCACCATTTCTCCAAACCAAACAATATGAGGTCGTAGCTGAGATCCCTTTTCACACTTATCTCCCAAATTGAGCTCCCAGCCTTCCATATCGTACACCAGAGAATCATCAGCTGTACTTCGAGACTTGAACAATTCCCCATGCAGATGCAACACATGAGATGACCCTGCTTTTTCATGAAGATTATCCACATTTTGGGTGATGATAGTTATGTCAAAATCATTCTCCAGATTAGCCAGTGTTTTATGACCATCGTTGGGTTTTGAAGATAGGGCTTGTTTTCTTCTTTGGTTATAAAAATCCAACACCAACTCTTTGTTTTTATGCCAACCTTCAGGAGAAGCCACCTCCATCACATCGTGCCCTTCCCACAGGCCATTTGAGTCACGAAATGTACTGATCCCACTTTCTGCGCTTATTCCAGCTCCGGTCAATGCAACAAGTCTCTTCATTTTTACTCATTCATATTTTACTTCAAAACTTCAAAGAACCAAAAATTGACTAAGGTAGTTTCTGCTCGTTAATATAGCAGAACGGATATCAGCCTCGGAGCTTTCATAAGCTTTGTCCTCCACTTCAATACAAACCGGCCCCTTATAACCAACTGTGGTCAGTGCAGAAAAGAACTCTCTCCACCGCACATCCCCCAAGCCGGGAATCTTTGGAGAATGATATTCAAGAGGATGTGCCAATATTCCTACTTTATTCAATTTGTCCTTGTAAACTTTTACATCCTTTAAATGAATGTGGTGGAGCTTTTCTTTGTAATCGAACAATGGCTGCACTTCATCCATTTGCATCCAAACCAGATGGGAAGGATCATAATTCAATCCAAAATTGTCACTTGGGATAGCTTCAAACATTTGATCCCAGATAGCTGGTGAAATAGCTAAGTTTTTGCCTCCAGGCCACTCATCGGCAGTAAACAACATGGGACAGTTTTCAATTCCTATTTTAATCCCATAGAACTCTGCTTCTTTTATGATATCAGGCCAAACTTCCTTAAACCTATCCAGATTATACGCAACAGATTTAGAAGGATCACGCCCGACGAATGTATTCACTACAGGAATTCCAAGCTTTGCTGCGGCTCTTATAATGTTCTTTATATGATTAATATAAATTTCAGCTTGTTCCTGATCCGGATCAAGAGGATTAGGATAGTAACCCAGGCCTGAAATATAAATCCCTCTCTGATCGAGATATGACTTCAAATAAGCTATTTTCTTCTCATCCAATGTAGCCACGTCAACATGTGTAACTCCTGCATATCTGCGTTCAGCCTTGCCTTTAGGCCAACACATCATTTCTACACATTTAAATTTATTATGAGCAGCAAAATCTACCACTTCTTCAAATGAATTGTCAGCAAGTATCGCACTTACAAAACCCAGGTCAAGCATAAAATATAGGATTTAAGTTTATAACTGAATCTACTACTACAACAATAATAATTAATGAAATAATAACCACAGAAATATCGAAACTTAAACTAAAAAAGCACTCCACACATACCTTAAAGCCCTACTCTGTAAATAACCAAATGATTAAATCAACCTTCTTGAAAAAATACCGTAATCTGAAAGCAGTCGATTAAAAAAATATTACCCGAATGTTAACAAAATATTGAATCTTTAAATTTTCTTTGCGCACTTTTTTAGATGACTAGAATTGGAGCAGGTGAAATTAGTATGGTATGTATGGCTCAAGGAGCTGAAACTACCGAAGTTCCGATACCAGACCCTTGTGGCAATGATGTTTATATCTGTGGAGATTTTCTTCCTTAGGTCATTTATGACTTTTGTAGAAACCAGACAAGGTCTTTCACTAAATGACATTGTTTTAAGCCACTTACCTGCATTTGATTTATCCGTCCCAATATTTATCCTTATATATGGAGTGTGTATTTTTACTTTTCTCCAATTAATCAAAACCCCGGACAACTTAATAAAGGCTTACCTTGCTTATGGTGTATTGATTTTATTTAGGTCTATCACACTATATTTTGTAGCATTGGAAGCTCCGATAAATATCATTCCGCTGAAAGACCCTCTTTTAGAATATGCCATATACAACAACTACACACTCATGAAAGACCTGTTCTTCTCAGGCCACACTGCTACTTTAGTGTTGTGTGTATTTTTGGTTAAGGAACCTGTAAAAAAATGGATCATATTGATCACCGTGATAATTGCGGTGATGTTGCTCATCCAACATGCACATTACACTATTGATGTTTTAGCAGCTCCATTTTTCGCATGGCAGAGTTATGTCTTGGTTTTCAAACATAAAAAGGTGGCCGAACTGTTGAAACCTATACTGACTAAGCCCAGGCTCAGAGAATCCTGACTTCTACAAGAGATAACCTTACGGATTATATGCATATAAAAATCCCTCCCCAATCTTCTTGGACAGGGCAATCGCATTTAAAAATTTATCCCCAGACTGTTCTGGGGTCTGTTAGGATCGACTGTTATTTCGTGGGATACCGTAACTTGTACGGTAAGGAGGTTTTTGTTTTTAAATGCGTTTGCCCTGTTGTCCTCTGGGGTCTTCTCTGGTATTAGCACAGAGACAACCCTGATAATTTGTAATCTGTACATGAGATCAACAAGACCCTAAGACCAGATTATTTCAGGTAAGTTGCCGGGCTTTGTACATGCCTGATGAATGCTTCAGCATAATCGCAACCGAATTCCATCCCACGAAAAATTTCCATTTTTCCATGATGCTCCGGGTACGTTTCTTCAATTTTCTGACTTACATGTGCAAAACAAGACTTGTGCTTTTGCTTTAATACACCAGCAATATCAACATAATCGGTAGGTGTGAAATTTTGAGTTTGATGTCCGCTCATAACTTCACCAAAGTAAAGTGCAGATTTGCGCCCTAATTCCAGCCATGCATCATAAACCAAAATTGAACAAATACGATGATCCCTGTGGGTATCAATTGGCCAGTGTGTAAGTATAATATCCGGCTCTTCTTTTTCCAGAAAATTGATAGCCTGCGAGTATCTCTCCTTGGTTATTTCGCAACTTCCATCAATCTGTCCAATGAACTCAGGACGAGCTTTTAAAATACCACATGCAGTGAGTGCTTCAGCAGTGCGAATCTTTGCAGATTCATCATGTGATTTACCTTCAATACCTGCTTCTCCACGTGTCAAATATGCGGAAACAACCTCATGGCCTGAATTTGAATACACGGCCATTACTCCTCCACACATTGTTTCAGGATCATCAGGATGTGCCCCTAAAACCACTATTTTCATTTTCTTTTCGAGTGAGGTATCACTACCATTACCAAAAGCACTGGCATTGGATAGTCCCAGAGTGGTTCCGATAGTGATGGGCACTGCGTTTGTCAAAAACCGTCTCCGTGTATTTTTCGTCATTGCATTTTATTTTTAAAAACGTTATTAAAAGTCCCAACATCACTACACATTCCTTGTAACGATACCTTATCCGCATGTCCACAACTACCGTTTGTTTTAAAGCCTCAAAGTGGAAAAGTTAAGTTAGCCGAAAAATTGGGAATTGAAGTTTTTGGATGAATATTTCTTGAGAGATTCATCCTGTTATGGCGATGGGAATGGACTCAGAGAAACCCAATCTTGATCATTTGCAATCTGTATTTGATCTCAAGGAGATATTGAGAGCAGTGGAGAATGCTTTACTTTTAGCGAAACGTCATTGGAATTATTACTTCTCCACTTGTTAAGTTCCCTTCCTTATTTATAAATAATACTCGCTTATTGTCCAATTGCTTTAATGTATGTCGAGCAATTTCTAAAAGGTGATCTCTATCGGAATCACTCAATTTATTAATTATTACTTCTGGATTTATAACTAACTGCTGTTCAGTGCAATTCATTTTAAAATAGACCTTTCCATGAAATCGATCGAAGTTAGATTGCCCATACTTAGAAATGTAGGTATTTGAAAAATCTTCGTGGAAAAGAACAATATTGTCCTCCATACCAATAGGATCGGCAGGCGCCTCGACTTCCTTGAAGTCAAGTTTTCTAACAATATTTCCATATTCATCCTTAAGAAGTGCAATACCATAGAAAATCAAAGTATCTCTGTTGTGATCAAAAGTATATTTGCTGACTATTCCTCCAGAGTTACGATAATAATCCCAAAGACCAACCTTTTCATTATTATTAAATTTCCCCTTTGCTTTTAGTATTTTGTTGCTATCAACGAGTGAATAATCACCATGTCGAATAGTATTATCGGATTTTAGAACATGATAAGTTGATTTTGAATTGGAAACATTATAAATCTTGCTCTTCTTTTTTAAATCTTGGCCGTTCAGTTCCCCAAAGATTAGAATTATACTAGTGATGGCAATTATTACTTGTTTGATCATGTATAATAGTTTGATTATAGCCAACGCCACTCTATGTGTCGCCTTTTTTCGGAAGATAATGTTTCCTGCTCTAAATAGCCAAATATTTGATTTGGTCTATTACATTTTTTGATTCACTATAGGCTCAAATCTCGTCTAGTCTTAGTATTTCTCAATATCCGTCAGATTGAGACTGTAACTAACTCATATAGAGAGGAAAATCATAATTACTTAACCTTAGAGATCCTTCACTTTGTTCAGGATGACAAGGAGAGGTTTAGTGCTTAATAACTGCTTCAGTTGTTAAACCGAAGCAAGATTATATACTCTGTTGCTTTGTCACAGTGAGCGCAGCGAAGTGTCTCAATTTGACCCTTGTTGCGATTCAAATGAAAAATGATTTATATATCCCCTCTGGCCTTAGTGTCTCACTAAGACTAAACTGGTTGAACAGTTCTCCTATTTTGAATATACACGTTGGGAAACGATTTACTATTCCTTTAAAAAGTAATTTATTGATTTTTACCCAACACTATAGCCTTTTCAAGGGCAATATCTCCAGTTTCAATTTCATTATTTAATTGCATGTAAAACGAAAAATTGTTTTTTTCATAGTTGATTTTGTAATCAGGGTTTATCCCAACCATTTCGTAATTTTTGTTGTCAGGGCTTTCATATATTTCATTTGAAAGTCCATAATTCCAACCATTTGGCAATCTTTTATCCAGAACATCGGAGAATACCCCTGCAGTGTTTGATCCAATTCTACGTGCTTTTGACAAATTCATTGAACCTAGAACAAAGGTTTCACTCGCACTGGCTGTTTGATGACTTGTTAAAATATATATAGGATTTGAATAATTGAATGTATTAGGATCAATAAAAATTGCCTGTTTCTTCGTAAAATATTTACCATGTCTTGCCTTTTTTGAGTAAGCAAGGGTTCTCTGATCTGTAAAAAAGCTTAGAACATCGAGTCCTGCCTGATCAAAACCGCCACTATTGAATCTTACATCGATAATACAAAATTCTGTGGATTTAAAGTCTTTAATAATGATTTCCATTAGCTTGTTTAAACCAGCAAGAACATCTTTTGTGTAACTCTGACTGGTTTCAGCAGCTTCCCAATAGGCTTCCCAAAACTCTTCCTCCGATAAACTATCACTTAGATCGTAATTTGCTAAGTCTTCAAAATTATTAATCTGAATGTAACCAATGTTTCCATCAATTTTCCCCCAAATAAGATTCCCTTTGTTGTAATTGTGGACTTTATCTAAATACTTTGAATTGATCTGGGATATAATTTTTTTCCTCAAATCGCCAATTCGATTATCAAATACAGTACCTGGTTCATTTTTTATACTATCAGGGGCGTCTAAAAAGACGTGTCCATCCTTGAGTTCGGATATCATTTGATGGAGTACAGAATATAATTCAAAATCTGATGATTGGCTTGTTAACATTGGTCGATAATGCTCTTTCATTTTACCCCAATCAATACTCCTGAGCTCAAATGATGAATAATTCTCATTAAATGAATTCCAAAGTGCATCAAAATTTGAAAGAGGGTCATTTTTTATAAGTTGCTTGTTACAAGGGGAAATTTTTGGATTGGTTCTCGTAAATTCATATACAGTCAACCCTACTTTAATTTTCAGGCTGTCATGTGTTAAATTCAATATTTCAGAAATGTTGCTGAAGACCTTAGGGGGAATTTCAGCAAAAAGAGCACAACCTCCTGAGAAAGTGTCATATAAAGTAACCGTACTGTCCGTAATTATCATTTGTTTTCCGTAACCAACAGAAGACCAAACGCCTGATAATTCTGGTTCTGAATCATGACAACTGTAGAAGATGTTGAGAATTAAGATTCCCACAATAATTATAACATACTTGTGTTTCATTCTCATAAAATTAAATTGCTCCCTAACATCCAGGCATATCCACTTTGATAGTTTGTGCGCCTTATACGTTTCTCAAATCTAAAGCATTAATTATGTTTTTTGAAACGGTCATTTCCCACACTAGTCTCAACCGAGACGTTAAGGCTAGAGGAATCCAAATGACGAAAGCGTTTGATGTCTAATTTCACCTTCACCAAGGCAAGTACAAACCCTATCGGTTTTCGTCACCCCTGTGAAAACAGAGGTCTCTTATTACAAGAAGGTACTCAATGTCTAGTAATAGCTCAAATCAGGCTTTATAAAAACTAAACAAAACGCATATACCAAACTCACTGGCGGAAGTGTCTTTATGAGATTTCTGCCTGCGCAGAAATGACGTACCACCTTACCTAGTCTTAGTGTCTCACTAAGACTCATTCTTGATCATTTGCAATCTTTAGGTCTCAACGAGACGTTAAGACTGGTGTGGAGACCAGTGTGAAGAATAATCAGAGACAAACATTTCAAGAAACTGTCTATTGACTTCATCAGTTTGAGCTTGACAGCCGATTAAAAAGTTATATGTTAGAAGAATTAGCATGCCTTTTCTCATGCAGTATTGATATCGTCTAGCTAAGCTCCGTAGGCTTATCCTGTCAAATATCTTTAAAAGTATCTTTTAGCACTGTCTTTTGCAAATAGCTAAGTCAGTCTATGGAGCTTAGCATCTGTTATATGCAGACAATTCATGGTGGATGTTTAAGAGAGCACACAAGAGAATAAAAAATTAAATATATTTTATTTGTTTATTAAAAAGTTATGGTACCTTTGTGAAGACTCCATAATTTAGACTGAAATGAAAATAAACTTTTTTAAAGCAGATGAAATAGATAGGAATATTAAATGTAGTATTCATAAGTCTGGAAAGTTAGGATTTTCGAGTACTGCTATTGATAAGTTAGGGTTATCTACAGGTAAAAGTGTGATGATAGGAGTTAATGAAGAAGATAGTGAGGATGATAATTTATATATGTCAGTTGAAGACGGTGTTAAGGAGGAAGCATTTAAAATAAGCAGGGCAGGCGAGTATTATTATGCTAATACAAAGGCATTGTTTGATAAGATGGGAATAGACTATAGGGCAAAAACAATAATCTACGATATAGTAGATTTTGAATATGAAGGTGTGAAAATGTATAAGTTGATAAAAAGAGAAAAGAAGAGAAATAAAAATTAAAGAAATAGGTCTTTCTAGAAATAGAAAGGTCAGACCCTTGGTTTTGAAGATTAGGCCTGACCATTTCAGTTTTTAATATTGGAAATACTAAAGTAGCTGAAATTACCTAGATAAGCAATCTTCAAGGCGGCAATATATCCCTCCGTTGTCCAAATAGGGACATACCTTAAATATTGATTGCTATGTACACTACAAGTGTTAGAAAGCCAATTGGTACTTTAGCTAAAACTGGAGAGAATTGTCCAGAAAGCGGAGTTTGGGAAGTTGTTGGTTATCCATCCACTACTGCTCCGATAGCTAAAGGAAATAGGATGCCACCATATGCAGGTAAAGCTGTTACTTGGAAATTAATCAGGTATGCCTAGAGAAAATGAGGGGGTGGAAATGCCCCCTTTTATTATTTTGATAATTTAATTGCTACTAAAATTTAATATTATGCCCGAATTACACAGATATCGACTTTTTATTAGTCATGCATGGCACAGGCATGAAGGTTATGATCGTATGATCCAATTCCTGAATGATGCTCCAAATTTCATTTATTCAAATTATAGCGTGCCCATAGATAAAGCCTTTGATAAAATGAGTACATCACAATTGGAAGATCAGATAAAACAGCAAATCCGTCCGGTTGAATGCGTGATAATCCTTGGTGGAGTTTATGTTTCTTATAGTAGTTGGATTCAATTTGAAATTGACTTTGCTAAGAGTTTGAGGAAACCGATTATTGGTGTGCAGCCTTGGGGATCTCAACGGATGCCATTGGCTGTTCAGAATGCTGCCAATATTATTGTGGGTTGGAATACTAGTTCAATAGTTAAAGCAATTCGTGACTACTCAATCTAACGAAATAAAAATATCCTCAGAAGATTATCCTAGCCTTTACCAATCTGCAAATAATGCATCATTGGAAGCTCAGAATAATCATCTTACAGTTATAAGAAGCTATCTGATATTGCTTTTTTTAGGGTCTGTACTTACTATCTATGCAGATAAAAATAGTGTATGGGCAATAATTGGAGCCTTAGTGTTCCTGGGAACACTCAGTTTAACAATATTCCAATCAGTTAAGAGATTTGATAGAATTTGGTACAACGGGAGAGCGGTTGCTGAATCAGTTAAAACACGTGCATGGAGGTACATGATGCGAGCAGAACCATATTTTGATGCTGAAAATGTTCAGGTTGTTAGAGCATCTTTAAGAAACGACTTGAGGGAAATTCTAAAACAGAATATGAATTTAGGGGTACATTTAGGAGATCAAAATAGCACAAAAGATATAATATCCGAAAAGATGAATCTTATCCGAGCATTGAGTCTCGATGAAAGAATTGAAATTTATAAAAGAGAGCGGATTGATAATCAAAGGAACTGGTATGCTAATAAAGCAGGAATAAACAGAAGAGTTTCAAAAAGGTGGTTCATATTTTTGATAGTTGTTCATGTGGCGATAATTACTTTACTCTTGATTCAAATTAAATTTCCAGATAGAATATTTCCCACTGAATCTCTTATAGTTATTGCAGGAGGCATAATAACCTGGATACAGGTAAAGAAATATCAAGATTTAACAACAGCCTATTCCCTTACGGCTCATGAAATTGGAATTGTAAAAGGAGAAAGCGAATCCATTCGATCTGAAGAGCAATTTTCAGATTTTGTTAAAGATGCAGAGAATGCTTTTTCTAGAGAACATACTCAATGGATTGCTAGAAAGGATAGTTAAAATATCCATTGCGAACTACTTATCGGCATGTGCTGCTTGCATATAACATTGAGCATAGCGCACTGTGTGCGTTATATATGCGCTATACTTTTCTCAAATCTAATGCATTAATTCTGTTTTTGAAACAGGCATTCCCACACCAGTCTCAACGAGACGTTAAGACCAGAGAAGAAGTCAACAGAGGTGGATATAGCAGTTTAAATTCCTGTAGTAATGGTGGCTAAATCCACACCAAACAAGGAAACGGCTAATGAACTGAGTTCACTCTTATTTCCTTTAAAGTGATAGGTGCGGTGGGTATGTGTCAGACTTTCTCCCGATTGCAAAGCGGCAGCTGGTGACGAACTTTCAATCTCATAAAATGGCCCCATTTGCTCTCCATCTTCCAGTGGCCCGTCATTATAGGAATTGACTGCATCGCCTACGAAAGGATGATCCTGTATTTCCCACATGGAGTTGACATAGTCCATCGCATTTTCCTTTAGGGTAAACTGCGCTACAGTCAAAACTTCATTTTGAGCATCATAGCTGCCCAAAATCGGTAATGCCCGTTTTGGAGAAACTCCTATTTTACCTCTTTTCTTCCCATCGGCTTTGAAGAGGATCACCCCATCTTTCACTACAAGTCGGTCTGATGGCACTTTACCAAAATAATCATCCGTCACTATTTTACCCAACTCCGACTCATCTCCGGTTTTGAATGGCACCACCACAGTAGTTTCCGGTGATGGGTTCAGCATGCTCAAAATCCAAACAGACAACATCCCTGATTCTTTTGTCCAGGCATTTTCGCCCTTGTTGGTGATGGTGTTTTCAGACTCAAAGCCAACCAGTTTCAGTTCGTCGGAAATAGCCGCATTTAAATTGTCGCTAACCTGCCCCCTATCCAACAGCCTTACTGTTCTCTTGACACTGAGGTCAAATTTTGTATTGGAATAATTGACAAGAGCCATGTCCTTCTCAAAACTGACTTCTGACTCAGTGGTATTTATTGTATTGAACGACTCTGTGTCTATTTCTTTTGGCACATACCAATTTGCAAAATCAAAACTGCTTTCCGGTTTGAAAAATATGGAGAACTGACCTCCTTCTGGCCCCAACCAAAACCGCTCCTCTCCACCTATGGGATTGAAGTGCTCCAATACTTCTCCTGATTTGATCAGTTCGTGGTTCAACCAGCCAAAACTATACCCACCAGTTCCTTCTGCTGTGCTGGTCATAATCCTTCCCTGGTACTCAGGACAAACAGCTACCTGAGCCATGCCGTCTTTGCTTTTTAACACAATGACTTTTTTATGGTCTTTTAAAAGTTCCAGATCATAACCAAATGTACCTTTTACATCATTTTCCATCTTCACTTCAGATTTGTTTTCCTCTGTCTTTTTTGTTTTACAACCAGTTAAAACGGCTACAATCAAAAGAGTAGTAATTAGGTGATAAGACAGCCTCATTGTTTCTTATTTAAATTAAGAAAGACTTACGATTCTCCATACTTATAATGGACTCTATAGCCGTATAATGCTACGAACATAAAGCACACCATCGGCATTAGAAAAGACATATTCAATGTCCAATTGTCAACCAACAGTCCCTGAACCGGAGGAAGTATAGAACCTCCTGCTATGGCAAACACCAGCCCTGCAGCACCTATTTTGGCATCATCACCCACTCCTCTCAATGCAATACCATAAATGGTCGGGAACATCAGTGACATACAACCAGATATGCCAATGAGTGAATACAAACCAAACCTGCCACCTGCAAACATTACCGGAAATACCAATAACACTGCTCCTATTGCCAAATACATTAACAATGATCCGGGTTTCAGGTATTTCAAAAGAAAGGTACAAATGAAACGACTTACCAGAAACAAACAAGAAGCGTAAAAGTTGAACGAAACGGACTCTGTAGCCGCTTTGGATTCGGTCATTCCTTCGTCCATCAGTACTTGCGTACCATAGTGAATAGTAAACGTCCACACGGTAATTTGTGCACCTACATAAAAGGCTTGTGCCAATACTCCTTCACGATACCTTATATTGATAAAAAGTCGCTTCAGCGTATCTCCAAGATTCAACTGATGGTTGTCTGTTTCACTTTGTGGCATTTTCTTAAACAGAATCATCACAAAGACTATCACAAGTACTATACAAATAGCTACATAGGGAGCCCTCACAATCGCCAGATCCGCCATCTTGATAGCTTCAAATTCATCCAATGGCAAAGCAGCACGTTCAGTAGAACTCATCCCATTTAATTTCGCCAGAATAAAATCTTTGGCCACAAAAATTCCTATGAGTGTACCCATTGGGTTAAAAGCCTGAGCCAGATTCAGTCGCTGAGTGGCTGTTTCCTCATCTCCCATAGACAGAATGTAAGGATTAGCGCTGGTTTCAAGAAAACTCAATCCACAAGTCATGATGAAAAATGCAGCACAAAAAGGCCAGAACAGCCCCATTAAACTAGCCGGAATAAACAATAGTCCGCCGGTGGCATACAATGCCAGCCCTACGAGAATACCTGATTTATAAGAATACTTTTTGATGAACAACGCCGCAGGAATAGCCATGAAACAATAGCCTCCGTAAAAGGCAAACTGCACAAATGAGCTGACAAATGCACCCTGGTTAAAAATAGTACCAAAAGCCTTGACAAGCGGATTGGTAATGTCATTAGCAAAACCCCAAAGAGCAAAACAAAAAGTAATCAATACAAAAGGAACTAACAATTCCTTAGGTACAACAGGTATCTTTTTCATGGTGATAGGTATAAGTGAAGTATTTGGTTGATATAGTTTCGTAAAATAGTAATTATTCGTCTTTTTCTTTAAGTAGGGCTCTATCTAAATGCACATATCCCCCGTCTACAAACACATGCTGTCCAGTAGTATGTGATGAAACATCTGAAATAAGAAACAAAGCATTGTTTGCTATTTCCTGAGGAGTGGTCATCCTATTTCCTAATGGAATTTTTGATACAATATCTTTCAACTTTCCCTTCCCGTTCTTCATCGTTTTGATCCAGTTGTCATACGCTGGAGTCCAACTTTCAGCAATGATGATACAGTTTGACCTGATCCCATCATTGATCAAATCTACAGCCCATTCTCGAGTAAGTGCCAACACTCCTCCTTTTGCTGCTGCATAGCCAGAAGTATTACCCTGACCTGTGTAGCCCACTTTTGAACCAATATTCAATATATTCCCTTTGGATTCTTTAAGTTTTGGTAAAGCATTTTTGACTATAACAAAATAACTAGCCAAATTTAATTTGAGTGAATACACAAATTCTTCGTAAGAACCATTCAATCCGATACCATCATTCACCCCTACATTATTTATAACTGCATCGATTCTGTTATATTTTTCAACTATACTACCCACTGCCTTCTTCACTTGATCAGGGTCAGTCACGTCTGTTTTAGCAAAATAGGCATCAATGCCTTTACTCTGGAGCTCTTCTACGTATTCAAATCCTCTATCATTCCTGTCAATAATAGCTGGTATAGCCCCTTCCGAAGCTAAAGCCTGAAGTATAGTTTCACCTATACTTCCTTTAAGACCAGCAGCACCAGATATAACAACAACCTTATTTCTTAAGTTTAAATTCATAGCTTAATCAATTATTGTAAAGGCTAACTACTCTGATAAAGCAGCCTTCATTCCTCCATTTAATATTACTCCAATATTTCGAGCTAAGTCTTCTGTAAATCCTGCAATTTCCGTTAGATCTTGTCCCCAAAAGTCAGCGTTTGACAAAACAGTTGTGGCAAGTGTTTTCAATGAATCTTCCGATCCATTGTACTCCGACCATGCCGTTTTGAAAAACTCAAGCACTTCCTTATCATCGTTCAAAGCAATTGTTTTTCCATTGACTTCTCCTTTATAAAAGGCTATCAGTGCAGCAAAAGACAAAACCAACTTTTCAGGTAATGCATTCTTTCTTTTTTGAAACTCTAAAATGGAAGGCAGTACCCTGGTTTTAAATTTTGAAATTGAATTGAGTGAAATGCTCATTAAGGCATGCACCAAATAAGGGTTTTTGAATCTATCGAGTACATCGTTGGCAAATGAATTCAGCTCTGCCTCTGGTAAATCCAGTGTCGGGCAAATTTCATTGAAGATCACATCTTTGATATACTGGCCAATCACCTCATCCTCCACAGATTCCCTTACAGTTTCGATTCCATACAAATAGGCTACAGGCACCATCGATGTGTGTGCTCCATTGAGTATCCTCACTTTTCTGGTTCTATATGGCTCCATATTGTCGGTAAATACCACATTGAGTCCTATAGATTCCGAAGGAAATTCGTCTTTTACGCTTTCAGGCCCTTCGATTACCCATAAATGAAACTGCTCCCCCTCTACTACAAGATTGTCTTTATAGCCCAATTCTTTTGTTATTTCATCGATTTTGGATTTGGGATACCCTGGCACAATCCTATCTACCAGCGTGTTGCAAAAGATATTGTCATTTTCTAACCAGGTGGTAAAATCATTCTCCAGATTCCATTCATGAGCGTACTGCAATATGATCCGACGGAGATTGTCTCCGTTTCTGTCAATCAATTCGCAAGGAATAAAAATCAGTCCTTTGGAAGGGTCTCCATTAAACGTTTCAAACCTCTTAAACAACAGTGCTGTAAGCTTGGCAGGAAAACTTTTGGCTGGAGCATCTTCCAGCTTATCACCTTCATTGTAGCTGATTCCTGCCTCAGTAGTATTTGAGATGACAAACCGCAAATCGGAATTGTCAGCAATTGCCAAATATTCTTCGTAATCTGTATAAGGATTCAACCCTCTTTGAATACAATCTATTACCTCGTGCTCGCTAATAACCTCTCCATTTTTTATACCATTGAGGTAAAGCGTATATAATCCATCCTGATCATTGAGCATTTTGACAAGACCTTGGTCGATGGGTTGTACCGCCACTACTCCGGCATCAAAACCAGCTTCCTTGTTCATTTTGTGAATCATCCAATTGGCAAATGCTCTCAGGAAATTTCCTTCTCCAAATTGCAAAATCCTTTCAGGATAAGAAGGAGTAACAACAAGTGATCTATTTAAATTTTGTAATTCTGACATGGTTTTAAAGTGATTTTTATAGTGAGATACCTCTTTTCCAAGGAATAAAATCATCCTGAGCCAACTTCACGGATTTTGTCATTACTTCCCCACTAGCCACTTTGATTACAAACTCCAATATTTCTTCTCCCATTTCTTCGATGGTCTTTTCACCACTGATTACATCTCCCGTGTTGATGTCAATCACATCCTTCATTTTCTCTGTCAATTTATGATTGCTGGAAATCTTAATAACAGGCACAATGGGATTGCCTGTGGGCGTGCCCAATCCCGTGGTAAACAATATCACATTGACTCCAGACCCGGCAAGTCCGGTAGTACTTTCTACGTCATTGCCCGGTGTACATAGCAGATTCAAACCTGGCGTTTTTATTTTTTCCGTGTAATCCAATACATCAGTAATCGGTGACGTACCACCTTTTTTGGCTGCTCCTGCAGATTTCATTGCATCGGTAATCAATCCGTCTTTTATATTTCCCGGAGAAGGGTTGTTTTTAAACCCAGAGCCCAAAGCAATTGCCCTGTCTCCATATACTTTCATAATGGAAGCAAACCTCTGTGCATCTTCTTTTTTAACACAACGGTTAATAAGTTCCTGCTCTACTCCGTTCAATTCCGGAAACTCTGACAATACCGGAGTTCCTCCTAATGCCGCCAACAAATCCGAAGCATAACCAAGAGAAGGGTTGGCAGAAATACCAGAAAACCCATCTGAACCACCACACTCCAGTCCCATAATCAATTTGCTCAATGGCGCAGGCTTCCTTTCAATTTTATTCGCTTCTGTCAACCCAACAAAAGTACGTTTAACAGCATCTTCGATAAAAGCCCTTTCATTGGCACTGTCTTGTTGTACCATCAGGTAAAGTGGCTTGGAAAAGTTTGGATCATTCTTTTTAATCGTCTCTTCCATGATTCTGTACTCAGCATTTTGACAACCAAGACTCAAAACCGTTATCCCGGCAACATTTGGATTGGTAGCGTACCCAGCCAATAAATGGCACAATGCCTCAGCATCTTGTCTTGTACCGCCACACCCACCTTCATGCTTCAGGAATTTGATCCCATCAATATTTGGAAACACTCTTTTCTTAGACATTTCCTCCACAGTGGTGGTGATCTGAGTAGTAAGAAGTGACTCACTTGTCGCCCCAGACTTGTACTGATTGATTAACGTTTGTGTGTCAACTGTAAAGTCTTTTTTGGTAGTATATCCCAACGACTCAGAAAGAGCTGATTGCAGCACTTCTATATTTCTGTTTTCACAAAAAACAAGAGGAAAAACCAACCAGTAATTGGCAGTACCCACAGTACCATCTGCTCGATGGTAACCATTGAAAGTCCTGCCTTTCCATTTGCTTACATCAGGAGCAGTCCATTCAAACTTAGAATTCTGATCTGAATACTCTGTTGATGCGTGCACCACATTATCAATGGTAATGGCCATACCCTGTTCAATAGGCTTTACAGCCTCTCCAATCAATACGCCGTACATGATTATTTCATCACCAACTTTGAAATCGTGAAGTGAAAATTTATGCTTCGCCTGCACATCCTGCTTCAAGGTTACTTTTGTTCCATTGACATCATATTCTTCTCCCGCATGTAAATCTTTCAATGCAGCTATGATGTTGTCATCAGGATGGATTTGTATAAAACTTTTTGACATGTTCTTATTTCTTATTGTGTATGTATCTTATTCTAATCTAAAAATTCACTGTTGCTTTAATGACTCCTGTTTCCGGTTTGAGCCAACTGTCAAAATTATCAATCATCTCAGTGAAATCAACATTGTGTGTGATAAAAGAAGTAACTGGAAATTGACCACCTTCCAACACTTTAATTACATTTCTAAAATCTTCGAAGGTAGCATTTCTGCTGCACATAATGGTGGATTCTTTTGCATGAATGGCAGGATGGGTAAATGTAAGTTCGCCTTTTGAAAGTCCCACCAAAACATACCTTCCTCCGTGAGACATGTACTGCGGGCCTGCCTCCAAAGCTCCTTTATGCCCGGTAGCATCAAACACCGCCGTGGCTAAATCTCCATTGGTAATATCACTTACTTCTTTCACAGGATCTCCACCTACATTTACGGTATAATCAACACCTATTTCGTTTTTAGCATATTCTAGTCTTGATTCATTCATGTCCATTGCTATCACTTTTGCAGCAGCCAACTGAGCCAGTTTCATCATACCAATACCTATCGGCCCACAACCAATAACCACAACCGTTTCCCCTGCCTGAACATTGGCTCGCCTGATCGCATGTGCACCAATAGCCAGTGGCTCCACAATTGCCATTTCATCATCAGACAAATTTCCGGCTGGCAACAATATGTTTTCCGGTACTGAAATCAACTCCTGCATACCTCCATCTCCATGAATACCAAGTACGGAAATATTGGTACAGCAATTGGCTTTGCCATTACGGCAAGCAATGCATTTTTGACAACTCACATAAGGCATCACAATCACATTGTCTCCTGCCTTTAGTCCTTTATCGTTCTCATCAATTTCAACGATTTGGGTAGCCAACTCATGTCCCAATATTCTTGGGTATGTGAAAAAAGCCTGATTTCCTGCATAGGCATGAAGATCAGTACCGCAAATCCCAACTTTTTTCACTTTCAATAATGCTTCACCACTTTTTCGTTCCGGGGCTTGTTTTTCTTTCAATAGAAATTGACCCGGTTTTTCACAAACTATGTATTTCATTTATTTTTTCTATTAATATCTATTTTGTAAAAGGCAGTTGTGTCAACACGTCTTACCCAACATCACTGTCTATTTTATAAATCACGCAAAGATGGCTTATAGACCAATTCCCAACTACCAATATAAACACTCACACTGATACTATTTTATCTATATAAGTCATTAATATGCATATTGAGAATAAATAGAACCAATAAGAACCAATATCACATTAATGAAAATTGGATTGACTTGCACTCTATCCTGATTGTGACTACTTACTGAGCTTATTTGACACATGCTTGCGGACATATTCTGAGGGAGAACATTTCATAATTGACTTGAACTGCCTGTTAAAGTTTGACAGGTTATTGAAACCGGACTCGTAGCAAACCCTGGCAATTTGATATTTATTTTCTATTAACAACCTGCATGCATAACCCACGCGTATTTCGCTTACATACTGAGAAAATGTCTTGCTGTTTATCCGTTTGAAATACCGGCTAAATGAAGAAGCCGTCATGTTCACAATGCCTGCTATTTCATCCAGTTTTATCTGTTTTGTAAAGTTCTGCATCACAAAATGATACACGCCATCCAGTTGTCTTTTGTCTGTCTGTTTAAAATCGTTTAAAAAACCTTCACTGGAAAGCAACTCATAGTCGGTTTCTTCGGCAAGCAATTTCAATATATTCATCAGGTTTATCACCCTTTCAAAATCGTCACTCTGCTCAAGTTTTTTGATTAAGTCAAAAATGAGCTCCTTGCTTTTTCCCAAAAAATTGATTCCCTGTACAGACCTTGTGAGCAGTCCCTTTATGGCAGCCATTTCAGGCATTTGGAAAAACTCTTTTCCGGCAAAATCTTCTCTGAAATGAATCACATAAGCTTCAGCCGTTAGTTTCGAATCTTTTTCAAAATAGACATCATCACACAACCACATGTGGGGCAGGTTTTTACCCAACAAGATCATTTCACCGGGTTTGTATTTCGATATGTTATCACCTATAAAACGAGTGCCTATGCTCTTCTTTTGGATAACCAATTCAAGTTCAGGATGGTAGTGCCATACCTTTAGGTAATGGGGTAATTTGTGGTAATCAAATGAAAAGGATCTGTTGGAAAGATTGCTTTTATCTATAAAATAGGGCTTCATATTGTGGCAGCAGTCTAATCGAAATAGTTAAAGTACTATGTTTATCCTTATTTTGTTGAACAAAAAAATCACACAAATTGAATGGCTACATTTCAGTCCGTCTGGTAATTATTTATTGATTTAATCCACGCAACCAAACAGTGAGCAAATCTGGCCAAGACCTTAGCGATTCGTTCTTTTGAGCCATGGAGTAGCCATGTCCTCCTGTAGGGAAAAAGTGCATCTCAACGGGAATATCTTTTTCTCTCAAGGCTTTATAAAACATAAGGCTGTTTTCAATAGGCACTCCTTTGTCATCTCCGGAATGCACGATGAAGGTTGGAGGTGTATTTTGTTTTACCTGCAACTCATTAGAGAAATGATTGATCAATTCGTTAGAAGGTTCCGGACCCAACAGGTTATTTCTAGATCCTTTGTGCACATACGGTTCTGTCATTGTGATCACAGGATACATCAACACCATGAAGTCGGGTCTGGCACTGATATAATTCACCAAATCTTTTGATTCGTTTAATTTCTCGTCAAAATGTGTCCCCAAAGTTGATGCGAGATGTCCTCCGGCAGAAAATCCCATAACCCCCACTTCTTCTTTATTGATATTCCATTTTTCTGCATTGTATCGCACCAGCCTCATGGCCTTTTGAGCATCCATCAAAGGCGATTTATAAGACACTACGTTCGATTTTGAATTTGGCAAACGGTATTTCAAGACTATACCTGCTATGCCTTGTGAATTCAACCACCTGGCTACATCGGTTCCTTCCCAATCATAAGCCAAAATAGCATATCCTCCTCCGGGACAGATCACTACTGCCTGCCCGGTTGCTGTTTTTTTCGAAGGCAAATAAACCTCAATGGTTGGATTTTGTACTTTAGAAATCCTGACAATATCTGTCTCTACACTTGCCTCTTCTTCATTCGTTTTTTGAGAATTGGGTATTTCATTTTCCCAAAGCGGCAACACAAAGTCCTGAGCCTGCAAACTAATGGTCATAAAAATAGCTACTAAAGTGATACTGAATTTCATATTTTTGTATGGGGTATAGTTTGTAATAGAAGTTGAATGAAAACAAATGTAATATTAATTACTACAACTTTCATTTTCTTTATTTCTTAGCTCAGGTCAAAACTCATTTAAAAACAAAAACCTACTTACCGTACCAGTCACGGTATCCCTTGAAATTACAGTCAACTCTAACAGACCCCAGAACTCGTCTGGGGATATTAAGAATTTTTAAATGAGTTTGACCTGTTTCAACTCTCTTTCCAATTTGATTTCTATCAACAACAAATTGAGTATTGCTACATCATTTCAATAAAAGCCGAATTTGACCTTCTATTTCAGCAGCCTTTTTCTTCGCCTCTTTCATAGGCAATCCTGTTTTCATACCGGGTCTTTCATGCCCCGTCTTTGTCAGCCAAGCATCTTTCATCATAGCCTGTCTTTCTTCCACCAATTTCAAAACTGCCACTCCATTGGACATAGAAGACATAGCACTTTCGGCATCTTCAACATTAATTAAATCTTGTTCTCCAAGAAACAACAGCACCTGTTTCGCCATCACCCAATGCCCCAATTTGTTTGGATGTACTCCATCATTTGCAAAGACAAATGTAGAATCTGTCAATCGCTGATCTTCCAGATATTTTCTCATTGGCCAGTGCAAATCTACCACATCCCAATTTTGAGTATAGCGACAACTTATCAGCCAGTCAGAATAGATGTCAAGCACATTGGCGTAAGCTGCGCCTTTTCGTTCGTCGAAGATCGGTGGAGTTGAATAAACGATGGATACACCTGCATTCGTCACCTGCTCATTGAGCCAGTTTAACCCATCTCTGTATTTTTGAAAACGAGAATCATCGAATGGCAAATAAATACCATCGTTCATTCCATAGTTTGCGAAAACCAAATCAGGTTTGGTTTGATCCAAAACCCGCTGTAACCTTTCGTGCAAATCAGGACGAGGAAACTTTCCTCCTGCATGATTGGGTTCGGAAAGACCTGACACGGTCTCACTAGGCAGGCCTACATTAATAAACTCGTAATGTTTTTCGGGATAACGAAGGGTTAGGTATGCTTCAATATAAGACACGTAACTTCCAGCGTAAGTGATACTATTTCCCAAAAACAAAATCTTCTTTGTGTTTTCAGGGATTTTGTAGTCATCCTGAGCGGTTCCGGTAAATTTAATGCCCAATAGGATAGTCAGGATAAGAATAACATGTCTCATAGTTTATTATTGAATTTTTATTTTACGATTTCAGGCTTTCCAGCATAATTCATTCCAATTTCATTGCACATTAGTAATCAATAAAGGAATAAAGTGGTGATCAAATGGTTACGAACGTAAATTACCATTTTCAGGTGTACCACCAAGCCCATAATATCAGAACACCCTGAAGGGGGATTCTGAGATACAAAATCCAAATAGGAATACCCCTACCGGGTTTAGCAGAAGTCAGGTGATAAATATTGGCTGGAAAAACGGCAATGAGCAATGCAATAATACCCCAGGCTGCTAAAGATGAATATGGCGGATAGAATAATAGTACACCTAAAAATATCTCTGCGGTTCCACTGATATAATTCATCGCTTTGTGCCATGGGATGCATGGCGGTATAATACGCAGGTAAAATTTGGGTTTGGCAAAATGGTTGATCCCTGCCATGATGTACAGCACTGCCATAACATATAAGCTCACTTCTTTCATATTGCTATAATAAGCATTATGGTCAGGAATTCCTTATGACATGTTCGAATACTACCCTTTTCAAAGTTGTAGAAATGCAAGTTTTTCCTTTCAACAAGAAAAACCTGCTATTCGTCTTTTTGGAATTTCTTTAAAATTTTCTCCATGTGTTTGCCTGCTGCTTCCCTGCCTCCTAGTCCATAAGCCAAAGCAACAGTTACAGCCAAAGAACCCAGAGTAAGCCCAAAAGCCAGTTCTACAATACTATTTGCAATGCCCATAGTTCGCAATGCAATAGCTAGAAACAATCCAATAATCCCAACTCTGGCAATGCCTGCAAGATATTGATTGTCATTTGTTTTGATTAACGCACCGTGCACAGTAGATGCCACTACATTACCGATCACCATCACTAACAATCCAAAAAGAATACTACCTAACAGGTTTAATATGGTATGAAATATTTCCGTCAAACGTTCAAAACCTAACATCTCAATACCAGTCACTATTCCAAAAAAGACCACAAAAAAGTAAACTGTATTTGCGATGATTTTTGATAAAGAATGATCATCACTCACCATAAATAAGTTGAGCTTTTTCCCAAACTCATCCAAGCCAATATTACCAAACAATTCTCCCAAAAATGAAGAAAGAAACTTCCCACCTACTACAAAAAAAATGACAATCAACGTAGCTCCTATAATATTAGGCACGGCATCCATCAGGGTATGTAAAATATTGTTTGCAGGATTGGTAATCGCATCCAATTCAAGGGCATTCAACGCCTGAATAATAGATGGAATAAAAATGACGATAAATACCAATTTTTGAATCAGATAGATAAGTTTTTCAGTATCCTTATATCCAGTTTTTTCTGCCAGTCGCTCGATAAAACTACCAGCCATTTTAACCAGATTGGAAACAAACAAGGCTATTACATAGCCCAGAAAAACGATAACTCCAGCGGCTACAATATTTGGAACAAAGCCAAAAAACTCAGTCAGCATGTGCTTAATAGGATCCAATACATGACTCAAACCAAGCATTTCCAGTACAATGAGTAAAAGGACTACCATAAATAAGTAGTAAACCAGATTGGCTATAAACTTATTAGTGTCAACTATTGTGTTACCTAAAAGACGTTCGTCCCATTCGGTCTTTTTCATCAAACCATGAACAATTTTTCTAATCACAACTGCAATCAACCACCCAACAACAAAAACCAATAAAGCTCCTACTACTCCTGGTAAGGAGGTACTTGTTTTTTCTATAAAATTTTGAATGAAATCTGGAAAGGCCATGACTTGGTTAGTTTAGATTAGCAGAAAATTGAATTTAGGCCATGTATTATAAACAAATAATACAACAAATACAATAAATAATGCAAACAATACAATGTCTAAGGCAGGGATAACTAATTGTAAATCAACATAAATCATAAATATTGTTTAATAAATTGTTATTTGGATAAAAGATTAATAACTAAAAGTTATAAGTATTTAATCCATTAATTAATTGAAAAAAGTATCCGTTTCCATCTAATTTGATGGCAATTCATTTTAAAACTGAGACCATCCAATATACCCATTCAAGGGTATATCCAATTTATTGCTCATTTTTTATGTTTGTTTTCTTTTTATCAAACATCACACTATGAACAACCTGCACATCATGTCTATGATCTTCTTTGGAATTGGCATTCTGGTCATTTTCCTGGCCAGATTTCTAAAAAGGAAAAATGAAATTTGGATGTTAAATGCCTCACCTGTCAAGGGAATACTGAAAGAAATAGAAGCAAGTGAGTCAGAAACTACGTATGGCAGAGATGAAAATAATACCGGGAAAATTACCAACTACTATTTTCATATAGAATACACTTTAGATGACACCAAGCATATACTTCGTCATTACAATGGTGATACTAAATTAGGTTATGATATAGGTGATGAACTAGACCTCCGGTACAATCTTGACAACCATGAAGATGCCAAGTTGTATTCATGGTGGACTCAAAAAGGCTTTTATGGACTCCTTACAATTATTGGCACTGTGTTATTAGGCGTGTCATTTTACACGCTCTATAAGGCATCAATGCTTTAGATTTTGGGAAAGAAATCGTTTCCCGCTCAACTTTGAAAACAAAAAAGCTTACCTAATGAAGGTAAGCTCTAAATCATATTTCTTTCAAACTAAGTTTCACACCTGATCCACAAATGGCTGGGTATAAAAGCGTTTACCGAGTGCCTGATACAATGCATTCGCAAGTGCTCCAATTACTGGTGGTAAAGAGGGCTCTCCCAGCCCTGTTGGATCAATACCATTCTCCACAAAGAAAGTCTCGATTTCTAAAGGTGCTTCCTTGTGGCGAATCAAACGGTATTTATCAAAATTATGAGCCTCTGGTTTTCCATCTTTAATACTCATGGCACTGTACATTGCGTGCCCTATACCATCTATTATTCCACCCTCTATCTGGTTCAGAGCTCCTTCTTTGTTCACTACTATACCGCAATCAACTGCACACCACACTTTCTTCAACTTTGGCTTTCCATTTTCCAATACCAAATCAACAATCTGAGCTACATAAGAATTGTGACAATAGTACGCAGAAACACCTCGAAATACTCCCGGAGTATCTGCGCCCCAATTAGACTTTTCTTTGATCAACTTCAACACTCCTGCATATCGCTCTGGATCATAATCATTCTTCTCCCCTACAGGATTGCTAATTGCACGATCAAACAGTTCCAACCTGAAATCTATCGGATCTTTGCCTGCTGCTTCAGCCACTTCGTCCAGAAATGACTGCTCCACACCAGCTGTAAAATTTGATCTCGGAGCTCTCCAAGCTCCGGTTGAAATATTGGTATCGATCTTTACACTTTCTGCTGTGTAATTATCAACAGCTCCCGCCGGAAATCTATTTGGAAACAACGGGCTGCCCGGAACCCCTGTTCCTTTAGCTTCAAATCCGATCAAATTATTGTTATCATCTAGTGCTGCACGGTATTTTATTTTAGTTGCAGGCCGGTAAGTACCCTGAGTCATATCGTCTTCTCTTGCATATATCAGCTTGACGGGTGTCTGCATTTTTTGAGAAATGACTGTAGCCTCCAACCCAAAATGACCATACAATCTCCGTCCGAAACCTCCTCCCATTCTGGTCATTTGTATAGAAATATTATCTTCAGAAAGTCCTAACAAGTCAGCCGTAGATTTTCTTAAAAATTCCGGTGTTTGGATTGGACCTGCCAATTCTGCTTTATCTGCTTTCACATCAGCAAAGAAGTTCATTGGTTCCATAGTATTGTGAGCCAAAAACGGCCCACTATATACACTTTCAATGACTTTAGCTGCTTTTTTGAAAGCGTTGGCCGTATTTCCATCCTGCCTGGCCACATTACCTTCCTTACTCAAAAGAGCTTCGTTCATTTTCCGTTCATGATCTTCACTGTTCTCAAGTGGCGTATCTTCTTCCCATTCTATTGTCAAAGCCTTTTTCGCTTTCATCACCTGCCAGGTAGATTCACCTACCACAGCCACCAAATCAGGAAAGGCATTTGTATCCGACCATTGCTTCTCTTTGGGAGCGGTATTTATCAATAATACATCCTTGATGCCTGACATGGCTTTAGCCTTACTATCATCCAATGATTTTAATTTAAGGCCAAAAGCAGGTGGATGCACCACCATAGCGATGAGCATTCCTTCTTTCTTGTAGTCTAACCCAAACAACGGAGTACCATTGGTTATTTTCTTCCCATCAACATTTTTGATCTTCTGGCCAATGAGCTTAAAGTCTTTGGCATCTTTCAACTCTACTTCCTCTGGCACTGCAACTGTAGCAGCATCAAAAGCAAGCTCTCCATAGTTAAGCTTATTACCCTTGGCTTCATGAATCACGACCCCATTTGTAGTGGTCAATTCATCAATAGACACCTGCCAGCGTTTTGCTGCTGCCTCCATGAGCATTCGTCTGGCAGTAGCTCCAGCCATTCTTAACCCATTCCATCCATGACGGATAGACTGGCTTCCTCCGGCCAGTTGGCGTTCGTATTTCACGGTATTCAGGTCAGCCTGCTCTACAGTCACATTTTTCCAATCTACATCCAGTTCTTCAGCCACTATCAATGGCATGGCAGTTTTTACATTTTGTCCAATTTCAGGGTTGGGTGAGTATATCGTTACACTTCCATTGTCTCCGATTTTTATAAATGCATTGATATCAAACCATTCCTTTGGTACATCAGCCATTTGAGATGAAGTACATGAAGTCAGCCAGTTGAATCCCAATAGCAACCCTCCACCTGAAGCTGCCGATACCTGCAAAAATGACCGACGGTTATATTGTGTTTTTATGATAGACATAGTTTTGTGCTTTATGTTGGAAGACTAGGAATTTTTCTCTGCGGCTGATTTAATAGCTGCCTTAATTCTTACATAAGTACCACACCTGCAGATATTTCCATGCATGGCATTGGCTATTTCATCATCACTCGGATGTGGATTTTTATTGAGCAATGATGCCGCATTCATAATTTGTCCGGCCTGACAATAGCCACACTGAGGCACGTCATGCTCCTGCCAGGCTTGTTGCAAAGGGTGATCATTGGAAGCAGAAAGTCCTTCGATGGTAGTGACCTTCTTTTCTCCAATAGCTGAAACTGGAAATGAACAAGACCGAATGGCATCACCATCCAAATGAACTGTACACGCACCACACTGCGCTATTCCACATCCAAACTTAGTACCAACCAAATCAAGCGTATCTCTCAAAACCCAAAGTAAAGGAGTGTCCGAATCTACATTTACCTGTTGTGATTTTCCATTTACAGAAATAGTATAAGAAGCCATAAGAAATTTATGTAGTGAAAATTATTGTTAAGTTAATGTTTTGTAGAAAAACATCAAAGGTTGACACTGTAAAACCAAAAACAATTAGTGCTTGAGGTACTTTCTAAAAATATCAATACCTCCTATTCAGTATCTCACTCAATATGATCGCCTTTCTTGGCCCATCTTCTTCTTGGAATAAGTCATGGATTTCTTCTGCCATGTCATTTTGTTCTTCCTTAATAGCAAACTTAGTCGAACGTTCATACACAGGCCTGTCTCGCTGCATCTGCTTATGAGGAACTATGTCAATCTCTTCATCTTCCCTCACAGCTTCTATGTTTTCCATTGTAGATAGCAGAGGTAGAGGTCTTGGTTCTCTGGAATAGGCTTCAACCTGTTGGGGTTTTCTCTCCGGAATAGGATCAGGAAGAGGGACGGGTTTTACTTCCTTGCGTTGAGCAGATTGCTCTGTAAGTTCTTTTAGAATATCTTCTATCGAAGAAGGTGCTCTTCGTTTGGATGTTGACTCGTTTTCCTGATCAAAATCTTCTCTTTCTTCCGTGTCCACCTCCGGAGCATTTGCAGCTTTCTTTTTCTTTAGAAATTTTGAAAAAAAATATATCGCTCCAAGAATAATATACCACCACAATTTAGAGTCTTCCATAACCCAAATTTATAAAATAATTCTAAATTTGTTGGCTTACATAAAATTACTATTTACTAAATGCAGCTTACCAAGTTAGAGATCAAAGGATTCAAGAGTTTTGGGGATAAGGTAACGATAAATTTCGACGAAGGTATAACTGGTATTGTTGGACCTAATGGCTGTGGAAAATCCAATGTAGTAGATTCTATCAGATGGGTGTTAGGTGAGCAAAAAATAAAATCACTCAGATCTGAGAAGATGGAAAACATCATCTTCAATGGCACGAAAAACAGAAAACCAACACAACTGGCTGAGGTTTCACTGTCATTCAACAACACAAAAAACCTCCTTCCTACTGAATATTCTAACATCACAATTACCCGAAGATACTATCGTTCAGGAGAAAGTGAGTACCAACTCAATGGTATCACCTGTAGGTTAAAAGACATCACCAACCTGTTTTTGGATACAGGTATTGCATCAAACAGCTATGCCATTATTGAGCTTGGTATGGTGGATAACATACTGAACGACAAGGACAACTCAAGAAGAGGGCTGTTTGAAGAAGCCGCCGGAATTTCCAAATTCAAGATCAGAAAAAAAGAGACATTGAAAAAACTCGATGATACAGACGCTGATTTGGATCGAGTAGATGACCTTTTGTTTGAAATAGAAAAAAACCTTAAATCGCTGGAAAAACAGGCAAGACAAGCCCAGAGGTATTATCAGATCAAAGAAGACTACAAAATACTGAGTGTTGAACTGGCAAAAAAAACGGTACAACAACAAAAAGATAAATTCAATAGTCTAAACAAGCAGTCTGAAGAGGTAAACGATAAAAAAATCAGCTTAAACAAACAACTCGCTGAAAAAGAAGCCGAAGTTGAAAAAACAAAAGCAGAGCTGGTTGGCAGGGAAAAACTCTTAGGGTCGAGACAAAAAACTTTAAATGAACATGTCAATCGCATTCGTCAATACGAAAGTGACAAGAAAATAAAAAACGAAAGGTTGAGGTTTTTAAATGACAAAAGCGACAACCTGAAAGAAGTCATAGAGCAAGACAGGAAAAGTAGCGAGCGGGCATCTTTTTCCATTAGTAGTCTGGGAAATGAAAAATTAACATCCGAAAAGATTTTAGCAGAGGTAGAAGCAAAGTTGAATATCCTGCAAAAAGACTATGAAGATGAAAAAAACAAAACAGAAGAACTCAGGACTCAGGCAGAAATATTAAACACTACACTTTCAAACAAAAAAGAGGAGTCTTATCAATCTACCAAATCACTTGAATTGAAAACTTTTCAACTCAGTGCCTTAAAGCAGGAACTGGAAAAAGCATCTTCAGACAGCAATGTCCAGACAGAAAGCATCCATTCATTTGAACAGCGGCTCAAAGAAATAAACGAACTGAGAACTGAGAAGCAACAACAGTACGACTACCTGAAATCTAAAGATGAAGAGCTAAAAAAGAGGATTTCTTCTTTGGAAAAAACCATAGAAGTAATCAGAGACGAACACTCTCAGGTGAATAGAAAACTGGATGCCTCCCAAAATGAATACAACCTCACCAAGTCTCTTGTGGACAATCTGGAAGGATTTCCAGAGGCAATTAAATTTCTAAAAAAAGACAAGTCCTGGAGCAAGGATGCTCCACTCCTCTCTGACATACTAACTTGTCCTGAAGAATACAGGGTAACGGTAGAAAACTACCTCGAACCTTATATGAACTACTACATAGTAGATACAGAGGCGGAGGCATACAAAGCAATCAACTTACTTAGCGATGCATCCAGAGGCAAGGCTCATTTCTTTATTTTGGATAGGTTTGACACTTTCAAATCAACCCAAACAGAATTTGTAGAAAATGCAAAACCTGCCACGGAAGTGATGGAATTTGAGTCGAAATACAAGAAATTGATTTCATTCATACTTGACAATGTGTATATCACAGAAGGTAATCAACCTACCCGGGAGAATAGCAAGAACTGTGTTCTGATAACTAAAAGTGGCAAAGTGATAAACCGCCAATTTAGTATTTCAGGCGGGTCAGTAGGGCTGTTTGAAGGAAAAAAAATAGGAAGGGCAAAAAATCTTGAAAAACTTGCTGCTACTATCAAAAAACTTAAAGCCAAGTTGCATGAAGTAAATCAAAATCAGGAAGAAAAAGTATCTGACCTCCATCGCCTCAAAGAACACAACCATGAAGAGGAATTGGAAGTGGTACAGACGGAATTGCAGAGGGTAAACGAAGAGTATGTTTCTTTCAAGACCAAACAAGAGCAGTTTTCGGAAATGCTCACTGCCAACACAGACAAAAAAGAGGACATCCTTGATCGCATTACTGTGCTGGAAGAAGAACTAGAGGAATTAAGGCCAAAAGAGGAAAAGTACCAACAGGAATTGGATGAAATAGAAGCTAAATATGCAACTATAAGAGAGGAAGTATCCTCCTTCAACGAACTGCTGAATGAAAAATCTACAGCTTACAATCAGGAAAATATTATTTTTCATCAGCAAAAAAACAAAGTATCTAGCATAGCACAGGAAATTTCATATAAAGAAAATAACCTGGAAGCTTCGAAGGAAAGGATTGAAAAAAACCAGTCTGATTTGAAAATAACAGACGAGGAAATAAAACAACTTATCTCCAAAACTGAATCAAACGATGATGAGCTTATCAAAATGTATGATGAGAAAGAATCTATTGAAAAAGGAGTAAACGAAGCTGAAAAAGAATATTATTCCTGTAGAGAGGTTATCGAAAAGAACGAAAAAACAGCCAGAGAAATACAACGTGAGCGTGAATCAACCGATACCATTATCATGGAACTGCAAGGACAATTGAATGAAACAAAGCTTCAGCTCAGTTCGGTAAAAGAAAGGCTGTCTGTTGAGTTCAATGTCAATATTGATTCACTATTGGAAGACAAAGAAGACGACACTGACAACAAAGCTGTTGCTGAAGCTCAAGCTCTTTCTGAAGAAGAACTGAGAGAAAAGGTAGATAGAATCAAAAATCGAATGGAAAACATAGGGCCTATCAATCCTATGGCGATGGAGGCTTATGAAGAAATAAAAGAAAGGCATGATTTTATCACCACTCAAAAAGATGATTTAGTCAAAGCCAAAGAATCATTGCTTACCACCATAGCTGAAATTGACGTTGTAGCAAAAGACACTTTTCTGGATGCCTTTGATAAAATAAAAGTAAACTTTATCAAAGTATTCAGATCATTGTTTACTGACGAGGATCAATGCGATCTCACACTTACTAATCCTGATGCACCTCTTGATTCCGCTATTGATATTATTGCCCGGCCAAAAGGCAAAAGACCGCTATCCATCAATCAACTTTCCGGTGGTGAGAAAACATTGACGGCTACAGCCCTGCTGTTTGCGATCTACCTGCTCAAGCCTGCTCCATTCTGTATTTTTGATGAAGTAGATGCTCCTTTGGATGATGCCAACATCGACAAGTTCAACAACATCATCCGCAACTTCTCAGGCGAATCTCAATTCATTATTGTAACGCACAACAAACGTACGATGGCATCCACAGACATCATCTATGGCATTACCATGGTAGAGCAAGGTGTATCCAGAGTAGTTCCGGTGGATTTGAAAGAACTGGCTTAAGCAGCCTCAAAAACCCTACTCATTCATCAGTTCAGCTATTTCCTTTTCCAAGGCATCAAACATTAGCAAATGCCCCTCGGCATTTGGATGAAGGTAATCAGGCATGAGTTCTTTTTTCACTTTGCCATCTTCATTCAAATAGACTCCTCCAATATTGCGGTAATAGATATTGGCATCTCTTTCAGGAAATTTAGCAATTCGTTCGTTCGTGGCTTTGTTGATGTTATCCCGGTGATTGGGTTTGTATCCATAAGGCAAAATACCAAGCAAAACAATCTTGGTATCTGGTAACTTCTGCCTCAATATTTCACAAATCTTCCATATTCCTCCTTCCAATTCTTCAGGAGTACTAATGCTTAGGTAGTGATTTCCATCGGTATTATTGGTACCAATCAATACAATGGCAACCTTGGGATTAATATTTTCAATGGTGCCATTTTGAAGCCTCCAAATCACATTTTCTGTTCTGTCTCCGGAAATCCCCATGTTGACGGTCTGATATTGATCGAGGTGTTTCTCCCAAACTTCCTTGCGGTCTTCATTGTCCAGCGTATGAAATATAGAATTACCAACTAAGATCAATTGTGGATTTTTATCGAGTCTCCCTACAATCTCCTGATGGCGTTTTTTCCACGATTCACTATCTTTTTTTGTGGCTAAAGCCGCCAGATTTTTTATGCTCTGGCTATGACCAGTATCTCTGTTTTCTGTTGAAACACAAGAAATTAACAGGAATAATATTGATAGTATGGAAAATGTTTTTTTCAAAATTGCCTTCATAATGGTCAGTTATTAGATTTAGCTTTCAATTAACAAACTATTTTTAAACAGGATCGACATCAAAAGTTATTCTTAAACCACCCAGTTTTTTAAGCTTCAATACTTCATTTGATTTCAAATACAGTATCTCTTTTACTTTGTTGATATTCACTCCCTGTTTTTCTACTTTAATATATACTTCCCTCAGGTATAAATTTCTGATACGGGAAATAACAGGTTCTTGCGGGCCCAATATTCTTCTCTTTCCCAACTCAGGTAAAATCAATTTAACATAAGCGTTTGCAGCACTTTCAGCCAGCTCCTTCTCCTTGTGGCGGAAAACAATTTTTATCAACCTGAAAAAAGGAGGATACGAAAAACTTTGCCTTTCCAGTATTTCTCTTTGGTAAAACCCAAGATAATCATGCCTTACAATTTGATCTAATATAGGACTGTCCACATCACTTGCCTGTATAATGACTTTGCCTTTTTTGTCCTTTCGGCCGGAACGCCCGCTTACTTGTGTCACCAGTTGAAAGGCACGCTCAAATGACCTGAAATCCGGAAAATGAATCATCCTGTCAAAATCAAAAACACCAACGAGCGAAACATTGTCAAAGTCCAGTCCCTTGCTCACCATCTGTGTACCGATCAGAATATCTGTTTCCTTATTTTCAAAACGATCAATGATCGTCTGATAAGAATACTTGCTTCTGGTGGTATCCTGATCCATCCGCTGGATATTGGCTTGCGGAAATAGCAGCTTCAGGTCTTCTTCCAGTTTTTCAGTCCCGAAACCAACCGTACGAATACCTGTAGAACCACAAGCGGTACATACCTGAGGCACTGCCTCCTGATGTCCACAGTAGTGGCACTTCAAGGTATTGGAATACATGTGATAAGTGAGGCTCACAGAACAATTGTCACACTTGGGGACGTGCGCACAATCATTGCAAGTAATAAAAGGTGAATAGCCTCTTCTGTTTTGAAAAAGAATGGCCTGCTCTCCCCTTTCCAACACCCTTTCAAGTTCTTCTAATAAGACAGAAGTAAAATCTCCTTTGATGGTTTTCCTTTTTCTCTCTACTTGCAGATTGGCTAAAACAAATTCCGGTAACACAGCATTTCCATAACGCTCGTGGATTTCTACCAAACCGTATTTTCCTGCAAGGGCATTTTCATAACTTTCTAATGATGGAGTAGCCGTACCCAGCAATACTTTTGCCCGATGCAAATTACCTAAAACTACGGCCAGGTCTCTGGCATTGTACCTTGGAGCAGGATCGTATTGTTTGTAGGACGATTCGTGCTCTTCGTCTACTATAACCAGTCCCAATGAATCAAAAGGAAGGAATATCGCTGACCTTACACCCACCACAAATGAAAACCTCCCGGACAAAACTCCCTGCCAGACTTCTACCCTTTCGTTATCAGAGTATTTGGAATGATAAATACCCATTTTGTTTCCAAATACACGCATCAGACGGCTTACAATCTGAGTGGTCAGGGCAATTTCAGGGAGTAAATACAACACCTGACCTCCACCTGCCAAAGCATCCTGAATCAGTGAAATATACATCTCGGTTTTACCACTTCCGGTAATACCATGAAGTAGCACCGTGCCATGGTTTTCAAAAGCAGCTAACAGCTCCTTTTTCTTTTCTTCCTGACTTTCTGACAAAGTAATTTCTACCAAATTTGATCGCTCCAAATCAGGGAATCGGGAAACATATTCCTCATACTCATCAAACACGCCATTTTTCACAAGCGTTTTCAGTGACGATTCAGAAATGCCACTTTTTAGGATTTCGGATTTCTCTATGCCGTTGTTGTTTCTGTCAGATCCTTTTTCGATTGGTACCAAAGTGAGGTATTTCAACAATACTTCCTGCTGTTTTAGCTTTTTCTCTAATGTTTCGAAAAGAAGTGAGAGCTCATTTTGGTTTTCAAAATATTTGCCATTCAGCCTGATCTTCTTTAGTTTCTTAGGCTGGTATTTGTCTTTTACCTGTTCGAATAAAAAAATGCTGTCCTTTTGAATCAACGATTTGAGAATGGGGTGAATTTGCTTTACACCCAACAATTCCGACACCTCTTCATAGCTCAACTTGTCGTTGCTCTTCAGCGATTCGAGTAAAATGAATTCTTTGTCCGTAAGGTCAGCTTCTTCTCCATTGAATTGAGGATTAAGTTGTATGAAAGACTGACTGGTCAACTTAAGTCCACTGGGCAAGGCGGCATTGAGTACCTCGCCGCTGGTACACATGTAGTATTGAGCGATCCATCGGAAAAAATCCAATTGGATGTCGTTGATAGAAGGTACATGGTCCAGTAAATCAAGAATGGACTTAGCTTCATAGCTGGCAGGTGGGTCGTTGTGCAACCTAGCTATAATACCGGTATAGACTTTTCTCCTGCCAAACTGGACTATTACCCTACAGCCCTTTGCGGCTTCATTTTCGAATTTCTGCGGAATGCGATAGGTATATGCACCCGGCAGTGGTATGGGGACAATGACATCCGCAAACCAGGTTTTTCTCTCTTCAAAAATCTCCTCAGAATCGCTATTTAATCGAAGTTGTGACACGCAGCTCTTTTCACAAATCTATTGTAAAATGAATGATTTTAAAGGATAGATGCAGATAGTTTTATTTGGTGTGAAATGATTTCTATGGTGAATTGTATTTAGACGTTACAAATAAAAATCTATAGTCAGGTATTATTCCGAAATGGTTAAATGTGTGCCATGAGTTGTTTTCTTTTGACACCCCTCCTATTTATGTTATTTGAAATTTTGTATCTTTGAACTTCAATTGATATAAGTATTAATTTATCAAAATATGGGACAAAAATTTAAATCTGGCGATGTGGTGTACCTTAAGTCTGGTGGCCCAAAAATGACAGTTAAAAACTATGAACCAGAAGGTGGTAATGAGGTGATTTGTACTTGGTTCGTGGACAAAAAACCAGAAGAGAGGGCTTTTCCAGAGGATTTACTAGAATTATATAAACCCTTCTCGATTAGTACTTCTACATCAAGGAGGTCATGCGATAAGTATTATTAATATTATGGCAGAACAAAAATTTAAAATAGGAGATGAAGTAGTACATAAATCAAGTTCTACAAAAATGGTTGTAAGTGGGTATGAGCCCGAAGATGGCGAAGATGTTACATGTGAATGGATTGATGGCAATGGAACATATCAATCTCATTCTTTTCATCAGAATACACTTAAGCCATTTGTGCCTCATAGACCATTCAAGTACAAAAACATTTTACCTTAACCGCCTCCAAGTAACTGTACCAAACTAAGTACCAAGCCTGATATCGAAGAAGTATCACCTACCATTGACAAAAGGCTTCTCAGTGCAAATTTTGGAGCTTTCTTGTTGGCTATTCCATTCTGGATTTCGGATAAGCATTCTAAAACCTCTCGTTTAAATTCTAACTCAAAACTCTCACCTTTTATTAATTCTTCCTTTATATCATTTATGATTGATGCCGCCTTATCATGTGTAGTTTGATTTATTGTCACCTGATTTGAATTTGCAATAATATTGGATTGAGGACTATTAATAATATTATAATTATTTATAATACTCTGTCCCTTATTTGTATAAGAATCCGCTTCACAATAATCTATTCCTTTTGATGTAATTTTCCCCTTTTTAAGCTTGGTACTCAGGTTATTTAGGTAAATAAACTTATCCATTCCAAGGTCATCAGCTATTCTAGACACTTCCATAACACTTGTCTCTACTTGATTTTCATCCAATATAGACCTTAAATTGTATTCCTTATTGTCATCCTTTTTCTCATAGAGATACCGTAGTATGAGGTCTTTCTTTTCTGTTTGTTTCATGATTGCAATTTAAAAATTATACCCTATTAACGTAAATTTTTACGATAGCGTAATGCGAGACTCATTCTACCCAACAAATCTTACTTTGATCCATCAAAGAGTTGCCCTTTTCATCCGCAGGATACAACCAAAAGCCTCGGTTCAATGACTTTTTTTCTTTTCGAGGAAGCCTGTATTTTTTCATGACTTCTGTACCCTAAGTCGAATAGCTTCCGCTACGAAATTGTTTAAAGAAGTTTTAGTTTCCATCGCTAAAAGTGCTGCTCTCTGGTGAAGTTGAGCAGGTATTCTAACATTGAAACTGCCTTTAAAAGGCTTCTCTGGCGTCTTCCCTTCTTCTTTACAATCAGCCAAATAAGTGTCAATAGCTTCCTTAAAATCTTCTTCTAGCAGCTTACCTGTTTCTCCTTCAAAAGAGATCAGTCCTCTTAATCCTAATACTTTCCCATAGAGTAAATTATCTTCCGCACTATACTCTATACTGCCTGTATAACCTTTGTATTCTAAATGTTTCATAGCTCTAACATTTCCAGAATTTGCTTCATTTGATACTTTTTCATAATCCCACTCGGATGCGGTTTGTGAAGAATGATTGGAATCCCTTCTTTATTTTCAAACTTCACTCTTGATCCTGATGTCTTTCCTTTTTTCACTTCATTAAACTAAAAATATCCTAAAAGTTTCACCAGCTCATCGTAGTGAAAATCAGATGGCACACTCAAAAACCTTTTGATCAGCTTTTCCTTTTTAGACATAACTCAAAGTAACTGTATTTAGTTGCAATTAACAATTTTTTATTTAGGTTTTGATTATTAACATCTAAGTGACAAGTCGAAAAAAACTTATGCCTTTATTTGAGATTCAATCATGCACTTGGTCAAAATGGCTAAACACATTACATGGGTAAGTAAAAAGATCAATTACTCAGAAAACGAGAGGCAACTCCACTGGCGCGCATTTAGCGATAGCGTAATGCGTGACTCCTTCAATACGTTTTCGGTTCTTGCTTTACATGACGAATTCTGAGTATTCTTATCTCAGTGTCAGTAATACGATAAGCTACCCTGTAGTGTGGGTTTCAAATGCTCTAAAATTACCATTGTTGTTTGTTTTGTGTTTATCTGTAGGATACCGCTCGGGTTGTGATTTTATCTTTTCAATAGTGGATAAAACGGCATTCTCAACAATTTCAGCATTTTGGAAAGATTGCTCGCTTATCCGCATAAGCTCACTAGCGAAGTTTTTGGAAGGTAGTTTGTTCCATACTATTTTTCTCTCCATTCACTTATTTCACTGACTGCCTGCTGATGAGTAATAAATTCGCCTCGGTCAATTTCAGCATCTGCTTCGTCCAATTCTCGGTTGTATTGTTCTACACTGATGCGCTGATGTTCTTCTTTCCACTTGGAAAGTTCCTTGATCAATTTTTGGTCATGAACTGTAGCCAACCATTCCAACAATTCCAGTTTTAAAGCTTGTGTAGTACTCATATTAAAATACTTTTCTACAAAGTAACGATTTATTATCATTTTCAAGCAGTACAGTTAGCTATAGTGTATGTGGGTACTACCAAACCTTGGTTCTCTGGTATAATTCCCTGCTAAACTATACCCGTAAGGTGCAAAATGAAACTATAAAACAATTTAGTTAGCCTGATGTTAAATATGTTTGATCCCGAATTAGTATCTATAAAAATCCCCACCCTCAAAACAAGAAAAACAATATAAAACTGGCTTTTTTGTCAGAAGAAGAAGAGGCAATGTAAACGATCATTTCTTCCCTGATTTTTTGAATGGCGACCCTCAAATGATTTTCAATGGTTTTGTGTGAGACATTAAGCGTTTCTGCAGCTTTTTTATAGGAATATCCTTCTTCCCGCACCAATAAAAAAACTTCTTTGCATTTTGGAGTCAGATTGTGGACGGCCTCCTGATACTTAGTTTGTAATTCTTCAAACAAAAAGGCATCCTCCGGAGAAATGATGTATTCTTTTTCTTTCCAATCCTTTTCAAACTCTACCAAATGCATTTTAGAATCCTTTCTATAATAATCGTAAGATTTGTTTTTAGTAGCGGTATATAAAAAGGTTTCCAGATTTTTGATCCTGGTAAAACCATCTCTGATTTCCCAAAGCTTCAGAAATACATCTCCAACGATTTCTTCGGCATCTTCCTTCTTTCTTACAATGGAAACAGCCACTGAATGCAGCCATGTATAATAGAGATTGAACAATTCTTCAAAAGCACCTTGATCGGATGATTCACTCATTCGAGTTAACAAATTTCGGACTACTTTTTTCTTGACGATCAAAATACTGGCATCTTATTGTGCAATAATATGACTTTTTGCTAAAACTAATTTGACTAGTAATGATATATCACAATTAACAAATTGTTATGAGGCTTTTAAGAAGCAATCAACGATTTATAGTGTGATTGATCATTTTTTTACATTTTTCAAAACATATAAATGTTTACAGGCGTCAATGCAACTCCCCAATTACCTTAAACTTATCAAATACCTTTTCCGTATGTGGTGCGTCCGGTAGTTCGCCCGTCAAATCCTGCCCTGCCCAGTGTTCGTAATGTTTGCCGTTTCTCCAGAGCCTGGAATCAGATACATCGTATATTTTACCCTGATATGCCACCCAAATCTCAGGTTTGTCTTGTCCGTTTCTCAATGCCAATTGCTGGCGGGTATATGTATTCAACTCCACCTATTTTAATTCTACTACCGTAATCCCACTTCCGCCAAATTCGATATGTTCATCCTTTACTACCCCTACCCTGTGGTTTCCTCTCAAAACAGTTCTTACTATGTCCCTGAGCACACCATGCCCTTTTCCATGCAGTACTTTGATTTCTTCATAACCCAGCAACAGTGCCTCATCTAAAAATGACTCCACTTTGACCATGGCTTCTTCGGCTCTTACCCCTCTGATATCAAGATTAGGGCTAAAAGATGTCATTTTAGCATTTACATCAATACCTGATATTTTTCTAACCCTTTCATTGGAAAGGCTCTTGTATTGTGTATTAGAAAGTTTGGACAAATCTTTCAAAGCAACCAGACTTTTGATTGACCCAATGGCCAATTCGGCTTTTTTACCTCGAATAGAGAGAATCTCTCCAATAGTCTCTCCATCCTTAATCCTCACTTTATCTCCTATAGCATAAATTTCTACTTTAGGCTCTGTTGTTTTGGTAGGCCATTTATCTGGCTCAGCCACCTTAGATTCCATTTCTTTTAACCGCTGACGAGCTTCCTGCGTTCTTCTTTTGTCCGCATCCGATTTCTTTATTTCCCTGATTGTTTCTTCTACCTGCTTATTGGATTCTTTTATTATTCTTGCTGCTTCCGATCTGGCCTGTTGTATAATCTTAGGTTTTTCCTCTTCCATGAAAGATTTCAACTCCTCATAATCTTTGATTGCATCACTCAACCGCCTGTCTTTCTGCTCAATCTCTTTGCGCATTTTTTTGATCTCTGCCTTTTCCACTTCCAGTTCGTTGATCATACGATCAAACTGAACATGCGATACGCCTGCAAGTTTTTTAGCTCTACCGAGCATTTCCCGGTTCAACCCAATCTTACCTGCTATCTCCAGTGCAAATGAGCTACCAGGATTACCAATTTCAAGAGCATATAATGGTTCCAGCTTTTTGATGTCATATTTCATAGCACCATTCACTACGCCATCCAATTTATCTGCCGCCTTCTTCAAATTACCATAATGAGTGGTAATGGCTCCAAAAGCTCCTTTCCTGTTTAGTTCATGGAGAATGACTTCAGCTATGGCACCACCAAACTGAGGTTCTGTTCCCGTACCAAATTCATCTATCAGAAACAAGGTGTTTTTATCTGAGTTGTCCAAAAAGAACTTCATGTTCTTAAGATGCGAACTGTAGGTACTTAGGTCGTTTTCAATAGACTGCTCATCTCCAATATCCATATACAGACTGCTAAATACTCCAAACTTAGAGTTTTCAGCGACAGGCACAGGCAATCCACACTGCACCATATATTGCAATATGCCTATGGTTTTGAGGCAAACAGATTTACCTCCCGCATTGGGCCCTGAAATCAGTAGTATTCTTTGTTGATGATTAATTTGTATATTTAACGGGACAATACTTTTGCCCTGCTCCTTCAAAGCCATTTCTAGTACCGGATGCCTTGCGTTGATCCAGTTTAATACAGGTTTAGAAGAAAGTTCAGGACAAATCCCTTCATATTTTATAGCAAACCCAGCCTTTGCCCTGATAAAATCTATAATTCCCAAAAAGTGAACAGCCGACTCAAGAGGCACTAAACTCCCTCTAACCCGATCAGTTAATTCAGTCAGGATTCTGATAATTTCCCTTCGTTCTGCATATTTCAATTCACGAAGTTCATTGTTGATTTCCAACACTTCGGCAGGTTCCATATACACAGTTTGCCCTGTAGAAGACTCATCATGTACAAAACCATTGAGATGCCTCTTGTGCTCAGCCAAAACCGGGATTACCATCCTGCCTTCTCTCACTGTGATACTGGCGCCTTCGGGGCAATAGCCATTAGCCCCTGCCTGTTTCATTACTTTATTTATGGTAGTTCTTGCCCTGACCTGACTTTTAGCTATATCAGTTCTTACCCTTACCAATTCCCGACTTGCATTGTCTCTGAGAACTCCCTTGTCATCTATTTTAGCTTCCAATTCTTTAGCAAGAGATTCATCCAATTCTATATTTAGGCATAAAGCCGCCAACTCAGGATATTCTTCTTCCTTGTCTTTTAAGAAAATCAGAATCCCTAAAATGGTGTTCAAAGAAAGCTTGATTTCAAATAATTCTTCTTCCTCTAGAAATGTACCTCTGACTTCAGATTTTTTGAGGGCAGCCCTTATATCTATGTAGTTGTTTTGAGGAAAAGAATAACCAGCAGATATTATTTTTCTAAACTCATTGGTTTGTGTAAGTAGCTTTTGGATAGCATAAACCTTGTATTGAGGCGACAATACATTGACATATTTCTCACCTAATGTACTAAGACAAAGTGATTTAAGCTCTTCTTTTATTTTGTCAAAACCAAGCTTGACTTCTATATTTTGCGGGTATGATTTCAATAAGTTTTTCTTTTATTGCTGATCCAGTAATCTCAAAAACAAATATCCGTTAATTGAATTGACTTTCGCTGAACCTTGCTCTTCACTTCCTGAAAAATGATTTACTTTTAATTTTGCTTCCAACATGCCATTAGAAGCCTCAATCGTCATAAAAGATTCTTCTACTAAAGTCTTATTCGAAGCATTTTGTACCAACCCGTACAAATCTCCGATATCAAAACTCAGATCTCCATAACCACCAACAGACAAAGACAATGTATTGCTAGTATAGGTCAATTCTAATTCTTTAGAATCAAACTGATATGATTTAACATACTGTTCCTGATTGTTGCGGTATATGTTTAATGGGATGAAATAGCTGTATTTTCCAACGGATTGAGCTTCATTTTGATTTTTAGAGGTGAAATTAAAGTGCTTATTGTCTCCTTTATCATAAATATGATGGTACCTCAATCCTAAAATATTCATGTATAATTCAGATTCATTAATATTTGTCCACCGTCCCTTCTCTTTGAATATGGCCTGAATTAATGAATCAACATTCTGTGTATGCCAAGAGTCAATGTCATCAAACCCATGATGACGATCTAAATAATCAAGAATCGATTTCACCTCATTGTGTAAAGAATCAGACAGCACCCCTTCATTCATCTCTTTGTTTTTAAAGGAATACTTACCTGCTGTATCTACTTCACACAATGCTTCATTTTTAATTTTTCCGGAATTCAGCAAACCTCCATCTTTCAAAATTTCCTCCAATCGATTCACCTGGCTCTTTTCACTTACTGAAAACATAGACCATGGACCAAAAGAGCAGAGCAAAATAATCAGAGACAGTGAAACCGGAATGGCTTTTATATTTTTTCTCCCGGCAATGAAATACAAGCAAATAAAAGCCAACCAAATTCCCATCATAACTATGATGTATCGATTGACAGTAACACCATAATCCTCAATACGCATCCCTATGGCTATGAAGAGCAAAATGATCAGAGGAAGTAAAAGATAGTAGTAAAATCTTGATATATTTTTAATCCATGTACTCTCCTGTTGGCTTCCAAAAGGATGAATGAGAAGTAGGGTGAAAATACCCAACATGGCTACACATAAAATCAAGTAAGACACTATGCCCCTTGGCCAATCCCATAGCACCAATATTTTTACTACGTAGCTAAACAAAATGACCAAATACAACACCAGCAGTGGAATCAATACATATTGAGTGAATATTTTCAGCCCTTTTGGATAATCCTCAATACCATCCAATTCAGAAGTGTTTTTCGGTACCCCAGAAACAAAAAACCATGTATTGAAAATACCAATAACAACTATAAAAAGTTCAAAATACAATTCTCCTTTGATTTTTACATCAAACAATAAATGCAAAGAACTCAATGCAAGCACCAATCCTAAATAGAGAAACCCTGAGTATAACACCGATTGACAAAATCTTAAAAACAGATTTTTGTTGTATTGCCAAAATCCATTGAGCTCACCATGAGATAAAAATGGTGCAAATGAAACCATAAGATGAATACTGATATTAAAAACAGCATAGCGAATGTAAGGCAATGAAATATTGGTAGTAGAATCCGTTCCCGGAAGTGAAAAATACACCAGGACAAGTGCCAACACCCCTATCATATTTACTCCTGCCAGCTTTATTCCGGTTATCTCTTTTCTTTCTATAACTGTTTTCAAACAATAGAATAAAGGAATACCCAGAGCAGTTGACAACAAAGAATTGATGTATGGCATTCTATTGACCACATCATCCTGAATTTCGACCAGAAAAATCGACAACACTGAAGCAACCACCGCTGAAACGATAATCAAAGGAAACCGCTGCAAAGATGCTTTGGATTGTGTAATCAGATAGTCAACAGATGGGAGTTTAAACAACATTTGATATTAGCTTAGTGAAGTATATTGTTTGTCTTCAAACTATCAGACTTAGGTTTGGCGTCAGCAGACTTTTCTCTGTAATTCAAACTGTCAATTACTACTTCATATATCTTCTCCATTTCTTTCACACCTTCAAGATAGTATTCAAAACTTTTCTTATATACTTCTTTTTTAACCTGATGTTTTTCAAAAAGTTCTCTTTCAAATGTATTGAACAACAATTGAGAAGAATCCTTACTCAGCCGAAGTGTCTGTATTTCACTTTCCAAAATATGAACATCAATCAGAATGCTTACCATTTTCTCTCTCGAAAGCAGATTTTCAGGCTTTTTATCTGATTTAGTACATGAGGTAGCCATTAATATAAGTATTACCAAAAAAATGTTTTTCACAAATGAAAATTGCTTAAGAATGAATTAATTTTAAGCCCCAAAATAAAAAGGGGTAGCATAATTGGCATAAATTACCAACGGATCAATGTACCTCAAAATTAGGTGGAATGAAGGAGATTCTCAAAAAACTTAGAAAATACGAAATACGCATCCGCAAAGCATTGAATTCTCAAATGCAGGGAGATTACCATTCTATTTTTAAAGGATCGGGCTTAGAGTTTGACGATGTACGAGGGTATCAATACGGTGATGACGTAAGGGCAATCGACTGGAACGTGACCGCTAAGGGACATGGAACGTTCGTTAAGACTTTTAAGGAAGAGAAAGAACAAAATGTGTTTTTTATCTTAGATGTGAGTGCCTCTCAGGAAATAGGTGCTAAGGGAAGTCAGAAAATTGATATTGGTAAAGAAATTTGTGCGCTACTGGCCATGTCGGCTATAAAAGAAGGCAGTCAGTCCGGATTGATTTGTTTTTCGGATGAGAAAGAAAAATATATAAAACCGGGAAAAGGCATTAAACAGTCTTACCAAATAGTTTCTAACATCTTTAGCCTTGTTCCTTCCTCCACGGGGACCAACCTTTCTATGGCTTTCCGCTACACCCTAAACCTGCTAAAACGAAAAAGTATAATCATAGTAGTATCGGATTTTATAGATGAGGATTACCAACATGATATGAAAGCCCTGGCCAAACTGCATGATTTGGTGGTCATTCACATTTCGGATGTTCGTGAAACTACATTCCCCAAATTAGGCATTATCCCATTAGAAGACAAAGAGTCGAACAAAACGCTTTGGATGAATACATCTTCTCCGGCTTTTAGAAAAATGGTTGACCGTACCTACAAAGACAATAAGGACGAGTTGAAGAAATTTTGCCTGAAAAATGGTGCCAATTATTTGCATGTGAGGACAGACGAAGACTATGTCTCCAAATTGATTAGATTATTTAAAGTGAGAAACAAATCGAGGAAAAGTGGGTAAAAAATCATTTTTAAGTATTTCATTCCTATTATTTTATTTTATCAGTTCAGCTCAGGAAATTACTCCAAGAGGTTATTTCCTTGCTGATAGTATGAAGATCGGTGAAGAATCTGAATATTCTTTATCCATTCAATATCCGAAAAATTCGGAAGTAATATTTCCGGATTCTTCTTACAACTATGCCCCTTTTGAGTTTTATTCCAAAAGATATTTTCCAACAAGAGAAGACAGTACCTATTCGTATGACAGTGTAATCTATTCCTTGTCGTCATTCGAAATAGACAAAGTTCAGTACCTGCAACTTCCCGTATTTATGTTGCATGGTAAGGACAGCATTCCCGTGCTACCAGCAAAAGATTCCATTTTTCTTGTAGAAATGGTTACGCAAGTCCCTGACTCTTTGGTATTCAAAGAAAATACAGCTTTTCATAAAGTACCCTTGGCATTCAATTACCCATATCTAGGGATTGGAATAGGAATTTTTGTAGTATTAATGATCATCGGTTATTTTTCTTTTGGAAAAACCATCAAGAGAAAAATCAGACTATACCGATTGCGAAAAGAATATGAAAAATTTTCCAGATCATTTGAAAAAGGCATTGGCCGGGTGAAGAAAGACCACAATACAGGTCTGCTGGAAGAAGTTCTGATTGTATGGAAAAAATACATGGAGAAATTAGAAGACAAACCATTCACAAAATATACAACAAGAGAAATTTTAAATTCCGGATACGATCAAACGTTGAAAGACGTGTTGAGGAATATTGACCGGTCGATTTATGGTCAGTTTGATGATGAACAAATCCATAAGAATTTTGAAACTTTGGAAGATTTCACACTGGAAAGGTATAAACTTAGAATTAAGGAGGTGACAAATGGGTGAGCAACTTGGCAATGTGGACAACTGGGTATCGTTGAAATGGTTCAAACCAGTAACCCTGCAAAATTTTCAATGGGAAAACGAGATTTTTTTCTACCTGATTTTTGCTATTCCAATCGTTTTTTTACTTCGGTGGCTGTTTTACATTAAGTCAAAACAAAAATTATTTATAGCCCTGTCGAGTAAAGACATCAAGTGGAGTGCATATTCATTGCTAAGGTTTATTCCCAGAATTATCATTTCATTGGTTATTCTATTGGTAATAGTAGCTCTGGCCAGGCCACAAAAGACCAATGAGAAAGTAGAACAGTGGACAGAGGGGATTGATATTATGATGGTCATAGACATATCTGAGTCCATGAAGATTGAAGATTTCAGACCAAACAGACTGGAAGCGGCTAAAGACGTAGCTAGAAAATTTATCAGTGGCAGGTTTCAGGATCGGATCGGCTTAGTGGTCTTTTCGGGAGAAGCCTATTCAAGGTCTCCCCTCACAACGGATTATGATTTATTGAACACCTACATTGACGACATCTCATTCGATCTGATAGAAAAAGGCGGTACGGCTATTGGAAGTGCACTGGCTGTGGGTACAAACAGGATGAGAGAATCGGAATCCAAATCTAAAGTATTGATACTGATAAGCGATGGAGACAATACTGCCGGCAATATAGATCCAATAACTGCTGCCGAACTGGCGAATGCCTATAATATCAAAATTTACACTATCGCCATAGGAAAAGAGGGACGAGTACCCTATGGTAAAGACTTTTTTGGCCGTCCAAGATATATTGAAAACACACTCAATGAAACTACACTGAGAAAGATCGCTGAAATTGGTGAAGGAGAATTTTATAGGGTATCTGACAACAGTGCTCTGGAAAGCGTGTTTGCATTGATTGATAAATATGAAAAAGCTGAAATCAAAGAAAACAGGTTTAAAGACACTACTGATTTTTATCCTGTTTATTTGAAATGGGCTATAGTCTTGCTTCTTTTTTGGTTGTTTTTAAAATCCACTTTTATCAGTAACATCCTACTGGATTAAATACACTGACTTTAGCCTTCTAATTTTTCAACCATTTTGGTAAGTATATCTTTAGCTGCATCAGCAATTCGGGTACCCGGACCAAATATACCTGATACACCATTTTTATATAAAAAGTCAAAATCTTTAGGAGGGATTACCCCTCCAACAATAACCATTATATCCTCAGCTCCAATTTTATGCAGTTCTTCCATCATTTGAGGAATCAATGTTTTATGTCCGGCAGCCAGACTGGATATACCAATAATGTGAACATCATTTTCAGCAGCCTGCACAGCTACTTCTTTCGGAGTTTGAAATAGTGGCCCTATATCCACATCAAAACCCAAATCAGCAAAACTGGTCGCCACTATTTTTGCTCCTCTGTCATGACCATCCTGCCCCATTTTAGCAACCAAAATCCTCGGACGCCTGCCATCCAAAGCTTCTATTTTTTTTACCAGTTCCTGTATTTCCATTGACTCTTCACTTTTACTTGTTTCAGAAGAATAAACACCACTCACGGAATTAATTATTGGAGAATGACGTCCAAATATTTTTTCCATAGCCATTGAAATTTCACCTAAAGTGGCTCTGTTTCTTGCTGCCACAACAGCAAGTTCTAATAAATTACCTTCTCCACTTTCAGCACAATTGGTAAGAGCATTCAACGCACTTTCAACCGCTTCATTATCCCTGCTCGTTTTCAATTCATTCAGTCTTGCAAATTGAGTTTCCTTTACAGAGGTGTTATCCACATCCAACAGATCAATTTCCGTCTCTTCATCTGTTGTGTATTTATTCACTCCAACGATCACCTCTCTCCCTGAATCTATTCTTGCCTGCTTTCTCACAGCTGCTTCCTCAATCTTCAGCTTAGGCATTCCAGACTCAATTGCTTTGGCCATACCACCCATTTTTTCTATTTCCACAATTGTTGACCATGCTTTTCTTGCCAACTGGTCAGTTAGATATTCCAGATAATATGATCCACCCCAGGGATCGACTATTTTAGTCAAATCCGCTTTATCTTTGAGGTAAAGTTGTGTGTCTCTGGCAATTTTTGCTGAGTAATCGGTAGGCAAGGCAATCGCTTCATCCAGTGCGTTGGTATGCAAAGATTGTGTACCTCCCAATATTGCTGCCATTGCTTCGATAGTCGTTCGGGTAACGTTATTATAAGGATCCTGAGCAGTCAAACTCCATCCACTCGTCTGACAATGCGTCCTCAAAGCCATAGATTTTGGATTCTTAGGATCAAACGATTTGACAATTTTCGCCCAAACCAAACGTCCGGCACGCATTTTAGCTATCTCCATAAAATGATTCATACCAATGGCCCAGAAAAAAGACAATCTGGGGGCTAAATCATCTACTCCTATTCCCGCATCTGTTCCGGTTTTCAGATATTCCAATCCGTCAGCCAAAGTAAAAGCCAGTTCCAAATCGGCTGTAGCTCCTGCTTCGTGCATATGATAGCCGCTAATGCTGATAGAATTGAATTTTGGCATCTTTTCAGAGGTATATTTAAAGATGTCTGATATTATCCTCATGGATGGTTTGGGTGGATAAATAAAGGTATTGCGCACCATAAATTCCTTCAGGATGTCATTTTGAATCGTCCCGTTCAATTTACTGATATCTACTCCTTGTTCCTCTGCAGCTACTATATAAAAAGCCAAAATGGGTATCACTGCACCATTCATCGTCATAGACACAGACATTTGATCCAGTGGAATCTGATCGAACAGGATTTTCATATCCAAGACAGAATCAATAGCCACACCAGCTTTTCCCACATCACCAAAAACCCTTGGATGATCCGAATCATAACCTCTATGAGTGGGCAAATCAAAAGCGACAGATAGCCCCTTCTGTCCTCCTGCAAGATTCCTTCGATAGAATGCATTAGATTCTTCTGCTGTAGAGAAACCTGCATATTGTCGAATTGTCCATGGCCGGGAAGCATACATGGTACTATAAGGCCCTCTCACATAAGGAGGGACACCTGAAACAAAACCAAGATGCCTTGCATCAGCCAAATCTTCTTTTTTAAATTTCTTTTTAACTGCGATTCCTTCCGGAGATAGCCACGGTTTACCAATTACAGTTTCTTTTTTTTGATTGAATGAAAAGGAATCTAAATCGACTATTGAAAAATCTCTTTGGAATGTTACTGAATTCTGAGTTTTCAAAAAAGAGGCCCAACCAGCTCTGACCATTCTTTCAATTAAGTCCTCAATAAAATACGAACCTTCAATGGGGTTTGAGGTTTTAGTAATATAAGATTCTTCTTTGAGTATGCTCAATACGTTTTTGGCAACTCGGCTTTGCATTCTATTCGTTTCAGTAGTATTGGCACAAACAGAATCCACTCCTCCCAAGACTGCAGCCATTACCTGGGCACTATTGCCAATCATATCATCTTCCGCTTTTGGCTTAGTATTGACGTGAATAGGAATATCCATTTTGCCCGGCAGGTATCCATATTGACTTAGAATGACATCTACCAAAAATTTTAGTGCCTTTATTTTTGTAATTTCTACATAGAAGCTATCTCCTATTGTAATAGCAAAAAACAAATTACTCACAACATCTTCTATATCACAAGACCTCTGCAACAGTCCATCAACATGCAAGACCATTTGAGAGCATAACTGAGCGAGTTCTTCTTCTGGTGAAATTCTAGTGGAAATGGTAGCATCATCAATCTCAATTGCAAATGACTTAAGCTTCGGGATTTTATCCTTGGATGTCAGTAAATCAGCATAAATGTCTAACTTATGATTCAGACTATGAGAGTAAGAATTTCTAAATAAATATCCTGAAACAAGAGTAGGATCAAATTGATGCTGAAGCAACCATGCAAAATAGTTTTTATAAAATTCAGGTAAATCACTTGTTCTAAAACTAAGGTGACAACAATCAGGATATACACCAGACAAAACTTCATTAAATGAAAAGCTATTGTCAGCCGTTAACATTACTCCATCAGCACCATTTTTCAGCACATCAAGAATAGACTTATTATCATTGGCCTGGTGAACAAGATTCAGACAAGTCGGTGAGGAAAACAACAACTCGCTATTTTTGCTTACCAATTCGCTTCGGGAATTCTTATGATGTATGATAGGAATTTCAATTTCGCTTCCAATATGCCAATTCAAAGTACCAATAGGTTTGTCTTTCAAATCTTTCTCAATATTTTTTCTCCATTCGGAAAAAGAAACCTCTTTAAACTCATCGAAACCGAACTCCTTGTTAAGCATAAATTATATCTTCTCTTCTTGTAAAAATAGCCATTTCAAATTTTATATGCTTCCATCTATGGTTTCATTTTATTAGTATTAAAAAAATACGACTCAAATTTTAAAATTGTATTTTTTAAAGAATTTTAAAATAAAAAATGACCTATGAAGCCTTTTTAGTGGATTATAAAAAGTCAATACGAAAATGATTTTTTTCTTACTTTTTTTTTCTACAATTTTGATGTCCGCTATGGAATTAATCATCCGTTAAAGATTTTAAACCACCAATTTAATAATCTCCAATGCATAACAAAATATGGGATACCTGTTTGTCTTTTATTGAGGGGAAAATTCCTGAACAAAGCTATAAAACGTGGTTTAAGCCCATTATTCCAATAAAATTTGAAAATAGTGTATTAACCATACAGGTTCCTACTCAGTTCTTTTATGAGTGGTTAGAAGATAATTATGTTAATATACTTAAAGAATCAATTAAACTTACCATAGGCCCAAATGGCAAACTAGAGTATTCTGTAATTGTTGACAATGGAAATCATGCCAATAAGCCATACACGGTCAATTTGGCGCAAAAAAACAGTCATTCTAAAGTTGGACAAAACTACGGAGGTGCCAGAGAACCATATAAGAGCCCTTTTTCACTTCCAGAGGTAGATAACCACTATCAGGACTCCAACCTCAATATTGAATATACATTTGATACCTATATAGAAGGAGACTGCAACAGGCTGGGCAGGTCGGCTGGTTATGCGGTAGCTACCAAGCCCGGAGTAACATCATTCAACCCTCTCATGATTTATGGAGGTGTTGGTCTCGGAAAAACACATTTGGTTCAGGCAATTGGCAACAAGATTAAAGAAACCACGCCTGGTAGTTTTGTTTTATATGTGGCTTCTGAAAAGTTTGCCAATCAGTTTATAGAATCTTTGAAAAACAACAACCTTCAGGAATTTACAAACTTCTACCTCAATGCTGATACTCTGATCATTGACGATGTGCAGTTCTTTAAAGATAAAGTAAAAACTCAGGAAATATTTTTCCATATATTCAATCACCTGCATCAAAACGGAAAGCAAATAGTGATGACTTCTGACTGCCCTCCTACTGAACTGAAAGGCTTGCAGGAGCGTTTAGTTTCCCGATTCAAATGGGGACTGACCGCAGATTTGCAACAACCTGACTTTGAAACCAGGCTTGCCATCATACAAAAGAAGCTTCAGGATGACGGATTGAAAATTGAAGACAAGGTTTTGGAATATTTGGCTTATAGTGTTGATACCAACATTCGGGAATTAGAAGGAGTACTGATTTCACTTGTGGCTCATTCATCACTTAATAAAACTCCAATTGATTTGGAATTGGCTAAGCAAACCCTGAAGTCAATAGTGAAAAATATAGAATCAGAGGTCGGGATAGATTACATACAAAAAACAGTCTCTGAATATTTCAACGTACCCACAGACGAATTGAAAGCCAAAACAAGAAAGAAGGAAATTGTGATTGCGAGGCAATTGGCTATGTATTTTACCAAAGACTACACCAATCACTCATTGAAAAGTATTGGAAGCCACTTTGGAGGAAGAGATCACAGTACTGTTATACATGCATTACAATCTGTAAGTGATATGCTTGATACAGATGCAAGATTCAGGTCATCAGTAAATGAACTGAAGAAAAAATTCAGTATGAAAGCTATTTGATTTTCAATCAAATTTTAAGAAAACAAAAAGAAGCTGTTTCAAAAGGGTTAAGCAGTTGCCGGACTCCTGACTGCCGTTAGGCAAGTTGTTCCGGTATCCCTTTGGAAACGCAGCAATAGCTGTTTCTAGGACTGATTCCAGAATACCTGTCTGACGACAGTCAGGAATATGGGAATTATTTAACTTTTGAAACAGCCTCTTTTCGTTTTTAACGGACTAGCCAAGCTAATTCCTAAAACATATAAGGGTAATACACTTTCTTCCCTCTACTGTTGATACCGGAAATAATTACCCTGCCTCTGATCTTTACCAGTATATCTTCCAATTTTTCAGGTGACTCTATCGGTGTATTGTTAATTTCAGTAATGATGAATGATTGGGGAATATCCAACTTGCTGAAGAAACCAGCACCAATTTCTACGACCTTCACCCCTCCTTCAATACCCAATAAATTTTGCTCTACTTTAGACACCTTTTCAAAGGTGACTTTTAACGATTCAGACTTATAAATCACTTTTTTGATCACTTCAGTGGTACCTTCTCTATTGGTTAAGATCACATTCTTAACCATAGCCTTGTCACCCCTTTTAATTTTAAGAACCATTTCATCGCCCGGGTACAAATAGCCTAATCTTTCTTCCAAATCACTTTTCCCTTCTATCACTTTATCATTGATAGCCAAAATAATATCCCCTTTTTTCAATCCTGCTTTATCAGAAGCCCAATTATCCTGTACATGAGTAATGATCACCCCATTCAACCCTTCAACCTCTAGTTCCTGAGCAATTTTGCTATCTATATCAATATACTCCGCTCCCAAAAACACCTTTTGAACCTCACCATAATTGATTAAATCTGATGCCACTTTTTTTACTATATCAACTGGGATTGCAAAACCATAGCCGGCATAAGACCCGGTTCTTGACAGTATTGCGGTATTTATTCCAATCAATTCCCCTTTGACATTGACCAGTGCCCCTCCACTATTTCCAGGATTAATAGCCGCATCTGTTTGTATGAAAGATTCTATTGGAAATTTATCTCTGAGGATGTTGATGTTCCTTCCTTTAGCCGAAACGATACCGGCCGTAACCGTGGAAGTCAGGTTGAAAGGATTTCCAACTGCCAAAACCCATTCTCCAACCTGCACACCTTCTGAACTACCCAGGTTAATTAAAGGGAAATCATTGCCCTCAAGCTTGATCACAGCCAAATCCGTGGATGGATCGGTACCAATCAACTCAGCATTATAAGTTCGCTTGTTGTGGATCACTTCAATTTCATCAGCATCTTCTATCACATGGTTGTTGGTAATGATGTATCCATCTTTGGAATAAAAAACCCCCGAACCGGTGCTTACCTGCTGTGAGGTTCTTGGCTCGAAAAACCAATCCATCCAGTGCCCTGAGCTATACCTCACATTGCTCACGTTTTTGATAAAAACCACTGATGGAGTACTCAGTTTTGAAGCTTCTACAAATCCTCCCTCGACACTGGGGTCAATCTTTCTTTGCACCGTATTGTTAACCTTTGATGGAATTCCCATATCTACAGAATTGCCTTCATAAAGCACTTGATGAACCTCTTTAGATTGGTTCAATTCCATATTTCTATCTACATAGCTCAACGCACCAAACACTCCGACACTTCCAGCTATCAATGCTACAACAACGGTTTTAACTAAATTCATCTCTTCTGTTTTGTTATGTAAAAGTTGAATCGAAAGAGAATCTTGTCTCAAACAATCAATTCTAAAATAAGTATTGAAAGTTACGGACAGAAAATAATAGTGTTGGTAGGAAAGCTGTTAAAAAAGGTTAAATAAGCCTGATTACTTATTTTCTAACCATTTGAGTGCCATAGGAAGAGACTTAAAATAATTGACACTGGCTTTTTTATTGTTGACAATAGTTTGTTGAATATTGTCGATGGAATATTTGGCAAATACATCTTCCGGCAATACCACCGCTGCATATTTGACTCCTGCTCCAACCATTTCTTTAGTATAAGCCCCACCAATGTATTTTTCCGAATCGTTATCCAAAATCTCCATCTCTCTGGCATCATAAAGCACTTTGACAGCTTTCTCAAAAATAACTGCGTCAAGAATTCGGAACCCGATTGATGATATTTCATCAAAAGTGGCAAAGCCTTTCCATACACTTGACAGCACTTTGGTAGAGGGATTCCAAAATACTTTTACATAAGGTTTGTCAAGGTAAATTTTAGCGTTCTGCGGTATGGTCAGGGTTTCGGTCATATACTGGAAATAAAGTATAAAATTAGAAACTAATTTTATCAAAAAATATATTTCTATCCAAAATTGAAAGAAGAATATTGTCAAATAGAAAACACCCGGTGTATTTTATTTACATCCGAATCAAAACCACCTTGCTTTATAAAAAAACTACAAAAAAGGTTTAAAAGTGTTTCCAACCCTGAGCCTGTAAAGCTATTACGTTCTGATTTTTTGAGACCAAATTTCTTCCCTTTTCCTTTTTATCCATGTAACCTATCATGGAAATTTCCGCATGGTTCTTCACTTTCTCAAAATCGCTCTGACTGATCGTAAAAAGTAGCTCATAATCTTCTCCACCATTTAAAGCACAGGTGGTAGGATCGACCTTGAAATCCGCAGCAGCATTGTACGTCTCCTGATCGATAGGTAGTTTTTCCTCAAAAATGGCTACCCCAAGGTCAGATTGCTTGCAAATATGAAACACTTCCGAAACCAGTCCATCCGAAATATCAATCATCGAAGTGGGTATAATTTCCAATTCAGCCAGTTCGTGAATGATGTCCATTCTTGCTTTGGGTTTCAACTGTCTTTTTACCAAATATTCATACAGTCCCAACTCCGGCTGCATTTCAGGATTGGCCTTAAATACTTCTTTTTCACGCTCAAGCACCTGTAATCCCAAATATGCCGCCCCAAGATCTCCGGTCACACAGAGAATATCATTTTCTTCTGCACTATTTCTATAGACTACCTTGTTTTTAGTAACCTCTCCTACGATAGAAACTGAAATGATAAGTCCCGAAGAAGAAGCTGTAGTGTCCCCACCTACCAGGTCTATTTTGTAATCCTGACAAGCAAACTGAATGCCTTCATACAATGCTTCTACCGCTTCCACAGAAAAACGATTGCTCAATCCAAGATTAACGGTGATTTGCTTAGGTACGCCGTTCATAGCAGCTATATCGGAAACATTGACAGACACTGCTTTATAACCCAAATGCTGTAGTGGCATGTATGAAAGATCGAAATGCACACCTTCCACAAGCATGTCAGTTGACAACAATGTAAGCTTATCCGTAACTTCCAAAACGGCAGCATCATCACCTATGCCCATAATGGTAGATTCATTCGATACTTTGAATTTCTCTTTGATTCTGTCAATCAAACCAAACTCTCCCAACTCACCAATCTCTGTCCTTTTCTCTTCACTCATTTTTTCTCTTTTCTCAAAAATTATTCAATTCTTTAGATCCTGACACAATTCAATCAGAACTCCATTGGTAGATTTCGGATGCAAAAAGCAAATTAATTTGTTGTCTGCTCCTTTTTTTGGTTCAGTATTGAGCAACTCAAACCCTAAGTCACTAAGCCTCTTCATTTCTACATGAATATCTTCCACATTAAAAGCCAGGTGATGAACCCCCTCTCCTTTTTTTTTGATAAATTTAGCAATGGCACTGTCTTCATCATTAGATTCAAGTAACTCGATTTTAGTAGCTCCAGACTTGAAAAACGAAGTAATTACATGCTCCGAATCTACTTTTTCTGTTTTGTAGTTTTCTCTTCCCAATAACCTGGCAAAAAGCTCATTGGACATTCCCAGATGACTTACCGCAATTCCAACATGTTCCAATTTCATACTCACAGCGACATTTATTTATAATTATTCTAAACAATTAGCTATTTTTGCAAAAATCGTGAAACTTTTTCGCATGTTGAAGTGTTTGTGATTTTAATAATGATTTGAAATAAATCAAAGTCTGAATAAAGAATTGATAGCATATGATTTCTGTAACTGATAGCGCAAAAAAACGAGTAGATGTCTTAAGAAGTGGTGATGATCTTTCAGAAAACCATCACATAAGAGTTTCTGTAAAGGGAGGTGGGTGCTCAGGACTGATGTATGACCTCTCTTTTGACGATAAAATATCGGGTGAAGATGACGTATTTGAAGACAAAGGCGTCAAAATCATAGTCGATAAAAAAAGCCTTTTTTACTTACTCGGCACTACACTCGATTTCTCCGACGGACTCAATGGAAAAGGATTCCAATTTGTGAACCCAAATGCTACAAGAACCTGTGGTTGTGGAGAAAGCTTTTCTGTATAACCCTACAATGAAAATTACCTATCATTAAAACCTTTAGAATGAATCTAAAATCACAAACATTAGCAGGAATATTGTGTCTGTTGTTAAGTGTATTTTCCAATACCGTATTTAGTCAGGATATAAACCCACTGGAAGGAAAATGGGACTTGGTAATTACTAAAGATGGAGAAGAGCTTCCTTCATGGTTAGAAATTCGCCATTCAGGATACCACACTTATGTAGGTAGGTTCGTCTATGCCTTTGGAAGTGCTCGTCCTGTATCGGAAGTGAAAATGACAGACGATGACAAATTCAGCTTCGACATCCCTGTTCAGTGGGAACCCGGAGACTCCAATATGGTGATAGAAGGTCAAATAGCAGGTGATGGATTGAAAGGTACTTTGCTCTACACAGATGGCAAAACATACAACTGGACAGGTACCCGTGCGCCAAATCTTCCCTATGCCAAAAACCCGGTTTGGGGCAAACCCAAAAACCTCTTTAATGGTAAAAACCTGAAAGGATGGAGTGCTATGGGAGAAAATCAATGGATAGTAGAATCAGGAGTATTGAAAAGCCCGGAATCGGGTTCCAATCTTGTGAGTGATGAAAAATTCATGGATTTTAAACTGCATATAGAATTTCGCTATCCCGAAGGCAGCAATAGTGGGGTTTACCTCCGTGGACGCTACGAAGTGCAAGTAACAGACAGCAAAGAAAAAGAACCTTCAGATGTTGAATTTAGCGGAGTATATGGTTTTCTAACCCCCAATGAAATGGCAGCCAAAAAGGCTGGTGAGTGGCAATCGTATGACATCACTTTGATTGGCAGAAGAGTTACAGTAACTGCCAATGGAGTTACTGTAATCAATGACCAAAACATCCCAGGCATAACAGGTGGAGCATTGGATAGCAAAGAAGGAGAACCGGGACCATTTATGATTCAAGGTGATCATGGTTCGATCGAGTACAGAAATATCATCGTAACCCCAAGGGTGAACTAAAACCAAATTTTAACAAACAGAACATATAACCACGATTTAGGTTGTTGTTTGACTCGCTTGTTCTGGCTTGAATATTTTGGTATCTGCATAAAATGTTCCGAAAGGAATTAATGAAGCTGCCAATGACAGAATTGAAACTTTAAAACTCCAACGGTGTATAAAAATATTTTGGACACAAAGAATGACATAAAGGATAAACAGCCAGCCATGTGCCATTCCCACATAAAAATTAGGCTCAGGGATTTGCAGTCCATATTTAAGCGGCATAGTAATAGCAAAAAGCAGGAAACTGATTCCCTCTAAAATGGCAAAAAGTCTTAGTCTTCCAATCGGAGTTTTTAAATTCATAGTCTATTGCAACGGATCAACATTCATCTTGTTAAAAATTGATATGCAAGTTTAGCTGATCCGCTCAATTCAGACTAGTCAACCGGATTATAAAATCAGGTTTCTTTTTATTTAATTGTCATTAATCCCTGATAGTGATCTTTATTGATATAGGCGAGAAAAAGTGTCGCCAGCAAAGTGAATATTGCTACAGGCAATCCTTCAGGTGCGAGAAAAGCATGAACACCCAGAATATTGACCACAATTGGGAAAATAACTACGGTAGCCAATGGAACAAAACGGCCTGTAACAAAAGCAATTCCACAAATCAACTCGATGGCTTTGACTAATGGCATAATATAACCTGATGCATCCAATCCTTCATTAAACGTTTTCATATCACCAGTCAATTCGGGCTGAGGTACTAAGTTTAAAAAATAGGTTGCAGACGCAAATACAAAAAGAAGTCCCAGTAGGACACGAATAATAATAGTTGTGATTTTCATTTGTCATTCATTTATGTTTAATAATTTTCTAATTAAAGTCTGTCTATAATGTGCTTTGAGAAGCCTTAAAGCTTACTGTTTTAACAGCTTTACCAATCTTTAAAAGCTTAGTAAAGCGTGGATCGTATTTTATAGACAGACTCTATTTAGATTCATACTCAGTTAATAACAACTCATCCAGATTATTGAAAATACTGATCACGCCACTGTCCATTCCACTGTTAGCCATTAAGTCTCTGTCTTCCACAGAGCGACACACAGTCTGAATGGTGAGTTTGGTTCTATTGCCATTAAGTTCTGTGAACTCATAGATTTCCAACACCACACGGCCAAGTATAGATTGATCTTCCAATTCGGATGTCAATACAATTCTCTCGGGTGATGCCATCTCATGGATCACTCCATTAAATATGCATAGAACTACCCCTTCCGCATCGTAATGAGTATATCGATACGATCCACCCGTTCTGTAATCATGGTGGTCAAACTTCATTAAAATTCCTTTCGGAGCAAAGAACTTTAACAAAATATCCGGGTCGCTAAATGCTTTATAGACCAATTCTCTTGGTGCATCAAATACTCGATGTATAAAAAGTTCCTGTTTGCCCGATTCTGCAATGATTTCTGTTTTCATGGTCTGAATTTTCAATTTTCTAATTTGAAATTAAACATCCAATTGATGCCATACTTATCTGAGCATTCACCAAAAAATGAACCGAAAAACATGTCTTGCAAAGGCATTGTAATGTTGCCATCCCTGGAAAGCTCATCAAATAGTCGCTGTGTTTCCTCCCTTGTATCTGGTTCAAGGCAAATATGCATGTTGTTCCCCTGATTTAAAGTAAATCCCATTTCTTTGGGAGCGTCAGTTGCCATTAGCACATGTCCGCCAAGAATTGGCAACTCAACATGTAAAACCATCTTTTTAACTGATTCCGAAACGGGAGGATGGTCTGCTTCAGGGGGAAGGTCGCCAAATCGTTGAATACCTTTTCCATTAAACTCTGCTTTGAATACAGATTTATAAAAAGTAAATGCTTCTTCTGTGTTTCCAGGGAAATTGAGGTAGGTTGTAACCCTGGGATAATTGTTCTTCTTAAGTTCATTCCTGAGTTTAAATTGATTTTTAATGTATTCATCAAGATTATCAAATGCCATGCTAAGGCCTTCCTTCATACCCATATCTATGACTTGCTGTAGATGCTCCTCTGAGTCATATTCACTCACGATTGTTACTACGGTCTGACCTGATTCCTCTACAAACCGATTATGAAATTCAGAGACTGGAAAGTCTTTATTGATCTTTCCTTCTTTGTCAGTAAATGCATCCTCCCCCGTAAAATCATTGTGCCTTGAAATCGTATTATATGTTGTGATGCACCAATGTTCTTCCTCATTTGGCCCTACCATAGCATAATGGCGCTTACCGCCTTCTTTAAAGTCCATTGATTTCGTTACTGATCTCCAGGGCTTAGGTGCCCACCATTGATCTAATAATTCAGGTTCTGTCCATGTTCTCCACACTAAGTCAATAGAGGCATCAAATATCCGTGTTACGGTCAGTTTGTTTTTGTCTGCTGCAAAAGTTGTCTTGTTCATAATTAGAAATATTGAATTAATGTTTGGTTTGCAATTTCTGATTATAGATATAGGATATGGCCAGTACCACTCCCACTACTATCGGCATTACTATGTAACTGATGTTTTTGTCAACTACAATGTGGCTGATTATCGCAAAAATTAGATTAAATGTCAAACCTGCGTACGCCCACTCTCTCAATTTGCCAGGTAGTTTTGGAATCATTAATGCAGTTGCTCCCAATGTTTTGCAGATAATTAGTGCGTAAGCGAAATAATCAGGGTATCCCAATGGTTTTGTTCCTGCATTAAAATATTCATGAGCAAAGAGGAGCGTGCCTAAGGGCATTGCTGCTTCCATTAAGAAAATGATTGTGGTCGTAATCCAAAAGATGATTTTGTGTTTTTTCATCGACTTACTTTTTTAAGGTTAATAATAATTCGTCAAGATTTCCCATGGCCATTGTAAGGCCTTCTTTGAAGCCCATTTCAATCAGCATTTCAATGTCTTCAAGCTTGTCGTGCTTTAAGACAATATTTACGGTCGTGATGCCATTGTTTTCAGTGAAGTTATTTGTCCATAAAGAGCGTGGCTTAACGGTATTTTCTTTTCCGTTTTCATCGCAGAAAGCATCTAACCAAGACAGCAATGTGTTTGTTTCAATAGCTTTATAATCTGCTTTGCACCACATTTTTTCGTCTTTCGGGCTAACCATTGCATAGAGCCACATGCCGCCCACTCTTAAATCCAAAGATTTGGTTTCGATATGATATGGTTTAGGTGCCCACCATTGATTTAGGAGTTCGGCAGTTGTCCAAGCCTGCCAAACCAGTTCAAGATTGGCATCAAATTCACGTTTTATGTGAATGGTGTTGTTTTCCTTGTTCACGGAAAAATCGAATAATAGATTACTGTTCATTCTTTTGTTTTTTTATTATTGATAATAAGTTATCAAGTTGATTAAATCGACCCTCCCATAACTTCTTGAATGGTTCCAACCAGTCAACAACTTCGATCAGTTTCTTAGGCTGAATCTCACAATAACGCTCTCTACCCTGTTGATTGATCATGATGATGCCACACTCCGACAGGATTTTTATATGTTGTGAAATGGCTGGCCTACTCATATCAAACTGCTCTGCTATAGTATTTAAGTTGAGTGATTTGTGAGCGATAAGATTGATAATGTCTCTTCTCGTCGGATCTGCTATTGCCTGAAATACATCTCTTCTCATAACTTCCCTTTTCAATATGTAAGTATTTACTTACAAATAAAAGCGTAAGTAAACACTTACACAAATGATTTATGAAAAAAAATCAAGTATATAATGATTTAAGGGTTAGATTATCTGCCAAATCACGGAGTGCTTATAGAATAATCACACTTTACCAGTGCCGGGTTTATATCTAAATAAGGATAAAACTTGATTAGAAAAAATTAGTTGGACTTGTAATGTTACAAGCCTGCTTCTATGGGTAGAGAGGTGAAAGTGTAGTTTTGAAAAAAACAAGGTTCTGGTTTAAAATCAGAATCCTATTTGAGTTCTGTTTAGCCATAGAGATTGAAATGTCTTATTTTGTTCTTTGCAGCTTTGGTGGGTTTTGTCTAGTATCAAAAACATCAGCAATTTTTATAAGCCCATTTGCCGTGTCCACAGAATATATCAGTTTATAGTTTTTGAAAACTAAATATCTATATTCGGTTTCCCTCTGCTTTAGTAACTCTTCTTCTTGTCCAATTTGCGGTGTTTTTATCAATATGTTTGGTGCGTTGACAATTCCTTTCATAATTTTTTTCGCAACCCTTAAACTTGCTTTCTTTTTGTAATATTCATAGATTTCGTCAAGTTGAGTTTCGGCAAATTCAGACCAAATAACTTTCAGTTTCATTCTTCAATTTTTTCCAAAAGCTCGAAACTTGTCTTAAACTTATTGTTTCGAAAGTCAGATTCCGATTGATCAATTCGTTTATTCAACTCATCTTGAGTCATTGGCTCAATTATTTGCTCATCTGATGATTTTTTTTCTTTTCTCAATATCTTTTCAAGACGAGAAACAGCTTCTTCACTTTGAAGTTTTAAGAATTCCTGTATAAATTCTATTTTTCGAGCTTCTAAATTCATTTTGCTTGGCTTTTTATCAAAGATACAAAATTATCAATTCAGTTATCGTTTTTATTGATTGACTGATTTTAGAGCTTGTTATCAACAATGTTTAACTATCAGGTGTATTTCCTCAAGTTGTAAATTGTACAGATTAGAAAAAAATCAGCCTATGCTTCCAAAGAATCAGAAACTGCGTTTAAAAAGAAAACTCATGTGGGCTGAACTTAGTAGAAAGCACAGCCTTTCCATAGCGGTAGATTCACAATACCGTTGCTCTGAAAATAGCTAGAAACTCTTTAACATATTACTGATAGCATGTCATCTGCCGATTATTACAGCTCTGATATCATGAGCTTTTCGTCTTCTTTGATAGTTCGCTCAATAGTTTTATTGTTCTTTATATATCTTAACCAAAGGAATTTAGGATTACCATAGTCTGGATCATCATCGTTCACTAGATTATTTCCAACTTGAAATTGGCCTTTTGTGTTTATCAAGTGTTGGGTTACAGATTGTACATCAATAGTTTTTCGATCAGTTCCATATAAGGCATTAAGTACGTAAATTTCCGGAATTTCTAATTCTTGATCTTGTGATGGTTTGTCATCAACAGGAGTTAGCTGAAATCTAATTTCTCCTTCCTTGAGTTCAGATGGCATGTTCACTTTGAGATAGTTCGCATCATCTGGTTTAACGTAGTTAAGTGTTCGTTTAAATTGTTTTCGATTGGTGATTATCAATATTGAGAAGACTAAAATTCCAAGTCCAGATCCACCTAGCAGTAGCCAAACAAAATTCGAATTACTTCCATCAATTACTGAAACTAAAAATGAGATAAATGCTCCGATCATTAATGAGTTTAGCCACATAAACCAAGACAAATTCTGGTTGATCTTTCCAAGTTCATCAATTTCTTCTTCTGTAAGTGGATATATTCTTTTTGTTCGTTGTATAAATTCAAGTCGAACTAGTGGATGATGGGAGAAATCATTTGGTTTTGTTTTGCTCATTTTACTACAAGTTGTTTGACGGGTAACATCACTGTATAAGTCGTGTGTTAAGGTGAAGATAGTGTTTCGTTTACAAAATAGCTAGTTCTTCGAAGTGATCGATTACTTTTTCTATTATCAATAGGTCGATTCGGAGATTTGGCGGAGCTTCCATAATGCAGAAAACTTTGGCCTAGCACTGTCCACGCATGATTTCATCACAGCATGTTACCAGCTTTTCTTTTCGTTCAGTAGTCGTTCGAGTTCAGCTTCGTTAGTGTCCAGTCCGTTCAGTTCGATAACCTTCTGCTTGCCAGTTGTTAGTTCGAGAATAAGATGTCTGACCCATTTGGAACCGTTGTAGAAGTTCTTGAAGTTAAAGGAGTTCACAGAAGAAAATGAGACTTCCTTCCAATTTTTCCGTTCGTAAAAACCAATCTTCTCTGACGTGATCAAAAGTTCGGTTGTGTTCGCTCGTAGTTTGTTAAGAATCATCCACTCCAAGTAGAGAAGAATGATTGCTGCTATAGTTCCAGCAATTTTAGTTGTTTGATCAGGATAGTTGTCAGTTAGAAAAAGAAAGTAAAGTGAGCCGGCCACAGTCGCCAGAGTTAGCATCAAATAGATAATCAGGTAGCTTTTCTTCGACTTTATTTCAGTTGTTATCATTCTGAGACTTGAAAGTGATTGCTGGTAACGCCACTGTATAAATTCGTGGCTGATTAAAAGTATAAAAATTTGCGTTAACTACCGAGGCAATCCGCAGGATTGGCTTATTAAATTAATCTTCACAAATAAGGCAATCCTGCGGATTGCCGGGCTTTCTACAAAGAGCTGAAGCAACAATAACCTACTAACAGCCATGATTTATACAGAATGTTGTAGTGCGTCATATTCCAATCCATTTTTCGAGTTTACCTTTGAATTCGTCAACTGCCAACCATGTATTAACTGATTCCGTATTTTGCTTGTCGTAAGCTGTCAGATATTGAATGTGGATTTTTTTCCCAATTTTTAGGTCAGGAATTTCCGTTTCAAATCCTTCTTTCACCATTCTTGTTATTGATTGATAAAAATCAGTCTTATTTTTCAGCCGTGCAGGAAACCAATCATTGGAGTCTGCTCTGGTATTCAGCATTTCTCCGTCTTCTGTCCCTATATGCAAAGTCCAATCGTCATTATTCGCTTCAATCGCATCTAAATGTTCTCCTGTTGCAATGTCGAAAGTTACATTGTCCTGATAGTCAGTTAAGACACAACTTAGTTGCAGTTTTTCATCTGAGTGCTGAATCTTATTTATTCTCCAAATCCACCCTTTTGAATCCGCTACGGTCTCTCCATTGTTTAGCGGTTGTCTGATTTTGAATTCAATCAATTCAATTTTATGTCCGCTTGTTTCGAAGGTTACAGACTTTCCATTTTCATAATCCTCAGTTTCAACTGTTTCAATGTTAGTAGAATCAATGGTCAGCCCACATTTAACTTGCCCAATTGGGGATTTGAATGTTCTATGTATAATTTGATTGCTCATTTGACAAATGCACTACAACATACTTATAAGAACCACTAATGCCGAAACACTAGTGATTCTTACAAATTTTTACAGCTTATCAGGATCAACCACCACGTGCTTCACTGATTGTCGGTCGTAAGTGTACGTGATGTACACCAATCCGTCCTTGCCTTGAATGATTCCAGGGTAGGAATATTCCCCTTTTTGTCTTTCAAGGGTCATCACTGGCTTCCAGTCAATGCCGTCTTCAGAAATGGCCAAGTTGATCATATCCCTCCCGTTTGGAAAACCTCCTTTTCTAATGGTATGGTTATAAATCAAAAGCTGTCGTCCGTCCTTCAATGTAACGGCATCAGTTCCTGAGTTTGGATTTGGAAGACTGGTAGCAGTCATTTCGCCCCAAGTCTTGCCTCCATCTTCAGACCAGCTTTGAGAAACCACACTTTGTCTGGTTCTACACAAAACTTGCAATTTGTTGTTTGGGTAAAACAAAACACTCGGCTGAATGGCATCAAACTCAACACCATCATTGATGTATTCTGTAGATTCCCAGGTTTTCCCATTGTCTTTTGACATCTCAAAATACACTCGCCAGAAAAGCTCTTTATTGTCATCGTAATATTCTACACTCGTAGGACATACAATTGTGCCATCTGCCAACTGTACAGGCTTGTTTTTTATTGGCCCTAAAAGATGTCCATGCTGGTTTTCTCCTAACTTTTTAGGTTTAGACCAGGTCTTTCCTCCGTCTTTAGAAGTAATCAGCATCCCCCACCATGTTCTCGGATCCGGACCTACTTTATAAAACAACATCAGCGGCCCCTGTTTAGGCTGAAAAAGCACCGGATTCCAACATGGGTAACGCAATTTCTTGTTTTGAATGCCATTGGCTACTTCTACCGGAGTTGACCACTTACCATTGGTGTTTCTTGACACCCAAATACCTACATCATCGTCTTTCTCCTCTGTACCACCAAACCAGGCAGCAGCTAAACCACCGTCAATTTCCACAATAGTAGAAGCATGACATTCCGGAGTTTGTCTGCCTTCAAGAGCATAAATCAATTCACTTTTCAAAAGTCCTCCCTCTCCTACTTTCGCAAGTGCAGGCACTGACTGATCCTGAGCCACTGCCGACCCATAGACGAAAACCAATAAGACAACATTAAGGCACTTTAGTATTTGCTGCATGACATATAATTTATGATGAATAATTTTCTTGTTTTCCAATCATACCAATTACAAAACCAACCAAAAAGATAGTTGATGTTCCAAGTACAATGGTTAAGTAGGTATGAAATTGCCCTCCTATGGACTCAGGCCCTAAGAAAATATTGGAAAGGCTCAGCCAAACGATGACCAGTATTCCCACAATCACTCCTATGATTGCTCCTTTTACGTTTTTTTGTTTAGAAAAAGCACCTAACAAAAAGAGGCCAAGCATCCCTCCGCTAAAAACAGAAGCCAGTTTCCACCAGATATCGAGCGCACTTTTGACATTAATCATGGCTATTCCGATCACAATTCCAATAATGCTAATAACCAATGAAGCCATATATAACACTTTCATCTTCTGTTTGTCTGTCACTTCCTGTTTAGAGTATTTTTGATAATAATCAGTAAGAAAAACAGTGGCCGCACTGTTGTAGCTTGTTGAGATGGTACTCATACCTGCTGCAAAAATAGATGCAATCAATAACCCTGTGATTCCGGGGGGCAGGTGATTGGCTATGAAGTAAGGAAAAATACGATCACTTTTAGTCACGTCTTGCAATTCTGGCGGTAGCACTGCCGCTCCTGACTGAAAATAAGCATACAATGCCGTACCAATAAATAAAAAGATCATAGAGACTGGCAAATAGAGCATCCCACCCCAAAAAGCGGATTTCTTGGCTTCACTTTCTGTACTGGACAACATATAGCGTTGAACATAATTCTGATCAACTCCATAATTTTGAAGATTGATAAAAATGCCATACACCAGCACTACCCAAAAAGTTGGCTGTGATAAGTCCAAATCAAAACTTCCTAAACTGAATTTCTGATTTTCAATGGCAATGTCAAACACCTGACCAGGCCCTTCCGGCATTCCAAACAATATGAAAAATAAGCAAATCACTGCTCCGCCAATCAATACTATCCCCTGAATAGCGTCTGTCCATACTACCGCCTGAATTCCTCCCAATACTGAATAAACCATCACTACCACTCCCGTCACAATGATAATCGTAACGATATCCCATCCAAATATGGCATTCAATGTAAGAGCCATTAAATACAGAATAGTACCTATCCGCATTAGTTGCGTCAAAAGGTACATAGTAGAAGCGTACACTCTTGCCCATGAACCAAAACGCTGTTCCAGATAAGTATATGCCGAAGGGCTGTTGACCTTGCGATACAACGGAACAAAGACCTTAATGGCTACAAATGCAGCTATTGGCAGTGACAAACTAAACACGAAAGAGTTCCAGTTGCTCTGAAAGGCTATCCCCGGAAGTGCCAAATAACTAATACTACTCACGAATGTTGCAAAAATAGACATGGTAACTACCCAACCCGGAATGTTGCTATTGCCAAGAGTAAACTCTGCAGATGATTTGTCTTTTTTATAAAATAATCCACCAACCAAAAGCACTCCTACCATATAACATAGGAAAACAGCTAAATCAATAAAATTCATGTCTAAGTGGGGTTAGTTAACAGTGAATATTTGTGCATCCTGTCTATCAAAAACGATAGATGTCAATTTCTAATTCATTGGCTAAATTTTCTAAAGCTTTAAATAGCTGATCAAACTTTACGTAATCCTGGAAAGTGAAGCTTCCGGAAGGAATACGGCCGTCTAAGTTTATTTTCATTCCACGCAATTGCATAAAATACTTCGCAGACATAGGGTAACACTCATGAATCAATGAATCAAAAATAGTGATCAATGTATTGACCTTATTCAATTTCTGAGCATCACCATGCAAGTTGACAGAAAGGTAACTTAATAATTCGGGATAAAAGTTAGACGATGTAGAACCCAAACCAGCTGCTCCTGCTTCTATCGAGCCAAGTCCTGTCGAAATATTTGCATTAAAAATTTGAAGTGGAGTTCCTTTCACTGCATCCAGTTTGGATATTATCTGATCAAGGTTGCAGCAAGTATCTTTTAGAAAAACAAATCTTTTTGTTTCACCCATCCAGCCCAATAACTCAGGAGACAAGAGGCGCTTGTAAGGCACAGGGCACTCATAGACTCCCAATGGAATATCGCCGGTATCATCAAGAATTTTCGTTAAATTTTTCTTTACAACCTCCTCACTCTCCGTAGGAGTCGCAAGTTGATTCGTATTTAATATCACTCCGTAAATTCCGGTATCATAAATTCTTTTTATGAATTCAATATTCCTGTTCTGATCAAGTCCAAAAGTACCGGAAGCCACTACGTTTTGTCTTCCTGCTACCTGATCCACAACAGTCTTTGTGACCAATATTCTTTCATCGTCGGTCAATTGAAACATTTCCCCGGTTAAACAGTTGGTAAACAATCCGGTTGAACCAGTAGCTATGTAATATTCGGTAAGTTCCCTAAGGGCATTTACATCAACTTCATTGCTTTCCAGAAACGGAGTTAACATTACCGGGTAAATCTCAAAATGGTTGGTTGGCATAATTTTATAGTCTAATTACAGCAAATATACGAGAAGAAATCACGCAATAGTTTCTATATCTTGCTCATAAAATACTGTATATTGACTTATAAGCAAATGAAAGAATTTAGTTCAATTATAGGTTTTTAAACTTATTTCGGTAGTTACTAGGAGTGGTGTCACAAAACTCCTTAAACTGATTGTTGAAGTGTGCAATATTGTTGTAACCGGACTGAAAAGCGATATCAAAAATTGGCCAATCCGAATCTTGTAAGAGTTTACATGCATAGCCTATCCTTACTTCTTTGATATAGTGGAATAACGATTTACCAGTATTTCTTTTAAAAAAACGACAAAAAGCACTATTGGTCATGTGATTTTTTTCGGCAATATCATCCAGTTCTATTTTTTCAGAAAAATTAGAAAGTATGTATTCATACACTTTTTGTAGTTTTTGTTTTTCAGGAGTATCTGTTTCTTTGGAATACCCTGCCAATACCAAACCTTTCCTATCCTTGGTACCTACCAGTATTTCAAATATCTCCAATAAGAAAATTAACTTTCTCAACCTGTTTGCATCAGACATTTTGAGCAGTATGTCCCTCACTTGTTTTGTTTCCTTACCGTAAAACTGAATCCCTGACCTGGACTCTCTCATCAAATTGAGAATGGGTCGCAATTCTGGTGAATGGAAAAACTGCTCACCATCTATATTTTCGTGAAAGTGAATGGTGATACACTCAGGCTTTTTTCCGGAGGCCACTCCTTTTACTTCCCAACAATGAGGAAGTTCCGGACCAATCAAAACCAAATCTCCTCTGGAGAAACTGTGGATGTTGTCTCCAATAAAGCGTGTACCCCATCCGGATATGATGTAGTTCAATTCATAATTTTCATGTGAATGAATTTTATAGGTATTTGGAGTCATTTCAGTTCTACGAATACTGAATGAACTATCGGATGGAACAGAGATATGTGCTTTAGTAAAACCCATTTTTATAAAAAAATTAAAAAGTCTATCGGTTCAAACTTATAAACAAAAACTTCACTCTTTACACTTCTGGTTGTAAATTATCGAAATATGAATTACTGACAATTGTAAAACCAACGTCATCCGTCTCCAAACAAAACTCTGTTTTTCAGTAATTAAAGTGAAAAATCGTTTCTTGTTTATTCTAAAATGACATGAAAGTCTTTGCGCTCAATGTATTAAAACCTGGAATCAGAAGTAAAACCAGTTCGTCTTACGTTAATTAAATTCTTCCAAAGGTTGGATAGAACTTTTAAACGAATTATCATTAAGATCAACCTTATCTGGCTGTAAATATAACAATTAGTCAAGAAAAATTACAAAGAAGAATTTTACACTCAATACATCCTAACACAAAAAAAGCCACCCAAATTAACTTTGGATGGCTTTTTCTATGCGTTTGGTTGTGGATTTTTAAGGTAACTCTACCCTGACGCTATTTACTTCTGAACCAAAACTTCAATATCGATTTTCTTATTAGATTCAGTTCCTGCTGCAATGGCAGTGATACGAATAAGACCTTTTCTTGTTTTAGAATCTCTTGTTACAGTTTCAAAAGCAATAACCTGATCTACAGCCAGATTATTAACCCCATTTCCAGAATCAGTACCATCCGCATAAGCCGTTTCAATATCAGCATAAGTAGTCTGCTCAATAAACTGAGCAGGTGTCAATGTAGTAGTCTTAAATGTGGTTGCATTCAATGTTGACCAATTCTGTCCATTAGAACCTAGATCATATACTGCAGCATTATAATCGGAAGGGGCTGCAATTGAAGCTCCTTTTGAATCAGTATAATAGTAACCAAAATCAATATCAGAAGAAGAAGCTGTTCCTGCTTCACTGCTGATCACTTCGCTAGATGCTACGTTTCTTGCCAGAGGCACTGAATAAAAAGTCTTAGATGTTTTGTCTCCTGTTGGTGCCGCAAGCAATGTAACTACTACACTTTCCAATGGAGCAGATGCCACACTTGCTGTTAATGTCAGGGTGGCTGTTTTGCTATTATCATCTACCACAGTGATCACAAAAGAAATTTCTTTGCCAACATGCTCTTCAAGCAATACAAAACTGGTAGGTGTTCCCGTGTAAGTTAGCACTGTTGTTCCTGATAGCCTTTGATCCGTCCAATCATCAATTCCAGCATCGGCATCATCGATCAGGTATTCCACTTTTATGTTGTTAAAACCCCCGGGTACATCCCCTGTTATTGTAAAGCTGATTTCATCACCAACAGTGCCATCATAATGCAAACTAGTAGTTGAGAAAAAATCAGAGGCAATTTCCAAAGATGGCCCATCAACAACTATTGGATCATCCTCACCACAACTGGCCAAAAACAGCATTCCTACTACTCCAACAACAGTTAATAACTTTCTTGACAAACTTTTCATGTTAATTAATTTCATTTTAAAATAAATGTTTAGATTTTTTACTATAATAGATTAATCCAATAAAATAATGACAAAAGTATATTTTATATTTCTTCTAAACGGGTCATTTGTCTTTTATATTTCATGAAAATCATTAACTTTTTAAAGATGAATAAGAATCAGATTGTTTGTCAAATAAAAGACCAATTTTAACTCAAAAAAGAAACAGAGAAAGCCTCACTTTAACTCTTAAATCAGCTCAGTAAAAATCCAGGGCATACACATTTAAAACATATTATTATCCCCTGACCTGTTCAGGGGTCTCTTCGGTTTGACTGTGATTTTAAAAGATACCGCAACAGGTGCGGTAAGGAGGGTTTGTTTTTAAATGCGTATGCCCTGAGTAAAATCTGTTCTCTATAATATTCAGTTACCATTTTAGTATATTGGTCGTTCAAAACCATTCTCATATGCTTCGATCTTTCTATTTTATTTTCATACTATTTCTGATATTAGCCTTCGGCTGTAGTGCCCCGCCAAATCCTTACAATATATATGTATCCTCAGGTGGACTCAACAGCAACGATGGTTCTATCAACAAGCCAATTGCCAGTTTGCATCAGGCAATCAAAATGTCCAGAAACATAAAAAAGGATCAACCAATTAATATCTGGCTGGCTAATGGAATCCATAGAATAACAGAACCCTTGACTTTAGGTACATCTGACAGCCTACTGAACTTTCGTGCCGTTCCCAATGAAAAACCTGTCATCAGCGGCGGTATGGTTATTTCCAAGTGGACTAAAGAAACCAACGGACTTTATTCTGCTCAACTCACTAAAGATGCACCAGATGAAATCCGAGAACTTTTCATAAACAAACAAAGAGCCATTAGAGCGAGGCATCCAAACAATAACTATTTAAGAATAGCCAAAGCCGGAGAAGACAAGCGAACAAATTTCTTCTTTGCTGAAGGGGATTTTCCAAAGGTAAAAAATCATGAAAGTATAGAATTAATCCTATTGCATGATTGGTCTATCAGCAGGATTTCTGTAAAGTCAATCGATTGGGATCATAATCAACTGACAACTGTCGATTGGATTGGTACCAAAGTTCTGGATTTTTTTAATTTGACTCATTGGGAAGAGCAACCAAGGTATTTTCTTGAAAATGCCATTGAGTTTCTGGACACCCCCGGTGAATGGTATTATGACCAGACCGAAAGAAAAATATTTTACTACCCAAATCCGAATGAAGCTCCTGAAGACATAAAAGCTGTAATTCCTGTTGCATCACAATTGGTGACCATTTCCGGAAATAGCAAGACCAGACAAAAAGCATCCAAAATCACTTTTCAAGGAATCACCTTTGAATATACAGCATGGCAAATCCCTAAGGAGGGATATTGTGGCATCCAGGCTTGTATGTTCGACAACCGGCAAGCTGATAATAATAGTTGGAACTGGGTACCAGCCGCTATTGAGTTAGACCTTTCATCCAACTGTCAATTTAGTAATTGCGTGATCAGACATGTGGGTGGATCAGCCATTTGGTTTAGGGAAAACACTGACAACTGCACTTTAACCGAAAGCCATATTTATGACGTATCGGGCAATGGTGTAAATATAGGTGAAGGACAAAAACGCAAAACAGATAAAAACGGAGAATTCTGGTGGCAGGTAACACCAGAAGAAGCGACACATAACTTTACGGTATCGAACTCTCTCATTGAGCAATGCGGACAACAGTTTTATGGAGCAGTCGGGATTTGGGGTGGACTCATAGCCAATACCACCATCGAGCGCAATGAAATACGCAACATGCCTTATACCGGAGTGTCACTCGGATGGATGTGGAGTCCCCAACCAACGCCATGCCGTGAAAACACCATTACTGGCAACCACATACACCATATATTGAATAAACTAAGCGATGGTGGTGGAATTTATACCTTGGGATTGCAACCGGAAAGTGTTATTTCCAATAACCTGATCCACGATGTAACAGTCAATGCAGGCAGGGCTGAAAGCAATGGTATGTTTCTGGATGAAGGTGTTACTGGTGTAGTAGTGGAAAACAACATTGTTTACAACATTGCCAAATCTCCTCTCCGGTTTCACAGAGCCACCACCAACATTGTCCGCAACAACATCTTTGTCTGCAATGACGGTGTACCTCACATTCAATACAACCGCACCAATGAAGATGATATCCAAAAGATAGACAATAGGATCCTTGAAAATTCAAATACCAAAGAGTTAAATGCTATTTTGGATAGAAGAAAAAGCGAATTTGGACTGAAAAAAATAATAGATCAAGCTTCTCAACGGCTTTAGGTTGTGTAGCTTCCAGAAATTGAAATGGAATTTCTTCATCCAAACAACTTACACTATTGTAGTCTTTATTTTCCCTTTGAACAGAACCATTTACATCTACCAAATAATTGGTGATATAACTTTCCAAGCCTTTTTTAGTAGTGTTGATGCTCATATTCCTATTTCAAAATGTCTCAACTCGTCTAAACAAAAATTCAATAACTCATTGATAATCATATTTATAAGTATGTATTTCGTCTAAACCTCGTCTAAACCTCGTCTAAAATCCACTGCCTACTATCACCAAGTCTTATCTTATTTTCCCGCTTCATTTTTTGCAGGATATTTTTGATTTTATGCTTCTTCTGATCTACAGATAACACATCTGGGAGTTTGTCCAATAGTACTTTTTCAAAATCTTCTCGTCCGCCCTTTCCAAACTTATTTAGATAATCCAAAATAATCTTCTGGCAATATTCATCGTCTATTCCTCTCTGCTTAATATAGTCGGCTTGTTCGCCAGTTACTTTTGCCACAGACACGGAAATATGAAAATTCGGTTTTCTACCTTCAATCAAGCCTTTGCTTTTCAAATCTTTTATCTCGGCTGCACTTAACCTTTTCGATTTGGCGACTTTATCCAACGCAATAATATCTAACAAGCTCAAGTCTGGAACTGTAGCAACTTTTCTCGCATAGTTGATGTCAACCACTTTTCCCGTAATGGTCAGCTTCACCTTGTCATTGACAAATTCATAATCTGGCATGGGGAAGAATTTCTTCCACTGAATGTTAAACATTCGCTTGATGCCACTTCCTATAGCATCAATCATGTTGAGGTTGATCATGGCTTCTACCAAAAACGGATTTCGGTAAGTAGGCTCAGGAGCATCGGTAATCACCACTTCTTCTATGCTAGAAGGGATGAACGAACCTGAATTGACAAATACCAGCTTGCCATCTTCATGCTCTACCACATTGATTTTTCCACTTAATGTATAGTCTTGGTGGGCAATGCAGTTATTCAACGCTTCTCGTATGATGTAAGGATCGTATTGATCCACTTCTTCGGGAAACAAAGTGCCATCTGAAATGTATCGGTATTTTAGGTTTCTGATTTTCTTATAGACCTCATCGGTATTTAGCAAAAGCGGACAAGTGAAGTGCTGATAGTCCTTGTCGATGTTGTCTTTGTCTCTTAGTATCCAAGATACTTTTGCTGTGGAAGGATTGATGAAATGCTCGGATTCAGACTTACCGAGCAGCAAAATAGCTGTTCGGGTTATTTTTCCTTTGATGCAAACTTTTGCTTTGTTCAAAAAGGTTTCATCGCTCCACTCGTCAATTTCTTCAAGCAGATGTTGATTTTTTCTTTTGAATGATTCAAGTGCTTTGAGAATCGCTTCGGGTGATAAATCATTGATAGTAGCACTTTCTATAATAGCAGCACTCCAGTCTTCACCTCGTGCTTGTTCTCGTATGCGTTCTACTTCTTCCAGATTCAAAGCGTTGAGTTCTTCTCCATCTCTGCCGTAGTAATGCCCTTTCCATGAAATAGGAATGCCTTTAGGAGCAGCAGGAATTTCAAACAAAACCACTCTGCCTTCAGGTTCATGGACTTCATAGATTTCCATGAAAGTGACTCTGCCCGTAGTATGGTTGGCTACTTCCGCTTTGAGGCTATCAAGGTCTGCACGGTTGGTTCTGAATTGCGAGCCAACAATACTTTTGTCATTGTCTTTTACACCAAATACCAACCAAGCCGAACGCTTCCTTTTGAGGTTGGCTTCATTGCACAAAGCAGAAAAGTACTTGCCAATTTTGTTGAAATCATATTGCGTTTTCGCCTCTTTAAATTCAACCACCTCATTCTCAATACCTTGAGAACGAAGCAAGTTTAAAATCGCTTGTATGGCTGCTGCTGTTCTCATTTATTATTTGAACTCTAATTTATTTGATTTCAGGATTACCTTGATTTTTTTACTTAAACTGTTTATTAATCAGTCTTTTAAATTCTAAACTTCTTGAGCCAAAATTAATCAACAGTCCTACTTCCAAATCATATGCTTCTAAATAATTGATAGCCTGACCTAGGTGAACGTTTTCTAATTTAGTTAAAGTCTTTAACTCTACCGACACATTACCTTCAACCAAAAAATCAGACCTTCTTGTAACAATGTATTGTTCTTTATAGTAAATCGGTATTTCGTGTCGGCTAAAGCTAATCCTTCGTCCAACATTTCAATGACCAATGCACGCTGATAAATAACCTCCTGAAACCCATTACCTAAAGCGCTATGACCTTCATGATGCGCCCAATAATTATGCTGATAAGGTCGTTCTATTTGTCGTTGATGATGGGTTGTAAACTTTGGGTATCTAAATTCATTGGTTGTATTTTCTTATCTCTGCCGATTTAATGGTTAAATATAACAGACAAATCAAATTTACACACTTTAATAAATTAGTGCCTTCACACACCATCGTCTAATTCCTATAAGGCACAGTTTCCCTTTTATCGACAGGATAACCCCATTGTCGGACGTATTCCATACCCGGAAGAAACTCATCTCCGGTTTCTTTGAGCTTTTTAGTCAACAATACATCCATATCACTTTGTAAAACTGAAAATGACGGATTACCCACCAAATTATTCATTTGATATGGATCTTTTATATTGTCAAACAACTGCCATGGGCCATTGAGGTCACGGGTATAGGTGTAGCGCAAGCTGACTAAACCCCGGTATTCCCTGCCATTATGGTCAAACCTGTTCCATTGACCAAACGGCTGCACACAAGTGATTAATGTCACCGTATCCGGCAAAGGAGATTGTCCTTTTAGGTATTTACTAAAATCATACCCTTCCACTGATTTTGGTATATCAACCTCTGTAAGCCCCAGCAATGTGGGCATGATGTCATACGAGTTAATCAGGGCTTTGTATTCTCCCGATTTGATATCAGGATGATCAATTAGCATCGGTATTCGAATGGATTCTTCATACGGCTGTTGCTTTTTAAAAGCATTGTGAGACCCAAGCAAATCACCATGATCTGAGGTAAACAAAACAACCGTATTTTCCCGAATTCCCAAATCATCCAAAGTTTTCAAAATATCAGCCACCATATCGTCCAGGGCAGTGCAATGGGCATAGTATCCAGCCAGACTTTTCTTCGCTTTGTCTTGTATTTCTTCCGGTACATTAGGACGGAGTATGATGTCTTCCGGGTCGTACAGGTCATTGTACTCTTTAGGAGCAGTTTGGTATGGCGCATGAGGAGTAGCCCAACTCAGAAAGAGGAAAAATGGATTTTCATCTTTAGCGTGTTTTACCATGTATTCCTGTGCATCCTTTGCTTGTGCCAAAGCATCATAACCTTCCCAAAATTTCTTTTCAGGAGAATCTCCTGAGTAATAAGCTGAGTTGTTGTAGTCATGTGAGCATTCCAGTGCTTTCCAATACTGAAAACCCTGCCTGCGTGCTCCGGGCGGAGTAAACGCACTCCTGCCACTGCCGTCCAAATGCCATTTACCTATGTATCCTGTCTGGTAGCCCTCATTTGCCAGCACTTCAGCAATGGTAACGGCAGCAGTATCCAACTGCACATCGTTCATAAACAAACCATGGGTTAACGGACGCTGACCTGTCAGCAAAGATGCCCGGTGTGGCGTGCAAACCGGCATGCCCGAAACCGCATTCACTATATTGGCACTCTCTCTGGCAAGCTGGTCAATATTCGGCGTTTTTACATTGGGATCTCCCCGATAACCCATTGCCTGTGCCCTCCACTGATCAGTATGCAACACGAGTATATTCATCGGCTTTTTCTTTTCCGGTGACGCACAGGAACCAATTAAAATCACAAGAAATAGAAGTATGGTTGTATGGTTTAAAAAATATGTTTTTATGATCATAACATAGAATAGTAAATCGAAATTTTGATAAATCTAACAATTAAATGTATAAGGTTTCTTAACTGCCCGGGTTTTAAGGTAAAAGAGCAAAATCGATCCTAAGAAATGCTTTTCATTTTCTAAAAATATCAATACTTTAGCTTTTTACATGCACCACTCAGATTCACATTCACTACACTTTCTATTCACTGTTCCTGTTTTTTTTATTTAATCTATTTGCACAGAAATATGAAATACCTGAAAATAATCATCTTACTATTGATTGTCACCACCGGATATTCTCAGCAAACAAAACCGAATGTATTGTTCATCATTGCTGACGACCTGACAGCCACCGCAGTATCTGCCTATGAAAATAAAGCAAGTAAAACACCTAATATAGATAAACTGGCTTCAGAGGGTGTACGCTACACTAAAGCCTATTGCCAGTATCCGGTATGCGGTCCATCCAGGGCTTCATTTATGTCAGGTTATTATCCAAGTGCCACAACTACTTTTGGTTATGTGAGTGGTCGTGAAAATATTGGTTCTGATAGAAAAACATGGTCTCAATTGTTTAAAGAAAATGGATACTACACCGCACGGGTAAGTAAAATTTTTCACATGGGCGTACCCGGAGATATTGAAAAAGGATCGAATGGCACAGATGATGAAGCCTCTTGGACAGAGCGTTTCAACAGCCAGGGACCGGAATGGAAAGCGGAAGGAGAAAGTGAACTGGTACAAGGCAACCCTGATGGCACATTGCCTAAAAAAGGAGGAAACGTAATGACAATAGTAAAAGCCAACGGAGATGATTTAGTACATTCTGATGGCAAAACAGCAGAAAAAGCCTCTCAACTGATCAGAGAGCATAAGGATGAACCTTTCTTTCTGGCGGTAGGTTTCGTAAGGCCTCATGTACCATTCGTAGCACCCAAAACATATTTCGAACCTTATCCCTATAATCAAGTAAATCTACCCGAAAAAGTAGAAGGAGACTGGGATGACATCCCTAAACGAGGCATCAACTATGTGACCAGTGTGAATGGAAAAATGAATGAAGAACAGGAAAAGAAAGCTGTTGCAGCATATTACGCCTCTGTAGCCTATATGGATAAGCAGGTAGGAAAAGTACTCAACACCCTGGAAGAAGAGGGTTTATCTGACAATACCATCGTGATATTTACATCAGATCATGGATTTCACCTGGGTGAGCACAGGTTCTGGATGAAAGTCAGTTTGCATGAAGAATCTGCAAGAGTTCCTCTGATTATAAAAATACCAGGAAAAAAACCAGCAGTTTGTCATTCATTTGCCGAGTTGCTGGATTTGTATCCTACAATCGCAGAAATAGCAGGATTAAAAACATCAGAGCACTTACAGGGAAAGAGTCTCTCAAAAACACTTGACAACCCAAAACACAAAGTAAGAGATATGGCCTTTTCCGTTACTCAGGGAGGAAAAACCTTTCTTTTAAGAACAGACAAATGGGCTTATATCCAATATGACGAAGATGCAGGATCAGGCATTGAATTGTTTGACATGAAAAAAGACCCGAAACAATATACCAACCTGGCAGCAAATCCAAAATATAAAAAGGTAGTAAATGAATTTAAAGAAAAACTAAAATCCAAATTATTGGAAGTCAGAAACAATGATCTTGGCATAGAATACGCTCAATAAAAACCATTGTAAGTTCCAATAAACCGACTTCAAAAAAGCTATCTGTCATTTCATTAGGAAAGCGTAGATGGATTACATACATTTGTGCGTTTATAAGTCTTTGTGGGAAAAATCCCACCTTTTAATTTCATGATAATTCGTTACTCTGCGTTCCACTTTCCGGAATAAAATTTAAAGAATAGTTACTGGCAATTATTTAGATCGAAGGGCTTAAACAATATAATTAATATTTTTTTAAAAAATTTACAATGCAAGGAACAGTAAAATTCTTTAATGAGTCCAAAGGTTTTGGATTCATTAAGCCAGACGATTCAAGTGAAGACATTTTCGTACATTCATCAGGACTTGTTGATGACATTCGTGAAAACGACAAGGTTGAGTACGACACGGAAAGAGGTAAGAAAGGTATGAACGCAGTAAACGTAAAAGTAATAGACTAATTATCTATTGCTTTAACACAACTTATAAAAAGCCACCTAACGGTGGTTTTTTTTTTTGCTTTTTTTTAATACCAATCAATTAACAGGTTCAAATATAACAGCTAATCCATTTTGCTTCAAGAACTTGGTTCAAATGCTAATTTGCTTGAATCTTCTCATGAGTATGAATATCAGGTGATGAATCATTATATAAAAACATCCCTTTGGGTTTTATTTCATTATCCAAAAATTCAAGAGAAACTTGAACAAAAGTCACATAATATATAATTACCAGGAAGTAGGCATGTAATCCTTTAAAAACTTCCCATTCCAGTGTTTTCCGGTATTTATTCCGTCAAATAGAGGATCCAACACTCTGGCAGCACCGTCAACAATATCCAAAGGAGGTTGAAAGTCATGAACTTCTTCTTTCCTCCTTGCTAATTCAACAGGGTCTTCATCTGTCACCCAACCTGTATCTACTGCATTGGTGTAAATACCGTATTTAGCAAAGTCCGAAGCAGAAGTTAAAGTCATCATGTTCAAGGCTGCCTTGGCCATATTGGTATGGGGATGTCTGTCTTCTTTGTGAAACTGATGAAACTTACCCTCCATAGCCGATACATTTATAACATGTTTCATTCCTGTATTCTCCTTTTTCATCAGGTTCACTAATCTATTACACAAAACAAAAGGAGCTACGGAGTTCACGAGCTGAACTTCCAGCATTTCAGTAGTGGGTATTTCTCCCAATTTCAATCGCCAACTGTTGATCTTGCGCAAATCCACTTGTTGTAAATCAGCATCCAGTTTTCCATCTGGAAACACTTCTTCTACTGTAAGTGTGTTGTCTATGCTATAAGGAATCTGTGATAATTTTGCAGAAGAACTTAATCCAACTCCTAATTGCTTTCCATGCCAACTAACCGGGAGGTTTTTATCCTGTACTATGTTAAAATTATCACTGAGTGATTTCAGTTCCTTCAAACAAGCATTGTGATCGGCAAGAAGTTGCTGCATAAAATGTGGCAAATCATTTATGGCCTTCTCCTCATTGGACATTAAGTGTTTGTAAAATCCCGAAGGCCGCCTTACGGTTTGCGCAGCATTATTAATCAAAATATCCAGACGATCATATTGTTGCTCGATAAAGCTACAGAAAATTTCAACACTGGGAATATGACGTAGATCCAGTCCATGAATCTTTAATCTTTCTCCCCATTCATTAAAATCATGCTCCTTTGAGTACCGCAATGCGGCATCAACAGGAAATCTTGTTGTTGCAATTACTGTTGCTCCAGCCCTCAGCATCATAAGCGTAATATGGTAACCAATTTTCAGCCGTGAACCCGTTACCAACGCAACCTGACTGGTAAGATCAGCTGTTTGAAAACGTTTGGCATAGTTGAAGTCTCCACACTCTTTGCACATCGTATCATAGAAATGATGGAGTCGATTAAATACTGCTTTGCAGACGTAGCAATTTCTTGGCGATTTCAGCTCTACTTCCTTTTCAAACTCTTCTCCGGTAAGAGAAATCATTGTTGGAGCAATGAATATAGAGGCTTCACGGGCACTTCGAATTCCAGTGCCATTTCGAGCACCTTTATCTCTCTCTACCAATTTTCTTTTTGCCGCTTTTCTGGCATCTCTTTTTCTTATAGAAAACTCCTCTCTACTCGGTCTGGAAAGTTGGCCTGCTGCTCTAATAAGAGCCAACCTCCTTTCTTTGGGAATTTCAAATATTTGATTGGTGTCCGCATTTAGGATGCTCAAAATAGAAATACAGTCCTCAATTTGTTGCTGAGTAAGCTGAGGTGAATCTGTTTTATTCTGTGTATTGTCCATTCATATTGATTTAGCTGCAAATGTAACGGGATTTATATCCTCTAATATTAACCTTTGCTCAGACTCAGGACAAATTTTCTAACATTTCAATTGTATAATGGATTTAGTGAGCTTTGCATTGGTCACTTACACCAACGAAATCCGAAAAGTAGAAAACAAAAAAGAGCTGCATTTCTGCAACTCTTTTTTGGGATGTGGGCCCACATGGACTCGAACCATGGACCACCTGATTATGAGTCAGGTGCTCTAACCAACTGAGCTATAGGCCCTTCAAATTGCTTTTAAGAGCACCTTGAATTTGGGAGTGCAATGTTACATATTTGCCTCTAAATTCACAAACAAAATTTAATTTGAATATCAATACTTTTATCTTTGATCTGGGTGGAGTAATCATCGGGTTAGACGAGCAAGCCACAATTAATTCATTTTCAGAAATAACAGCAACCTCTCCAATAGAAATACAGAAAAGGGTTGATAATTCTGACATTTTCCAGCACTATGAAAAAGGGTTGATAAGTAACAAAGCATTTAGAAAAGGGATCAATAAAACATTTGATTGTAACCTCTCTAACCAGCAGGTTGACTACTGCTGGAATGCCATGCTGCTGTCTATTACAACACAAAGACTAGAATTGCTTTCTGCTTTGAGAGAGAAATATAAGGTCATCATCTTGAGCAATACCAACAAAATTCACATTGAAGCATTCAATAAAATCCTTGAAAAGGTATCTGGTAAAGATTCATTGTCTTTCTTTGCCGACTATGTGTTTTTTTCTCATGAATTGAACATGCGGAAACCGGATATTGAAATTTATCGGGAAATACTGACAAAGAGTAAAACAAAAGCCTCAGAAGCTTTGTTTATGGATGATAAGTTAGAAAATTTAGAAGGAGCAAAAAAAGTTGGCATCCACACAAAACTCATCAGTAGTCCTGATCAGGTATTAGAATTGAAACAATATGTTTAAAAATAAAGAGCAGAAGACCAAAGTCATTCAACTGGTATTGTTTGTAGTGACTCTAATTTCTACCACTATTGCCGGAGCTGAATGGATGACCGGCAAATCACTAATATTTACTACACCTGCCATCAACCTGGCCGAACTCCTCAATGGACTCCAATTTTCCATTCCGTTTTTAGGAATACTCACAGTTCATGAATTTGGACATTACTTCACTGCTCAATACCACAAAGTAAAAGTGACCCTGCCTTACTACATACCACTTTGGTTGGGTTTCCTCGGAGGCCCTTCTATAGGCACAATGGGTGCAGTTATCCGAATCAAGGATCACATTGATAGCCGAAAAAAATATTTTGACATAGGAATAGCCGGCCCACTTGCCGGATTTGTGATTGCAGTACTTGTCCTGCACTATGGTTTTACCCACCTTCCTCCTCTTGACTATGTATTCAACATACATCCCGAATATAAACAATGGGGTAGTGACTACCCATTGTATGCCTATCAGGATAAAGACATGGTGGGCATTACACTCGGGCCTAATGTACTGTTCTGGCTGTTCGAAAATTTTGTAGTAACCGACACCTCACTCATTCCTCACCCCAATGAGATGTTGCACTATCCATACCTTTTGGCTGGATATTTAGCGTTGTTTTTTACGGCACTCAATTTATTGCCAATAGGCCAACTGGATGGAGGACATATATTATATGGCCTCATTGGAGGAAAAAATCACAAAAAAGTATCAGCCGGATTGTTTATTATATTCCTTTATTATGCCGGATTGGGAGTTGTCAATCCATTTGTGTTATCAGACTACTTATTGACTGAGATACTTTATTTTGTCTTTCTCTATTACTGTTTTCACAAATTCACCCCAAATATGCGCAACAGGCTCATGTATGCTACCATTATTTTCACAGCCCAATTTACAACTGTATTTATATTTCCAAAAGTGGAAGGATATAGTGGATGGTTGCTTTTTGCCTTTGTATTAGGTCGGTTTTTAGGAGTTTACCACCCTCCTGTTTTGTACGATGAACCACTTGATCTGAAAAGAAAAATTTTAGGCTGGATCTCTCTGGGAGTATTTGTACTTTGTTTTAGTCCACAACCATTTATCATTGATGACAATTATAGCAATGATGACAAGTCTGATACCCCTACATTTCTATCCACTGTAAAACCCTCACCATATTTTACCCTGATAGACAAGCCAAGTTCTATTCCACGTGCATCCAGCATGTTGATAAATTCGGGAGAAGAAATTAAAGTATTTGATTGTTCGCCCTCCGGATCAAAAAACTGAGATTTAAAAGCTCGCACAGCTTCCATACGTTTTTCCCAATGGTCGGACACATCCACCACAAAATCTGGTTGAATCCAATCTGTCTGGATATAATGGTATAAGTTTTTTACCCTCCAAAAATCCTGAACCACACCTTTTGATTTTGTCTCAACCTTTTTCAATCCTGCCATAAAATTAGCTTGTACTACCAACTGCGAAGCTTTGGCATGATCTGGATGGCGATCTCTGATTGCATTGCACAGTATAATGTCAGGTTGGTATTTGCGAATCGCTTTCACCACCTCCAACTGATGTTTTTGGTCATTGGTAAAATGTACGTCATCAAATGCCAGATTTTCCCTTACAGAAAGACCTAGTATTCGTCCTGATGTCACAGCCTCCTGATAACGGATTTCAGGAGTTCCTCTTGTGCCCATTTCTCCACGAGTCAAATCCACAATCCCAACTTTCTTGCCGGAAGCAACCAAAGAAAGGATCGTTCCTCCACAAGACAACTCCGCATCATCAGGGTGTGCCGCAAATACAAGTACATCTAATTTCATATTAACAAAATATTAATCAAAGGCTTAAAAAAATTATTCAATATAAAAGAACTTTCTTTAAAAACCGACAGTTCTTCATGCTACTTTATCAGGTCAGTCTGAGCCTTTGGCCTATCCTCAGAATTGTATTTCGACTTATTCCGTTCAAACGGCAAATCTGATTTATAGATACGCCATACCTATAGCTGATGTGCCCAAGTGTATCGCCACTACGTACTTTATGGTAACGAATTTTTCTTGCTTCTTTTAGATAGGAAAATGTTTCCGGGGTAATTGTAAGGCTATCTGCCAATATACTGTCATTTCCGAAATCGAATACCTGAGTAGGATCAATAGCATTGCCTTCATAACGCACCTCAAAATGCAAATGAGACCCACTACTCCTACCTGTACTCCCCCCTAAGCCAATCACATCGCCAGCCTTCACTTCATCACCTACCCTTACCAGACCCTTCTTAAAATGCCCGTAAAGAGTTTCAAGTCCGTTATAATGCCTCACCAATACGTAATGACCATAACCATAGCGGTCGTAATGCGCAACTCGCACTATACCATCAAATGCTACTTTTACGGAATCTCCAGTATCCAATCTCAAATCAGTGCCATAATGCCACCGCCATCTGCGCAACCCAAACGGTGAGGTAATATGCCCTTTGCTTATAGGCACTGTCCAGGACAATTCCGGATTGGTATAATGCAGGGGAATATTTAAAGTATCCTTAAACTTTTCACCGTCTAATTCATACGGATTCACTTTTTTAGAATCCCAAATCGAATAATATTCCCTAAGTGTCACCCAAACAGAATCTATTTTTAATTGCTCTGAAACCTGAACCGGCACATTGAAATACAACGGTATTTGAGCGGTATCTTCATGCACCAAACTTAGCTCACGCTGTAGGTTTACCTCTTCTGCATACATCATACTATCTAGGTACAAAGTGTCAATGGCAAACGCATCATCACTCACCTCAAATACCGATAACTGCTGTTCAACAACAGGAATCTCTATTTTCTTATTTTTAAACTTAAAAAAATCTCCCAGCCGTTTTTTCTTATTTTGGCTGAGAGATTCATTTGTCATCGTCAGCATTAAAATCAAGGTGACAATGAAAAAATTACTTAATCGCATTAATACATCAAATACTCTATTAAAAAAACTATTTAAAATGACCTTAGCGTGTCTCAAGAGACCAGGCTATCGGCACGCCAACCCACCGCAATCTCTATTTCGGGCTCAAACAATGCCTCTATCCCTCACGCCTATCCCGAAGCAGTAATTTTTTTTAAAGAAGCTATACTGCTTCCGCTTCCTTCGCAGCGAGAAATCTTTCAGCATCCAAAGCCCCCATACATCCACTACCAGCAGCAGTTACCGCCTGACGGTAGATTTTATCAGCAGCATCACCAGTTACAAACACCCCTTCTATTTTTGTTCTGGAAGACCCGGGCTCAACTATCAAATAGCCAGTCTCATCTGTTTCAAGATAATCCTTAAAGATATCTGTATTGGGTTTGTGTCCTATAGCCACAAAAAAACCATTAATATCATATTCTGTTTTTTCTCCTGTCACATTGTTGACTATCCTCATCCCTTCTACTTCTTCTACTCCCAACACTTCTTCTGTGGAACTGTTCCAAAGAATCTCAATGTTGGCATTGTCCATCACCCTTTTTTGCATGATTTTAGAAGCTCTCAACTCATCACGGCGCACAATCAGGTAAACCTTTGGACAAATATTGGACAGATACAGTGCCTCTTCTGCTGCTGTATCTCCTCCTCCCACTACAGCCACTACCTTTCCTTTGTAGAAAAAACCATCACATACTGCACATCCCGACACACCCTTATTTAGCAATCTTGACTCTGACTCCAAACCAAGGTATTTCACACTGGCTCCAGTGGATATAATCACCGACTCAGCCGTGATTTCATGCTTTTCGTCTATGATAACTTTATGTGGATAGGAAGAAAAATCTACGGAAGTAGCCAACCCGAAACGGATATCTGTTCCAAACCTTTCAGCCTGTTTTTGCAAATCCATCATCATTTGAGGGCCACTCACGCCTTCCGCATAGCCCGGAAAGTTTTCAACATCGGTGGTTGTGGTCAGTTGGCCACCCGGCTCACCTCCTGTATATAATACGGGGTTCAATCCCGCTCTTGAAGCGTATATCGCTGCTGTATATCCGGCAGGCCCTGAACCTATAATTAAAACCTTTACATTTTCCTGAGTCATAGTCATTCTGCTTATTCTTAAAAGTATTCAAAATTAATATTTTAACTAACAAGGGAAACAGTACTCAGTTAAAAAAGATTCAAAAATTTGATGGAAAAGAATATTGTTTTTTTGTATCAACTATTTCAGTTGAACTTATTGTTAAAGATAAAACAAACAAAATCAGTCATAAATGAATCATTCTTTAGCAATAAAAAAAAGGAAGTATTCTACTCTTATCAAGAGTAGAATACTTCCTTTTAATAGAATGAAAATGGTAATTAATTAGCCTGCGTTTTCAGCAGCCTTTTTGTTCATTACTTCTGTTTGCCTCTTGATTGAGTTTTCGTGTATCATTTCATAAAGCTCCTTCACGAATTCTTCTTTGAGCAAAAATTTCTTACCCTGCTCGATCCTGTCATTCATAATTTGATCGTAGCGTCCTTTTTGAAGGATGGTGATATTGTGCTCTTTCTTATGCAAGGCAATCTCCTCAGCTACCTGCATCCTGGCTCCCATTACCTCTAATATATCATGGTCAATCTTATCTATTTTTTGCCTCAGTTCTTTCAACCTCAACTCGAAATCCACATCACTGGTTTCCGGTTTACGGATAATCAACCTATCCAATATTTTCTCCAATGTTTTAGGAGTAATCTGCTGTTTTGCATCACTCAACGCATTGTCAGGATCCATGTGGCTTTCGATCATTACACCATTCATCTGAAGGTCGTATGCCTTTTGGCTCACTGGTTCGATCAAAATTCTATTTCCTGAAATATGACTTGGATCACAAATGATAGGAAGATTTGGGATGATTCTTTGCAGTTCCAAAGGAATGCTCCACATAGGCTCATTTCTATATTCAGAATCGCTCAATGGAGAAAATCCACGGTGGATTGCACCCAGCTTAGTGATGCCAGCCTGATTGATCCTTTCCAAAGCACCAATCCACAATTGAAGATCAGGATTGATTGGGTTTTTTACCAATACAGGAATATCTACTCCTTTTAAACAATCAGCGATTTCCTGTACAGAAAATGGGTTCACAGAAGTTCTGGCTCCAATCCAGATAATATCCACGTCATATTTTAAGGCTAACTCTACATGAGAAGCCTTTGCCACTTCTACAGAGGTAAGCAGCCCGGTTTCTTCTTTTACTCTTTTCAACCACCGTAAACCAACCTCACCTATTCCTTCGAAAGAATTGGGTCTGGTTCTTGGTTTCCAGATACCAGCTCTAAATACCTTTATTTTTGGGTTTTTCTTCAGTTCTCTGGCTACAGCCATTACCTGCTCTTCGCTTTCTGCGCTACACGGCCCGGAAATCACAAGCGGTTCAGTGAGCCCTGGTATCCAGTTCTCAATGGGTGATAGATTTAAATTTACTTTCATTCTATTTTGTATTAATTATTGACTTTAATTTTCTATTATTGATTCTTTATCAGGTTTGGTATTCAATCCTTTGAGATCAATACCATCCAATACTTTTCTGATTTGGTTGGCATTTTTCATGGCATCATACATACCTTCTACATTTTCATTGTCCACCATCGCTTTAAACTCCTTCAGGTTTTGAATGTATGTACCTAAAGACTTAGAAATATGTTCTTTATTTTGTGCAAAAATAGGTGCCCACATATTCGGTGAGCTTTTAGCCAGCCTTACAGTTGACGCAAAACCACTACCCGCCATATTGAAAATACTCTTTTCGTCTTTTTCTATTTCCAATACTGTTTGTCCCAACACAAATGAACTGATGTGTGACAAATGCGAAACATAGGCAATATGTAAGTCGTGTGCCTGACTGCCCATTTCTATGATTTTCATCCCAAGCACCACATACAATTCTCTGGCAATTTGAGCTGCTTCCGGGGAGCTTTTTTCTATATCACATAGAATCCCTGTCTTGTTTTGGAACAATGAATCAAATGCTGCTTCCGGTCCGCTATTTTCGGTACCTGCAATAGGATGCGAAGCTACAAATGCCTTTCTGTTGGGATGGTTGTCTATAGACTTACACAACTCTCCTTTAGTTGAGCCCATGTCTATTACCACAGCATTCAATTGAATATTATCCAAAATTCGTGGCAGCAAAGCTGTAATTTGATCCACAGGTATTGCAATGACTACTACATCCGATTTTTTTACCCCTTCAAGTAAACCGGCAACTTCATCTACCAATCTCAACTCCAAAGCTTTCGCACAGTTGGTTTCATTTTTATCAATACCAATGATATGGTCAGACATACCGGATTTCTTCAGTCTCAATCCTACCGACCCTCCTATCAAGCCCAAACCAATTATTGCCACCGTCATGATATTTGTGCTTTTTTAATTCTATCAATAGATTCTCTGAATTTTTCTTCAGTAGAACACAAAGACACCCTTACAAACCCTTCGCCATTCGATCCGAAAATCGTGCCCGGAGTAATGAATACATTCGCCTTTTGCAAAATCTCATCTATAAACTCCTCACTCTCTCTTCCTTCTGGATTATTGGCCCAAACAAACATACCCACCTGACTTTCGTTATAAGTACACCCGATGATATCCAGCAACTCCTGGGCTATTTGCTTCCTTCTCTTATACACCACATTATTTTCAGCTATCCATTCTTTGGAAAGGCTGAGTGCTACTATAGCAGCTTCCTGTACAGGCTTAAACATACCGGAATCCACATTGGATTTCACTTTCAATATGGCGTTGATGTAGTCTTTGTTTCCAGAGACCATTCCTACTCTCCATCCCGCCATGTTGTAGGCTTTGCTTAGGGAGTTTAGTTCTAAACAATATTCCTTATTTTCATCTTGCTCCAAGATGCTTTTTGGTGCGTCATTGAGTATAAAACTATAGGGGTTATCGTTACAAATCAGAATATTATTTTCTTTTCCAAAATCGATCAAGTCCTGAAATATCTGTTTTGACCCATCCGCACCTGTTGGCATATTTGGATAGTTCACCCACATAATCCTGGCATTTTTCACTACCTCAGGATCTATGTTTTTCAGGTCTGGTGCCCAATTGTTATCCTTCAATAAATTGTATCGGGCAGGTTTGGCTTCTATCATCTTAGCCACAGCCTCATATGCAGGGTATCCAGGATTCGGAATCAACACTGTATCTCCCGGATTCAAAAAGGCCATAGAAATGTACATCACACCTTCTTTCGACCCCAACAATGGTAAAATCTCAGTTTTCGGATCGAGCGACACATTAAAATGTGTCTTGTAAAAATCAGCGATTGCTATTCTCAATTCCTCTATAGATCGGTACGATTGGTAGCCATGTGAATTTTTATTGTGAGCTGAAGCACTCAAAGCATCAACCACACTGTCTGCCGGTGCAAGATCAGGAGAACCAATACCCAAATTGATAACATCCTTGCCTGCTGCATTCATCTGCCTGATCTCTTCAAGTTTTCTTGAAAAGTAGTATTCCTGAACACTATTTAATCTATCTGCTGTTTGTATCATTTCAGTACCGGTATAGTTTCCACTTGTGATGGACTGTTTCCTCGTTTATACTCCCCTAATATTCTAAGTGAACTTGACATCTGCCTGATTTCGTTCATGGCTTTTTGGAAATTATCATAATCATCCCACACCAAATCAATATTGAAAGAATACATATAAGGTTGTCCTAAAATGGGTATGGATTGAATTTTGGTCATATTGAGCCTGTAGTTCTTAAAAATCATGAGCGTATCAGCCAGGCTTCCCGGCTCATGGTTTGTCACCAAACTCAATGAAGCTTTTTCAGGTATCTGATCATATCCATTCATCCTTCCTTTCAATATCAAAAACCTGGTATAGTTTTCCTTATTGGTTTCAATATTTTCCTCAAGCACTTCAAGGTCAAAAATTTCTGCTGCTCTGTGGCTGGCAATAGCAGCACAATCCATCATTTTGTTGTCCTTTATCATTCTCGCACTATCTGCTGTATCTTCAGCTTCATGAAGTTTGATATGAGGATGCTGCCCTAAAAAATCAGCGCATTGCAGCAAAGCCATGGGATGAGAATATACATTGTTGATGTTTTCAATCTTCACACCATGGTTGACCAAAAAACTCATTTCAATTCTGCAATACACCTCACCCGATATTTCCAGGTCATACTCACTCATTAAGGCATAGTTGGGCAAAATACTGCCTGCTATGGTATTTTCGATAGCCATCACAGCATAATCCAGTTCCTTGTTACTGACAGACTTAGCCATTGACCTAAAATCACCAAAAGGCTGAATTTCATAATCTTCGCTATGAAAATAAAGAGATGCTGCCAAATCATGGAATGAACCTTTTACACCTTGTATGCCTATCTTCATTATTACTATTGTTAAATTTTGGTCATAAAAAAAGCCCCTTTAGTTTGGGGCTTATAATTATTTCTTATGGCATATAGAACTAACTTTTTGACCCCTTTGATTGAGTAAAGAAATAAAAATAAAAGTAGTATCCGTATGCTTTTTTCATTGCTCTGAATTTTGAGGCACAAATATTGGTTCAAAATTTTATAAAAAAAAATAAAAACGTGAATAAGTGCGAAAACATAGCACGTTTTATGTGAAGATTGCTATTATGTCAAAGAAACTACTCAGATAGTTCTAAGTTTTTAATGGAGTAGTAAAATTTTAAAAGTTAAATTGCAACCAATTTCAACCAATTGCATTTAGTTAAGTAGTCTATATCAACAATACATGAAGTACCTCGCTCTGATTTTACTCTCCATCTTTACACACCTTTCCTGGGCGCAAAATCCGGCAAATACCAAAGGTATCACCAGCATGGACAAAGGATATGATGCGATGCTGGATGGAGAATATGAAAAAGCTGATGAACTCTTCAGGTACGCCATGAAGAATATAGACAAGCTACCCAGCCAATTGACTTACTATTTTGGCAGAAATTCATTTCATCTGAAAAAATATAAACAAGCCATCAATTGGCTAAATAAATATGTAGAACTCAAAGGAACAAGTGGTCAGTATTTTGATGAAACCATCAAGTACCTTGAGTTGGCTAACAAAGAGTATCTGCTTATCAGAGATCAGGAAATAGCACAAACCGAGCAGATTTTTGACAATGACAGTCGAATTGATTGTCCCGGAGATAAAGTTCTCTGCCCATTGTGCAAAGGAACCGGGGTAGTAATTACCGCTGGTGCATTTGACCTCAAGTACGAAACCTGCAAATATTCGGGTATTGAAGGAATAATTACCTGTGAAGAATACAACTTGTTTTTAAAAGGGCAACTCAAACCTAAGTCAGAAAGGGAGGCAGAAAAACAAGAATAGTACCGACTCAATTGATGGATCCCATTACCCTTTTCATAAAACCATTCAAAGCTTCCTTCTGACCGACCCCCTTTTTCATTTCAGCATTTACTTCCAAAGAACCATACAGGTTTGAGAGTAGCTCTCCGATCACTTCCAACTCTTCGTCCTTTAAGCCATTGGCTTCAGACAAGTGCTCCAGCAATTCTATAGATTCTAAAACAAAATCTTCATCTTTCTCCTCGATGAACCCAACTATGTGCTTAATTACTGGCAACTTCATTCAATACTTCGTTTATGGTTTCGATTTTATTTCCGGCCGCCTGTGATACAAGCACACTATCTTTGAATCCTGCAAATGTTGGCAAGTTTTTTACTTCTACAAATGCTCTGGAATTTGGCAGTTTTTCTGCATCCACATATATGAATTGGATACCTTCATTCTCTGCGGCCAATCTTTTGAATTTTGGTTTGATCAGGCGGCAATTTCCACACCAGCTTGCACCGTATTGAACAATCACCCTTTGGTTTTGACTTATGATGTCACCCAAATTATCTTCTGCTAATTCTATCATTTTTTTATTTCAATTTGTTTTTTTACGAATACAAAATTGAAAAGGAATGAATCGAATCAACCATAGATTACATCTATAATATCAATGTTTCAATAAACTTTAATGATGGATTAAAGCCTATTGTTTCCAGGGCAAAGGCATTTAAAAATTCTACTATCCCCAGGCGTGTTCTGGGGTCTGTTAGGGTTGACTACAACTTCATGGGATACCGTACGGTAGGAGGTTTCTGTTTTTAAATGCGTTTGCCCTGCTATTGTTTCAAACTAATGAAACTACTTCTTAATTTGAGATACTTCGATTGTCCAGGCATACTTTGATGGAGGGTTTTTCTGTAAGGATTTAGGAATACCCACCACAAAGCCATTTCCTTTTTTTGTCCATTTCAATTTTGTATTGCTACCAAGCAAAGAAACCTGTGCTCCCTGAGCAGGTTGGTTAGATGTTACCACTATCTCAGATGGCATTTCAGTTTGTCCTTCTGCTGCCAAATAGAAGAAATAGGCACTTCCATCGTTTTGCTGCGTCATTCCAATATTCCCTTCTTTAAAAGGAGCAATAGGCTTGCTGTTGTAAATAGCTTCACCATTTACTTTTATCCAATCTCCAAATTCGGCTAGTAAATCATAAGCCCCCTGCTGCCATTTACCATCAGGAGTAGGTGCTATATTCAGCAACAGGTTGCCTCCTTTTATAACAATATCCACCAACATGTGAATTCCGGTACGTCCACTCATATATTTAGCATTGGGTGTATGCGCCCAACCACCACCGGAAATAATACATGACTCCCAGGGATATGGTAAAAGTTTTTCGGGAATTCTGTTTTCAGGAGTAAGATAATTTTGATTTTTACCATGAACAGCCCTGTCAACAACGATCAACCCGGGTTGTTTTTTTCTGGCTTTAGCCACCAAATCATCCATGCGGATATCCTGATTCACAGTCCTTTCTTTGATAAATCCGGAAGATGCACCAGCAAGTTTTCCTTTATAAGCATTTTGTATATTCTCTTCTGATTTTTTAGCTACCCATCCACCGTCTAACCATAGAATATCGACTTTACCATAGTCGGTAAGCAATTCCATGATTTGGTTGTGAGTGAAATCTACATATTTATCCCACTTTTTAGGATATAGCTCAGGGTCGTAATTGACATTACGATCCAATGGAGGGAAATAAGGATCCCAATAGTATGGCGAATGCCAATCCGGTTTAGAAAAATAAGCTCCTGTCCATAACCCTTCATTTCTAAATGCGTCAAATATTTCCTTAGTCACATTTGCTTTGGGATTACTTGAAAAAGGACAATTTGGATCAGTTATTTTGTAGTCCGTATATTTGGAATCAAACATTGAAAAGCCATCATGATGTTTGGTGGTAAATACAACGTATTTCATCCCGGCATCTTTAGCGGCTTTAGCCCACTTTTCCGGAGCAAAATTTACAGGATTAAAAGTTTTTTGTAGTCCTTCGTACTCTTTTTTGTACTCGAAGTAATTTTGGGGATTCTCTCCCTTCTTCCTCTCACACCATCCATAATCTTCAGGACAAAGTGACCAGGATTCTACTATTCCCCACTGGCTATAAGCACCCCAGTGCATCAACAATCCAAACTTAATATTTTGCCATTCTTCAAGTTTTTGCAAGACCTGTGGATCAGTCTCCGGCACATAGCGTTCGTCTTCATATATGGCTTGTGCAAAAGAATTGGCTTGCACAAACAGAATGAGTAACAGTAATTTAATTTTCATGACAATGGATCTAATGTTCTTTATAAATAAACACAAAAATGCCGGAATCGGGTGACAATACTTACTCGGTTAAACTCTTTTTTTCATCCATTTATCCACCACAATTGTTTCCAACTATTCCCCGTGTCATTTTGTTGAATTATCCCCGGAGTACTTCTTCCTTCCAAAATGTATTTGGTCAAAAGCTTTTTCAATTCATCTACTTTCTGTGGATTAGATGCCTGTAGATTGTCCTTTTCTCCAGGATCATTCATCAGGTTGTACAATTGCACCTCCGGCAACCCTTCCAATGCTTTTTTGTTATTTGGAGTAGGGAAACTCCACCCTCCTGAACCGGGACACATGATCAACTTCCAGGCTCCCTGCCTGATGGCAAAACTGCCATTGATCGAATGGTGAACTGTCGCTTCTCTAAAAGGAGTTGCCAATTTTTTCTGATCAAAAAGTGGCAGCATGTTGTAACTATCTTCTGCTTCCGAATCTTTGAGTTGATAACCAGTAATGGCAGCACAAGTAGCAGCAAAATCTGTAGTACATATTATTTCATCAGAGACCGATCCTTTAGCTATCCTGCCTGGCCATTTTACAATAAAAGGAACCCTGTGTCCTCCCTCAAATATATCAGCTTTGTGTCCACGATAAACGTAACTTGGGTAATGTCCCTTTTCTGTCATTTCCTCGATTTTCGCCGCAGGAGAACAACCATTATCACTGGTGAAAATAATGAGTGTATTTTCTTCAATACCAGCTTCTTTTATAGCTGTATTCAATTGCCCGACATAATCATCTACCATCATCACAAAATCGGCATAGGGATTAATCCCACTTTTATCCTGCCACTCTTGCGTAGGCAAAATAGGAGTGTGAGGGGAAGGCAGTGGCAAATACAAAAAGAACGGATTTTCATCTTGTGCATGCTCTTTCACATATTTTATCCCCCTTCTAAAAAAATTGGGTGTAACGTCTTCATGAATAAAATCGCCGGAAGTATGTCCTTCTCTCCACCATGAATATTTTCCCTTATTAACAGTAGTAGAATCCGGAATCATTGTTGCCATTCCATTTTCCACATACACATAAGGTGCCATGTCAAGAGAACCGCAATGCCCATAGGCATAATCAAACCCCAAGTCGTTAGGATTGTTTTTTACAGGTTTGGAATAGTCTATTTTGTCAAAGTCTTTGAAATTCCAACCCTCCCCTGACTCACTTGTTGAATCTTTCGTCCCCCAATCCCATCCCAAGTGCCACTTACCTATATAAGCAGTACTATAACCACTCTTTTTTAGTATGGAAGCAGCGGTCGTCCTTGTATTTGGAATCAATGCTTTTGACTTTCCTGTCAATACTCCGTTTTTAAGTTTACTTCTCCAATTGTACCTGCCAGTTATTATACCATACCGTGTGGGCGTACATACCGAAGAGGACGTATGAGCATCTGTGAATTTCATTCCTTCAGCTGCCAGCCGATCCAGATGAGGAGTCTTTATTTTACTGTTTTCATTAAAAGCAGCTACATCGCCATATCCTAAATCATCAGCAAGTATGTATATGATATTGGGTTTCTCTACTTTTTGCTTATCAGTTTTTTGTTGACAAGAAAATACCAGTAAAATCAGGCATACTAAAATTGAGTTTGGAAAATTGATATTCATAGATAGGGCTTTTTAATAGTTTCTATTTTCAAAGAGGATATACTTTGCAATATTAGACCAAATGAAAGCTTTTAATCAAGTACTTTCTTCGCTCATAACACCTTTTATTTTGCATTAAAGAAGAATTAACCTGTAGTTTGAAAATGATTCTAACCCACACCACAATTTAAGTCCGGTTAATTGAATCAATTTGTCAACTCATTACCTTTTTCTATAGCTTAATAATAGCAATACCAATGGCACTGTCCAGTTGGCACCTCGCTCGACAAAGGCTAAAATTGACTCTCCGGAAAGTGGACGTATGAGTGCTGTAGAAAAAGCCCAAAATGCACACCAATACAGCACTGGTCGTAAAGGTTTAATCAAAACTGAAATGGCTAATAGAATATCCAATGCTCCTATGAAAGTCATGGCGTTTACAGCCAAATCACCTGTAATGCCAACTGTTGCCAAATATGGCAACCACTTCGGATTACCCACAAAGGCGATAGTACCGTGTCCCACAAATGTGGCAAAGACACCAATTCTTAACAGCCAGATAATCCATTTCATAAGATCATCACTAGATTGAGTCGTAGTATTCGTCATTTCCATTTAATATATTTTATAGTTGAAATAAGTTTCCAATTGGTAGTAAGGTTATCAAATTCACATTTACAACAACAAAAAATCAAACATAAAAAACCATGCCAATAAGTCTATATGAAAAATAGAATCACATTTCTATGGTGATACCTTCTTCACTCCTTTGGTCACTTCCTTTTGCCAGTTATTCAGTTTTGCCCACAACTCCTGCTTCAATTGTGGTTTGACACCTGACAGATCTTTTGTTTCGGACAAATCTTCCTTCAAATTGTAAAGCTGTGGCTCATTTTCCTGATTTAGTTGCAGCAACTTCCAATCTCCGCTACGTATGGCAACTGACTGTTTGCTGCCATCATTACTATAATGTCTCCAAAACAAATCTCTTTCTGGTAATGTTGCATTTTCCAACAATACTCCTGAAATATCAATACCATCCCAATCAGTATTTGTTTTTCCTCCAACCAATGACATCATAGTTGGTAACAAATCCATGGTCATAGTTGTTTGATTGCTTTCCTGATTTGGTTTAATCTTTCCCGGCCACCAGGCAATGGCTGGCACTCTGTGTCCTCCTTCCCATACCGAACCTTTACTACCATGAAGACCACCGCTACTACCGAGGTTTGCTGGTCCATTGTCAGAGCAGAAAAACACCAAAGTGTTTTTCTCAAGATTAAGTGACTTTAACGTTTTGATAACTTCTCCAATACCCTCATCCATGACTTCTATCATCTCTTTGTATGTTACTTTCAGATTCTCTTCCGGATTGCTGGCCTGATTATCCCCTATTACTCTAAATGGCTTTGATTTCCTTCCCTGTATAGGGCCATGTGGTGCTTCGTGTGGAATGTACAAAAAGAAATTATCGTCTTTATGTTTATTTATAAACGCTAACGAATGCTTGGTAATCAAATCAGTAGAATAGCCCTCTTCTTTTTGAAGCTTATTTTGCCACCACCAGTCTTCATGTGCTTCCTGATCGATATGAGAATGATAGTCCACATTGCCACTGACATAGCCAACAAATTCATCAAAACCCTGATGAACGGGGTTGTATCGCTCAGGGTAGCCAAGATGCCATTTTCCTACCATACCAGTCACATATCCTTCAGCTTTCATAGCATCTGCAAAGGTGATCTCTTCAAGTGCCAGGCCAACTTCCCGGTGGCTTTTAGCAGTAACTACTCCTTCTACTCCTACCCGTTGCTGGTATTTGCCCGTAACCAAAGCCGCTCTGGTCGGGCTGCAAACTGCCCCATTAGAATGAAAATCCGTAAACCGAATGCCTTCCTCTGCCATTCTATCCAGATTAGGTGTATTGATCGTAGCATTCCCAAAACCACTCAAATCTCCATAGCCCAAATCATCAGCCATTATGATAATAATGTTGGGTTTTTCATTCGATATCTCTTTGCTTGACCCTGATTCTTTGGTAGTACAATTAGCAGTAAAAATTAGTATTGAAAGTGCTAAAAGAAAGTTTATCCTGAAATTCGTACACATTATATTTTCTATTTTTTATTCTTTTTCTTTCTCAAATCTGCCAGAGCCTGTTCCTTTTCCATAAAAACAACCAGTTTTTCTTTAGATTCTCTTCCTTCCAGAGCTTCCAAAGCTACATCTTCAGTTTCTTGCATCCATTTCTTTAGTCTGTTTCTATAAATTTCGATTTCTGCCTGATAATCCTCATCTTCAATCAGATTAATCAGGGCATCCGGATCTTTTTCCAAATCATAAAACTCTTCCAGTACCCTATGAGAAAACAAATCTACCCTTTGAGCAATAGCACTATCAGTTTTTGCAGCCTCCTGCATGGCTTTAAATGTCCTGCCTGACTGAGACTCGTTTTTAAATACCCTTTCGCCATCTGACCATGCGTTGAAAATGTAAGCATACTTACTGCTTTGAACCGCACGCATCGGAAACCTGTTCTTTGCCGAAGTTTCATGGAATTGCGTAAAAACAAACTCCCGGTCATCTTGATCCTCTCCTTTCAAAAGAGGCACAAAAGAACGCCCATCGACTGTTTTCGGAATTTCTATGCCCAAGACCTCCAATACTGTAGGCATAAAATCTATACCGGAGATAAAATGTTTTTTATTGATACTTCCTTGCGTTACCACATCAGGCCATCGAACAATCCAAGGCGTTTTTGTACTATTGAGATAGCAATTGGTTTTAGCAAAAGGCAATGCCATACCATGATCTGAAAGAAACATTAGGAGCGTATTTTTCGCTTCTCCACTTTCTTCCAAAGCTTTTAGTACAGCACCAACCACATCGTCTGCACGACGGACAGAAGTGTAATATTCTGACATTTCTAATCTTACGTCAGGGATATCAGGTAAAAATGCTGGTACTTCTATTTCATCAGACTTGTATATTTTGGATGAAGGAACAATATCCTTCCCTTTATAAGCTCTTTTCTCCTGATCACTATTGGAAAACGGACGATGGGGATCGTTAGCATTAGCCATTAAATAAAATGGTTTTTTGGCTTCACCAGCTTGCTTTAAAAAGGCTTTAGTTTCCTCATAGTACCTGTTGGCATCTCTGCCCATGCCCATGTGCTCTGCCTGAGTGCGCACCACATCCCAAGGCGTGTTTTCCTTAGGTGAAGAATGCTTGGTTTTGCTCAACACACCAGTGTAATACTGATGCTGTTTCAATATTTCCACAATAGTGGGAATATCTTTATCAGTATGAAAAAAACCTTCAATTCCACTCCTGTGGGGATACATGCCTGTAGCCAATACACCCCGACTGGGCTGACAAACCGCAATGGTGACATGGGCATTTTCAAACCGCATGCCTTGTGATGCCAGTTTGTCGATATTGGGTGTAGTGCCAGAGACAACAGCTCCAAACGCTCCTACAGAATTGTAGTTCATATCATCAACCGTGATAAGGAGGACATTGGGCTTTACATCATTATTTTTTGTTTCACAAGATGCAAGCAATACAGCAAGCATAAACAACGGACGGAAAAGATGGAGCTGGTTTTTTTTCATGAAATCATATTTAACTATAAGTCGGCCCGGTCATGCAGAACCCTCAACTATTTTTATTTCCTCTTCGGTAAGCCCATACAATGTATATACCAGTTGATCTACTTCTGCTTCCAAGGCATTTGTGTCTGCATCAGGATTTTCTTTTTTGAGGGCAAGGATTTCGTTGACTTTATTCTCGACTACTCCTTCATAATCTGATGCACTCTCAATAATTGGAAGCTTTTTAATATACTGGACTTTCAATTCTTTATATCCGCCACGTCTCCCAATCGCCCAAATATTTAATAAGAATTCAAAAAGTTTTGAATTAAGTAATCCCAAAAGGTATTTGCTATTCGATTTAATAACAAACCCAGTCATATCAATCAATACATTGCTTGAAAGAGTAAAATTAGTCCCAAGAGACACATTCGGATAAACTATTACTTCATCAGAGATACTTATAGTCTTGTTTACTTGTTGATATTCATACCATTTTTTAGAACCATTAATCAACCCGTCCTTAATTATTGCCCTTTGACTCAAACCTGTTTCGTTTTTTAAAAGTAATGGTTCTATTTCTTCACTCTCGTCAAGATTGATCAGTTCATAATTTGATGTATATGGAAATATTACATTATTCTTCGAAACTACGGGTTTATATCTTTTAATATCCTTACCAAATGCATATGGTTTTACAAATTGACTTACTGGTTTTTTAGTTAGAAAACCTTCATTAAAACCTGTTTTAATCCCCACAATTGGTAAATCATATACTAATTCAAAAGATTTTGATTTTTGAACCAACTTTGAAATTAGACTTGATACTTCGGGCTTAAGGAATTTATAATCAGCATCAACAAATCCTTGCTTGCTAATTACCAATTCGGTGGTATCCTTTTTTTTGTAGTCATCAAAGGCGGAAAAATTAAGATTTTCAACATTTGTATAATTAAACATGTAATCACTGTCATAATTACCTTTGAGAACTGATAATATAAATGGATAAGCCGAAACTCCGTCAAAAACTTCTAAATCATTAAAATTAATCCCAAATTGAAGTTGGCTTTCTTTTAATAGATATTCAATCAATTTTTGTCCATAGCCAGCCTCAAGAAATTTTCCAGATGTAATAAATGTAAGGCTTCCTTCTGACCGCAAAATATTCAAACCTAACTCGAAAAAATATACATATATATCGGCTTTGCCAGAATGAACATTAAATGTCTCATTAAGGTATTTGCTATAATCTTTGATTTCCTCCTGCCTGATATACGGTGGATTTCCAACCACCACATCAAAACCCAAAAACGTGCCGTCATCGTCAAGTATTTCGGGAAACTCGAAACGCCACTCAAAGGCATTTTCATAGATTCTGTTGTTTTTGATCTCGTCTATTTCAGTGGAGAGTTTTTCTATCTGCTTTTCTATTTGTTCTATTTCTTTTCTACGTTCTTTCAAAAGCTTTTTGTCCTTGCCATATTGCTCTTCTGGTTCAAAGAGCATATTGCTCGTGCCCCCCCTGCCAACACCCGTCAATTTGAAAAGTTTTTCACCCAATTTGGCCATTTTCACTTTTCTGGGATCGGAATAGTTGGCTATACTGGTCTCAAAAGTGTCTTTGATGGTAGCAATCAACCTTTCAAACTCCCGTTTGTCCTCCTTGTTTTGTGCATTTTTATAGTTGTGGACAGCATTACGATAAGTACTTACGTCCCATTTACTCTTTTTCAATGCCTTACTCAAATCCGAATCCAACCCAAATCTGCTGATCAATGAATTGCCACATTTTATATTGATGTCAATATTGGGTAGGGTTTCAAGTTCTGTGTCATTCTTGTAATAGGCATTTTTTAACAACTCGATCCACAACCTGAGCTGGCATATTTTGACCGAATTGGGGTTGATGTCCACACCAAAAAGGCAGTTTTCTATAACCGTTTGTTTTTCATGGAAAAGGGCTTCCTGCAATCTTTTTTTTTCAGTATTACCAACCATATAATGAAATAAATCCCCATTGTCATCGGTAACAACCAGCTCATCATTCTCAATAGTCAGGTCATAGTCCCTAAATGTTTTCCCTTCCCTGTCCATGAGTATTTTCAGCTCCGACTTTATGGCGATCATTTCATTTAAGGCCGACACTAAAAAGTGACCAGAACCCACAGCAGGGTCACAAATACGCAAACTATTGACGATAGCGTTCGCTTCCTTTTTGTCAACTATCTTATTGTACAGTTCTACAAAATCTTTACATTCCCAGCCCTTTGCTTCATTGAACTTCTGCAATACAGCCCTACGAATAGTCTCCTTGCACATGTACATGGTAATAAATCCAGGAGTATAAAACGAACCATCTTTGTAGCCATTGATCTTTTCAAAAATCAAACCAAGCACCGATGCATTGATCAGTGTCTTGCTTTCTTCCTGTATGTCTTCAGTGCCTTCCGAGCTAAAATCATAGGCATCCAAAAAATCGAAGAGGTAAGTGAGGGTATCCCTTTTTCCAGACAGCTTCTTACTATTTTCATTTTTGAGCACTGTCTGCCCATGCAACTCCAGTTTCAGATTGCTGTCAAGTGAGGTGACAGGCATCACCCTTTCCAATTCTGTAGGTTCAAACAAAGAACTGTTCAGGTAAGGCACATTCATGAACTTTTTATTTACCCTATCCAGACGCTCATCCGTTTTCTTAGCCAACACACCAAAAAACAATGTGCCCAATGCATCATAGTTTGGCACTTTGTTTTGGCTCAGAAATTTATACGCCACATCCCCTTTGTGACAGCCCACCAATTGGGATTCCAACAGTTTGAGGAACAATATCCTGTTGATCCATGTGATACAAAGCTCCAATGCGATAGCATACAGTTGGTCTTCTTTAATACTGCCATATTGAGAAGGTCTGTCCACGTGGTTTAAACAATCCCGTTCGTCCATGATATTGATGGCATTTTCCAGCAAAGAACCATCGTTCCTTTTGCCTTCAGCTTTTCTTCGGATCAGTTTTTTGCCCTTTTCCTTCACCTCTTCCAGACCAATGACATGCAGGAGTTCATTGTAAAACTTCCTATCCAGGCTGTTGCTGTCATTACCCACAGACAGTTTGAGTAAATGCACCGGGGACAATATTTTGTACAAGGCAATTAGCTTGCGACTGTCTTCCTTTTTGTTTAAAAACTGAATAAAATCCCGAAAATCGAAATACGTATATTGCAGTCCCTGTTCTACCTCCTCTATGTATTTACGTGCTATTTCGGTATAAAACAACTCGGTATTGCTACTGTCTTTTTTTCCAGCATTCCAGTCCTCAAACTCTTTGAGCAGTTTGGTGTTTTTATAAAATTTGGTATAAAACTCAGAAGCATCAAAGATGAACCATTCATGCACATTGGTTACTGCCAAATGTTTGATCTCGTTGTTTTCTCCTGCTACCCTTTCCCTGAGGTAATACAAAAGAAGTTCTTGCAATGCTTTTGTATTAAGCTTCTCTCTGGACACCATTTCACCTTTATTAGAAGGCTTTTTCACTTCCAAAAGCACACCAACTTTGCTTTTGGTGGAACGGTCGGTATGGATCACCAGATCGGTTTTCCCTTTGGTATTGATGGCAAAATTGTCTTTATACCATGTATTGTCCAGGAACCGGATTACATCATTTTTGAGGTGTTCTTCACTTTCCTGCTCATCCAGTTCGCCCAGCAAGGCAGAAAGGTTCTTTCTAAATGCCTCCATGGAAACCCGGTCAACCTTTTGTCTTCTGTAGGCTTTGCCCAATGCTTGGTTGAGGATAAATGGCAGCTTTGGCATTCGTATTTTATTGTATCAATGAATAAAGATTTAAATATACTTTATCGTCAGTATTTATGTCTGAATTGTTGGTGATTTTTAAACCATGATTTGGAAAACACACTGGCATTACAATTCCATTACTGGAACAGAAATACTAAAATGGGTTAACTTAAAACCGGATGCATGCCCGTTAATCATTTCCCACCATTGGCAGTTAAATCAGCTCGACATTGGACATCAAGCTCAGGTGGAGAGTTATTGTTTATAATATTGGAAAGAAAGTCGCTGGTTTCCACAGCATAATACATTAGACAATCTTCCACATCACAGTGGTGGCCATTGTCAGTATCCTGATGATCGGTTTGCATGGGTGTCCCGACATTCACCAACCCCAGAAGATGTCCCATCTCATGCCTGAGTACAGTTTGTAATACCAGATTTTCAGAAGGCTGGCCAATTCCTCCGGTTAATTCTCTTATACGCCCTCCCATCAGAGCAAAAGATGTATTTCGGTAAGCCAGGCCCAGTACATTTTCATTGGTATAGGCATCTTCTGTTATGAACATAAAAATGGCCAGTTCCCTGTTCTGGTTATACCCTGTTCTGTTTTGATCTTCGAAGCTTATCAGGTCATTGAGCGAATAAGGAGCCAATCCGGGAGGGGCTACTGTTGACGTGCTGACGGTAATTCCACCTGGTTTCTGCACCAGTGTCTGAAGAAAAGATTTAAAATCATTGATAACGGAGTTGTCTAATTGATAGCCATTTACGGCAACCAGTTCTATTATGATATCATCATATTTCACATTCGATAATATGTCGTTCGCAGAATCACCAACACTCTTTTTGTTGAGATTGGAATCCGGTTGAGGATCTTGATCATCCATTTGATCATTGCCACCTTGGGAACAACCAAAAGCAAGAAACAATACCAACAGGCTTACAACTCTGATTTTTTCTAAAACCTTTCTCATATATTTAAAACAACTTCTATCATGGAATATTTTCCGTAAGATCATTTTTCGTTTTGACAGCTCGTATGATTAATCAGTAACTTTTCTGAATACATTTTCCTAAACCCCAACGGCGAATATCCTTTAAACTTTTTAAACTGCTTATAAAAAAATGGAAGCGTCTCATAGCCACAATAAAATCCAATTTCAGCTACTTGCTTGTCTGTTTCTAAAAGCAACCTGCTTGCTACGTTAACCCTGTATTCGTTTAAAAAAACAAAAAATGGTTTTTGCATGGTCTTGCTGAAGAACCTAGAGAAAGCTTGCTCATTCATGTTAGTGACAGTGGCAATATCCGACAATCTGATCCTTTTGTTATAATTGTCTTTCACATGCGTTTGCACTCTTTTTAATCTATCCTCAGTTTGGTTGGAAAGATCACAGAAGTAGGAATCTCCAGCCAGCATTACAACTTCCTTTTTTCTAGTAAGTTTATCAAGCAATTTTATCAATAACACATAGCGATTTATTGGTGAAGTATTCAGCATTTCCAACATCATACTTTCAATTTGAATTGTTGTACCCGTGTCAAACTTCAACCCTCTACATGCCTGATCTATCATCTTGTTAATGGCTTCAAATTCCACTGATTTTCCTATTATTGACTGATCCCACTGTAGTACCAAACATCGAGCTACACCTTTAAAGCCATTGATGTTTTTCCAGCAATGAGGTAAATTAGAGCCAAGAAGTACTAGATCTCCCTTTTGAAAGTCAGCAATATGATTTCCAACATACCGAATGCCTGTGCTTTCCAAAATACATGTCAATTCACATTCTGGATGAAAATGCCAATGCCCATCGAACTCTGGTTTATCAAAAAGAAAGATTCTGATAGAACTTTCGATAGACAAAGGTATCTTTTCGTAAATTGGTTGCATAGGTAATTAATCATCTATTTCATTAAAAATAATGGAAACAATCTCATATAGCAATACAAGATAGATTACTTTTTAAGCAAAATAAAGGAAGAATTACAATAAAAGAATATATAATTTTATCTTTTTATTTAAATCACAATTCGATGACAAGCAACCTACATAGAGACTTTTCTCAATACTCCGACATGATTTCAGGTATTTTCCAAAAAATATCAGCGAAAGAAGCTTGGGAGGAATATAAATTATCTGATGAGCAGGTGGACTTTTTTAAAGAAAACGGGTACTTACACAACATTAAAATTTTGGAAGATGATCAGATTGACACACTAAACAAAGAGCTGGCTGAAATAACCGATCCTTCTCATCCCAAAAATGACCTGTTTTACGAATTTAACAGCAATGAATCAGAAGATCCCAATGCCGTTCTTTTTCATTCACTTGGACATTGGAGAATTACGGAAGGTTTTCACGATGTTCTTTGGAATCCCAGATTTGTAGTAGCTGCTTGTCAATTACTTGGGAATAAAGCGGTTCGGTTTTGGCACGATCAGTTATTCTGCAAACCGGCAAAGCATGGTGGAGTGGTAGCCTGGCATCAGGACTACAGCTACTGGACAAGAACCATACCGATGCAACACCTCACCTGCTGGGTGGGCTTGGATGATGCCACTGTTGACAATGGGTGTCTCAATTATATTCCTAAAAGCCATAAATGGAATTTATTGGATAAAATCGGTTTGGCTGGCAACATGGATAGTCTTAAAGATTTGCTGACCGAAAGCCAAAAAAAAGAATATGACAAAAAAGTAAGCATTGAAATGCCAAGAGGCTATGGCTCTTTTCATCACCCCTTAATGGTACATGGATCATACGAAAACAAATCTAATCAATCCAGAAGGGCATTTGTACTCAATGTATTTGCAGACGGTACTATATCCAATTCCAATGAAGAAATGCTGGCTGGGGTTCCTCCTATCCAAAAAGGAAATAAAATGGACGGTCAATATTTTCCATTGTTGTTTGATCCGGATCATATCTCTTAAAACCACCCTTAATTCAAATTAGAAGACTATCCAACCTTTCATGAAGTATGGATAGATAACAGTATCTTTGAAAAATAATAAAACCAACTTTTAAAGTAATCCCCAAATTTTATGAAACTAAAACTGGTATTGTTTTTTATCATCACAAATGTAATTAATGCCTTTGCATCAAAGGTGGATACCGTGATTGTCGAAAGTAAATCCATGAATAAATCAATCTCTAATCTGGTGATCACTCCAGACACTTACAGTTCTCAAAAAGAAAGATTCCCTGTGATCTATTTACTTCATGGTGCTGGCGGAAATCATCTGGATTGGTCATCTAAAGTTCCTGAAATAATCAATTATGCTGATCAGCACAACCTTATCATTGTTTGTCCCGACGGAGCAGTTACCAGTTGGTACTTTGATAGCCCTATAGACAAGACAATGCAATATGAAACATACGTTTCAAAAGAATTGATTGCAGTTGTTGACAAAAAATACAATACTCTGGCCAACAAAAATGGCAGAGCAATTACCGGACTGAGTATGGGTGGACACGGAGCATTCTATCTTGCTTTTAAGCACTCAGGCCTTTGGGGAGCTGCAGGAAGCATGAGCGGAGGGTTGGATATACTTCCATTCCCAAGAAACTGGGACATTTCTAAACGTCTGGGTACATATTCCGAAAACAAAGATGTTTGGGAGGAAAACACTGTGATTAATCTGGTGCATTTACTCGACGGAAAAAATCTAAAGCTAATATTTGATTGTGGTGTTGACGATTTTTTCTATGATGCCAACAAAAGAATGCACCAAAAATTAATCGAAAGAAACATTCCCCATGATTATACGGAACGGCCGGGCAAACACAACTGGGAGTATTGGACTAATTCTATCAAATACCAGCTCTTGTTCTTCGAAGGTTTTTTCAAATCAAACAAACAAAGTGAATGAAAGTCCTGCTTGTATTATCATAGTTTAGAATGTCCTGTTTGAAGGTTTTGTAGTTAAACACTAACCTACAGCACACCCGTTTGCTGATGTGATTGTGTCACTCAAAAACACTCCTGGCAACCACCAACACTTTACCCGTAGATTGGTTGATGATTTGATGAGCATAAGAGTTTTCGTCAATCTCATAAGATTGAGAAACGATTTCATCTCCATAGCCTGCCTCCGCTTTAAAAGTAATATCGACCGATTTGGGTTTCTTTTTTTCTAAAACATGTTGATCTAAAGAATCCAATATCCATTGAAAATATTTGGTATTGTTTACATGATTGTTCACATCCAGGTCAAACCAACTGACACGTATAGGTATTTCATTTTCGATTTTAATCTGATCAAAAGTACATTTTCCCTGAATCTTGTCCATCCCACCTCTATTCACAGAAAAACGGGCATTCTTTATGTGATCAGGAATGGTAATCAACTTTCTGGTATTGATATCCAGCACCAACCAGTTAGAAGTTGCCTGAACCAGCAAGTTGCTGCTTTCATCAAATACCCTGAAATCACGATAAGCAAAATACTTATCCAAATCAGATGGCCAGGTTTCGATTTTTAAAACTTGTGGATAAGAGGGCAATTCCAAAAATTCTACATACATACGGTTAACTACCCAGGTAATACCTTCTTTGAGCATGTCGTAAGTGGAAAAGCCCAGTTTGGTTGCATTTGTCCAGGCAGCCTCTTGCATGTACCCCAGCAAGCTTGGCACTTTAATACTTTTAGAAGCATCTGTTTCGCTTGCTTTTACTTTAAATGAATCGAAAAATACTGACTCTTCCATATCAGTGATGGAAATTAATGCAATAAGTGGACAAACAAAAAAAGCAAGGTATAAACCTTGCTTTTCAATATTTTAAGATATGTATGTCTTATTTTTCTTCTTCTGTTCCTTCAGCTTCTGTCTTTTTAGCTTTAAGTGCTTTTTTCGGCTTGGCTTCTTTTGCTTCTTCTACAACAGCTGTCTCAGCAACTACTTCTTCTTCAGGCTCTTCTGCTTTTTTCTCGGCAGGTTTTGTTTTTTTGGTAGCAGCAGAAAAACTTGCAGCTATAGCCTCAACATCCACATTCTTGATGACAGGCTTTGAACACAATTGCTGGATTCTTGCAACTTTATTCTTAGCAACCGCTTTATTTCTTCTATCCTTTCTTTTTAGTCTTGTAACAGCCATCTTATTATAGTATTAAAATTCAGTGCGCAAAATTAAGATAACATATCATTTTATCAAACTTATTAGGAATAATGATTAATAATTCAGTAATTATTTTTCTCATGACTAATTTAATCCACTCTCAAACAGATTTTAACTGTAAAATGATGGTTTCTTTTTCTTGATAAATATCTGACGAAAACTATTGCCTGTAAATGCAGCAAATCCACCAGCTAATGCTCCTATCACCCCTGTCCCTACAATCAACAATATTGGATCATCGATTTTAAACAACTCTGTCATTTTATTTGACATATTAGACCCTGACTCCATATCAAACTTCCAAGCCATTACCATCCAAAGTAAACCTACTCCAAGAAATCCACTTAAAAAAGCATTAAAATTATGACCGGGCAAGAAAAATGAAACAATAACCGAACATAGAATCACTGACCACCAAGGCATAATTGTACCTACTGCAAAACACGAAACCGATATAAGAATCAACCTTAAAATAAATATCATATCTATTTAGGAGAAATTGTTTGCGTAAAAATTAAACTATTATGAGCTTCATTCACTGACTTCAAAAATATCAAAGGAAAATATTCCCCTTTGGCCCAGGGATCAATCAGCTGCCCATAAGCCGGATTGCCAGGGTTTCCGGTCTGACTACCCGGATAAACTCCCCATCCCTGCACCTTGTCTTTGCCTAGTTCAACAATCATCCTCCAGGACGGGCCATGTTTGGCACTCGTAGCATTTACTATATTTTTACCTCCTCCTACTTTCACTCCTCCCCTTGAAAATGGCTTCAAATCGAGTATATGGTTTACACTTGTGTTTTTATATTCAAACCATACATAGTCTTTTTCATTTCTGGTTTTCCAGGCATCCAATGAATCCAGGCCAATATAAAATGCTTCGTTGATCAAATCTTTTGAGTCCTCAACTTTGGTTGTATTTACTTTATCAAAATATTTATTGTCGGGATAGTTATTCAGGATATAAATAGTATTGTAAACATTTGGCTTTATCAAACTCACTTTCTTATCCTCAAATTCATCCCATACCAAAGCGTAAAAAGCATCCCACCATGCCTGATAAATAGAAGGTGCTATTTGATCAGGACTATTGAAATAATCCCATTTACGCAGCATCATAAATGCTTTCAACTGCGTATTGTTTAGTTTGGCTGTATCCAGACTATCCAACATCACAGGCAAACTTTCCAATGCCCGATAATTATAGTTATCATTTTGAAGACGCATCATATCTGCGGGACGAATATTTCCAAGCGATTTGAGTCTGTCATTTATTCTTCTGTTTCTATAGTATTCATAATATGCATCGAAGGTATAATATGGATACGAAATATCAGCAGGATGCTGATTGGCAGAACTCACAAATCCACTTTCTGGATTTCTTACCACCATGTTCTGACTTTTGGGAATAATTGCCTGCCATTCATGCGACGACTTCCTCCCATCCAAGAGAAATTTCCCCTGCTCCTGCCACTTTACGGGAAATTTTCCATTGATCCTTATTGCTATTTCACCTGATGCAGATGCAAAAGAAAAGTTCTGAGGTGGGCCATCGTAGTAGTCTGTTGCCTTGACAAAATCATCATAATTCCGAGCCCTGTTTAGTTCATAAAAAGTAAGGTATTCATCAGAGCCCTCATGAGCTGTCCACTTCATCGAGTAGTTTATTCTATCACCATCTCCCAAAAAATTACGATCATACGTAACTGGTCCATAATGTGTATAGACAATGGTATCGTAAAATGGCATCTCCCCTTTTATTTTAAATTCTTCAACTATTTTCTGGGTTTTGAGCCATTTGTCGTCGTATTTGTATTCTTCTCTCCTGGAATTTTTAAACTCTGTGTAATACCAATCTACCACATCTCTTTTTGCGTTGGTTTCACCCCAGGCAATCGAATCGTTAAAACCGGCTATGACTCCCGGTGCTCCGGGCATAGAGCTTCCAAATACATTGATATCGGGTGCATGAAGCTGCAAAATGTACCAAACAGAAGGTAATCTTAGTTGCAAATCCATTTCATTGGCCAGTATCACTTTTCCATTGGCAGTCTTTTTACCGGAAACTACAAAGCTGTTTGATCCATTTCTTGGATCAGGTTTTTCAATGGTTTTTTCAGTTAAAAATTCTACAAAATCCACTTCCGGTTTTTCTACTTCAATCGGCACAAAGTCCCACTTGATTTCTTTAGGTATAATAGGATCTAAATCCGGATGACGCTCGGGAAACAAAAAATCAAAATCTTCACGTCCAAAGAGTTTTAGTGCATTTGTATTTTCAAGATCAGCTTCAAAACGAGAAAGATCGTTTTCCATGAGCTTTAAAAACAAACAAGACTTCAGGTTCTCCCAGGGTTCAGGTTTGTAATCGAGTAACTTGTATTCGATTGGATAACTGGAATAATCCAATTGGTTGATGTATGCATTGATACCGTCAGTATATGCTTGTAAGGCCTGAAAGCTTTTCGGGCTTTTTTCCGCTTGTTCCAACATTCTCCTGGCACCATACAGCAAGCCAATCCTTCTGCGGCCTCTGTCAAAATCCAATGCCTTTTTTCCTATAATTTCAGATATTCGTCCGGCAGCAGCCAACAACTGAAATTCCATTTGCCAAAGCCTGTCCCGTGCAGTTACATACCCTTGAGTATAATACAAGTCATGATCGTTACCAGCAAAAATATGAGGATAATACTGTTCATCAAATTTGACAATTACTTTATCCTTTAGCCCTTTCAGCCTCAACTCATCACTCAACTCTAATGCTTCTTTTTGGCCATTCTGCCAGAACCCACTGAAAGGGTTGACAAACTTTCCAATAGGAGGTTTGCCGTCAATACTTTTATTTAAAAAGTACAAAAGAGACAGTGTGATGAGCAGTGAAAATATAAAGCGAGCGATTTTCATCGAATGGAGGACGTGATTCAGGTTAAACTGCCCCGAAGTTATAGCAGATTGAACTATTGTACAATAAAAGATTAGAATAAACGGCCTAAAGTCATTTTGTTATTTGCCTATAAAAAATGAACTATTAAAACCATGAAGAATGAAACTAACACTTAATTTTACAAAATTTAGAAAGAGATAAAAATAGCGGCACCATGGAAAAAGTGATTTTGGTAAATAATAAAGATGTGGAAACCGGCTCAATGGAAAAACTTGAAGCCCATAAATCCGGATTGTTGCACAGGGCTATCTCCGTTTTTATTTTCAATGATCAAAATGAACTGCTGCTACAAAAAAGAGCTCTCAACAAGTACCATTCTGCGGGTCTATGGACCAATACCTGCTGTAGCCATCCCAGAGCAGGAGAAGACACCAAAGCTGCTGCCTCTCGCCGGTTGCAGGAAGAAATGGGATTGAATACAGATTTAAAGTGGTGTTTCAGTTTTCATTATAAAGCTGAACTTGAAAACGGTTTGACCGAAAATGAATTGGATCATGTCTTTATAGGAAAGCACAATGAAGCTCCAATACCAAACGCTGAAGAAGTATCCGAATGGAAATATATCAATCTTGATGTTTTAAAGTCTGATATAAACTCCAACCCTGAGGATTACACCTTTTGGTTCAAATTAATTTTAGACAGGGTAGCCACTCAATACCTCGAAAAGGCTTACTGAACCCTACCCTCAAAAACTTCCTCTATCGGCTGACCTGTAGCACCACTTGGCAATTTAATATTCAATAACATCGATATAGTTGGTGCCAAATCTGTGATAGTATGATATTCCACAGTACTACCGGCATTGATGCTTTTTCCATAAAAAAGCATAGGCACATGAGTATCATATGTATAATGAGAACCGTGAGTCGTACCCTGAGGGTTCACACCATCACCACTTAACCAACCTGGATTTAAAGTCAAAAGAACATCACCAGACCTATGAGCATTGAATCCGGCAGCCAACATCTGAACATCTTTGTTAGAACCTGAGTAGTTGTTGATGAATTCACTATCATAAGCTGCTGCTATTCCATAATTTCCATTAAAAAAATCAACTATCACCTTTTTCACTTTCCTTTCATCTATTGATGATTCTTTGATCAATTTCTTATTCAGAAATATTTGATCATTGCTATATGTAGAAATAAGATTGTCTTTCCCAAATGATTCCAACAAGACTTCCGAAAGGCCCTTTTTTGCAACGCCAAAGTCAAAGTAATCAGCAGGGTATTTCTGGTTTTTTAGCGTCAATGGAATTTCTGCCACCGCATGATCAGCCGTTAAAAATACATTGTATTGGTAAGCCCCAACTTTTTCATCAAGGTATTTAAACAACTCTTCCAAATCTTTGTCAAGCTTAATGTATGTATCTTCTACTTCTTTCGAATAAGGGCCAAATGCGTGTCCGACATAATCAGTGGATGAAAAACTAACAGCCAGAAAATCCGTGATGTCATCTTGCCCCATTGACTCTCCTTTGATAGTTGCCAATGCCATCTCTTTCAATATTGAATTACCAAAAGGGGTAGAACGAATAAGTGAAGCAGGATTTACTTCTTTTGACATCTCTTTCAAATCATAAGGAAAGGTAGCCGATTGTCTATCTCCAAATTTTCTTTCACCCGGGCGGTCATCCGGCCCTGATTCTACATACTGTTCTATAGGATATGATGTCTCCCAACTTTGAGACATATATTTTTCTACCCATTTTTGATTATTGAAGTCATTTACCCAATCAGGTAATTTATCCATATAGTAAGTACTAGACATAAACTCACCTGTTTTGCCATCATACCAATATGCACCTGTTGGATGATGACCAGCCGGAAGTGCCGCACCCCGATCTTTTATGGATATACCTACTATTTTTGACCTGTTTTGAAAAAACTGCCCCAATTCGTCTGTAATGGTTGTGGAAAGCATATTTCTGGCTGATATTTTTCCTGCTTCAGGGCTTCCTCCTACAGCTTGCTCAGTAGAATCTCCTGCACAATACATACTTCCTCCAGATCCTTTCACATACCAGTCATTACCAATCACTCCATGAACCCTTGGTGTAGTACCAGTATATACAGAGGTATGTCCAGGACCAGTCTTCGTTGGAATATAATTATAATGAGCATTCTTTACCATAAACCCTTTATCCATTAATCTTTTAAAGCCCCCATCACCAAATTTGTTATAAAACCTGTAGAGGTATTCTTGACGCATTTGATCTACAACTATGCCTACTACAAGTTTAGGCCTGTCAATATCCGAATGAGTACCACAACCAAAAGAGGCCAAGAAAAATAAGAGTATTATGTTTTTTTTCATTTTATAAATTTTGAGGTAAATATATGTCAATACTTATATTTCATAATCATATTGATTTCACTTTTCAGAAACAATCAACATATAATTATCAGTAAAGAGTGTTTTATATTTTCTAATTTTGAACCAAATTTTATACCAAAGGCTATCACTTGAATCTATCCAAACACTTAAAACCAGAACTTATATTTGATGCCGTAAAAGAAGCATCAAAACAGCTTGACTGTGAAACTTATGTAATCGGTGGTTTTGTAAGGGATATACTCCTGGAAAGAAACTCAAAAGATGTCGATTTTGTATGCGTGGGAAGTGGAATAGAACTCGCTAAAGCGACAGCAGAAGCATTGGGAAAACATACAGGCCTGGCGGTTTATAAGAACTTTGGAACTGCTCTGGTAAAACACAAAGGGCATGATATTGAGTTTGTGGGTGCCAGAAAAGAATCTTACCGAAGTGATTCTCGCAAGCCCATTGTAGAAGACGGAAGCCTGGAGGAAGATCAAAACCGAAGAGACTTTACCATAAATGCTCTTGCCGTTAGTATCAACGAAGAAAACTATGGTGAATTAATCGATCCGTTTGGAGGAGTGGAACACCTCAAAAATAGAATTATTAAGACACCACTCGACCCTGACATCACTTTTTCTGACGATCCATTGAGAATGATGCGCGCAATTCGATTTGCAAGCCAGCTTAGTTTTGATATCGATGCAGACACTTTCCATTCCATAACGACCCAAGCTGAAAGAATAAAAATAGTTTCCGCAGAAAGAATTATTGATGAGTTGAATAAAATCATTTTATCCCCGACTCCCGGTTATGGCTTCAACCTATTATTTCAATCAGGGCTTTTAAAATTGATTTTTCCAGAAATGGTAGAGCTACATGGTGTGGAAATAAAGAATGGCAAGTCGCACAAAGATAATTTTTACCATACGTTACAGGTACTTGACAACATATCACAAAACACAGAAAACTTATGGCTCAGGTGGTCTGCCATTCTTCATGATATAGCCAAACCAGCTACTAAAAAGTTCAATAACAAAGTGGGATGGACATTTCATGGACACGAAGATCGTGGTGCCCGCATGGTGCCAAAGATATTCAGGAAGATGAAGCTGCCCATGAATGAGAAAATGAAGTATGTACAGAAACTAGTCAGGCTTCACCTGAGACCAATTGCTCTGGTCAAAGATGAAATAACTGATTCGGCCATACGCAGGTTGCTTTTTGAAGCAGGTGACGATGTAGATGATTTGATGACATTATGCAATGCTGATATTACTTCTAAAAACCATAACAAAGTTCAACGCTACCTTAGCAACTTTAAGAAAGTAGAAAAAAAACTACAGGATCTGGAAGAAAAAGATCAGTTGAGAAACTTTCAGCCGCCAATATCGGGCGAAATTATTATGCAGGCATTTGACCTTCCTGCCGGAAAAATGGTGGGAGAAATTAAAAATGAGATCAGAGAAGCCATACTCGAAGGAGATATTGCAAATGAATACAATGAGGCAAAAGACTTAATGATAAAACTTGGCAAGCAACGCGGATTGGTTTTTAAGCATTTAGATAACTAAGTTTGCGCCAAAAACAAAACTAACATATTAACATACTATAATGAAAAGGATTTTATTAATATTAGTTTTCGCTATATGCGGAATGTTCAATAACCTTTCTTACGCACAGGAAGCACCTGCTGACACTACCCAAACTGATGGTTTTTTCAACCTTTATGCAGGTATTTACAACCTTTCTACTCAATTCAGTGATCCGGCTGTGACCAGAATGGCCCTTTATCACCTTCTAATGGTTGCTCCAAATAAAACAGGTATTTTGGATTCATTAGCTTTGAATTATTATGACAACCAAAAGTGGATTTCTGTAGCACTGGTTACAAAAGAAAACTTAAAAATAAACCCAGACAATGAATTGGCACTTGAATTGTCAGCCGTTTCTTATGAAAACCTGGGCATAAAAGATCAGGCACTCGCTCAATATGAAACATTGTTTCTGAAAAATGACAATACCACTACCCTATACCGCGTGGCATTTCTCCAGTTTGAGCTAAAAAGATACAAAGAGTCCCTTGCTTCTACTGAAATCCTCTTAAACAGATCTGACATTGCTGAGCAAAAACTATATTTCCCTAAAGCTGACAAAACACAACAGCAAGTAACCATGAAAGCTGCCCTCCTAAATCTCAAAGGCTTAATTGCTAAAAGTGAAGGTGATGTAGCCAAAGCCAAAGAACTTTATCTGGAAGCTTTAAAAGATTCTCCGGGATTTGAAGTAGCTCAGAAAAATCTAAGTGATGCAGGTAAATAACCAATAAGAACGCTTTTTTTCAAAGAAAAACTAATTTAATCTTACGGGAAATATAAAGCATAAGTTAGTGTGTAGTATTTTCCAACACTACTACCGATGGCCCTGTAGATAACCATTCTTTGCCTAGTCCGGTCGTGTCGCCCTGAGCCAGAAAATACACAAAAGAGCCAAGAGCCAGATCAATGTCGCCATCTTCATCAATGTCTCCTGCATCCATTACTATCCATCTGCCTCTGGTGGCTTCCGGAAAAGAGTAGTCATCAAATACTACCCCCCCTTTATTTTCGAGGTAAATAAAGCTTTCTTCGGGGTAGCTGTAGTAATCCGGAAAAAATGAGATTACCGCAATATCCAAATCACCATCAAGATCATAATCTGCTGGTATGGCTTTATATGCGCCATTGAGCGGATAGAAAAAAGATTCTTTGAAATTGAATTGACCATCGTTCTGGTAAATGTAAACGCCGTGATATTTTTTCAAAATAGGTGTTTGATCGGCATTGTCTCCACAGACGTAAATGAGGTCATCATGTCCATCGCCATTGAAATCGGCAAGCTCAATATTCTGCGATCCGTAAAGGGGAAGGAATGACAACAATCTTTTCGCTTTGAATGCCCCATTGCCCTTGTTTTCGTATAAGAAAACACCTTCATCTCCCTGAGACATAAGTACCAGAATGTCATTCAAGCCGTCTTTGTTTACATCTTTAATGATGGCTTTGATTGCGCCGGGCTTGCTGGATAGCAGCTTGACAGCATATTTATCCCTTCCTTTGTTCTCAAACCAAACCAATTTTCCTGTGTGGTTTCCATACTCGCATGCAACAATGTCTTCTCTTCCATCATTGTTCAAGTCGCCATAAGCCATAAATACAGGTCGTTGTAAATTTGAAATGATAGTATTGGCGATATTGTAATTTTGCCCAACTTCTTTCTTATATATTTTTTGCAATGCACCCTCTGGAGCATCATGTGGAAAAATACTTTTTCCAGCTGTAGTGAGATACACTGTATCAGACTTTTCATAATAATGTATGGGTGTTGTGTTGAATACCAGATTGTAATCAAGCTCAAGATTGGGAGTCAGGAAAGTCAAACTATTTTTGTCTTGTTTGCCATCACTATATACAACACCTCTTTTGTTGGGAAGTATTCTGACCATAGCCGTTAGTGGAGGTCTGTGAGAATAGGCTGTTTCTTTGTATTTAAAATGCTTCAAACCCATTTTTATGCTTTTTTCTCGCTTTGGAGGCAGGATGGTGTCAGGAGCATTTTTCAGGTAAAAATCTACTATTTTCTTCCAGTCGGATTTAGCCATCATCGGCTGTTCGGGAAAGATGTTGGCTTTCCTGATTAACATCCCACCAATGCCACGGTCAAACAGGCTGTCCGGTTGGTGATTTCCTTTGAAAATGCCCAATCTATGCCCCATAGCAGGTAGCACGTCTTTTTTCCAACTTGATTTTGGAAGTAATTCCGGTTTCACAAAACCGTGACATCTTCCGCAATGCATTTTTGCGAGTTCTGATCCCGTAAGCACTGAAGCAGGTATTTCTTTTATCTCTGGTTTGCCAGTCTTTTTCTTTTCCGAACAAGAAAAAAACAAACAAACGGTAATACACCACAGAATCAATTGCTTCATACCAAAAAGGCTATATCTATAATTTTGTTGTCGGTTGAACTGAGAAAGGTTTTTCCCATTTACAAGAAGAACTTTTCTTCCTTCGATCTGACAAAGAAGGTTTATTAATATTAAATTTCAATATCAGTCCCCTGTAAATTTTGCTTCTCTTCTTTCTAGAAACGACTGAATGCCTTCCTGGGCATCTTTGGAATGCATCAATTTGTGCAACAGAGGCATCAGGTCTGCTTTGGCTGCTTCATAGCCCTGTTCGAAAGTTTTGGTTGCGTTGATCAATGTGGCTTGTACTCCAAGAGGAGCTTGTTTGGCGATGGATTTGGCAACATTTAGTCCTGTTTCATAAGGAGTGTCGGATACTTCCTGTACCAAACCAATTCTTAAAGCCTCATTTTCATCAAATGTGTCGCCAGTAAGCAGGTAACGCATGGCATTGCCCCAGCCACATCTTTGGGCAAACCGGATGGTGGCTCCTCCGAAAGGAAAGATACCTCGTTTGATCTCTATTTGTCCAAATTTGGTTTCTTTCCCGGCAATACATATATCACTGGCTAATATTAATTCTATAGCAATGGTAAGGGAATACCCTTGTACAACTACTACCATAGGTTTGGTTCTTTTTCTGCCAGTGAGTTGTACCGGGTCAACTGTTTCATTTCCAAACAAAGTAGCACCTTTGCCAATATGGGTGGCTACATCAGCTAGGTCAAGTCCTGCCGTGAAATGTTGTCCTTTAGAAAATAAAAAACCACATCGTAAGTTTTTGTCATCTTCCAGTATGGTGTATGCCTGAGCTAATTCCTGAAGCATTTGGAAGGTAAAGGCATTCATTTTGTCATTGCGGTTGAGTTCTATTAGCAAAAGATGGTCTTTTACCTTTGTTTTGATGAAATCCATATATTATTTTTTAATGTGTCTTTGTCATCTTTTGTAATACTCTTTGAGTGCGAGACGTCTGTCTTTCTCTTTTTTCAATTCTTTGTAAACACCGGGTTCAGCTACTCTTTCTGCACAATCTGGTGCATTACATCTTTCGCAGGTATCATTCACCATTTTGGTGTCTATGCGGGTATCAGAAAGAAATTTGACTCTTTCTTTTACATTGTCACCTATTCTGATACCAAGAGCCAGACTACTGTTTACTCCCGGAGTGGGACTTAATGGCCTTGCCAGTGAAAGTACCAGAAATTCCTCACCAGTTTCGTAGTATTTATCAATCTGCACACCTCCCATTTCGGTATTGTCGTTTTCATCTTTTTGGTTTTGTGCCAATTCATCCAGAATAGAAATAAACATCCATCTTCTACAGAAATGTTCTTGCAGCACTGTTCCTCTTGGAGTATGCTCTCGTGCAATATGTAATTCTTTGCTTAGTGTATAATTTCCAGAGAAAGGTACATTGTGAAACCTGAAAAAGAACAATTCTTTGAAACCAAAATACTGCGGCAATAAATTGGTCATGCGTTGCAATACCATTTCAGGAGTAGCATTGTAGCTCATCATGGTGTCAATCAGGATGTTGGGTTCCCAATGGGGCTTGTTGAAAAAGCTTTCTAAATCAACCAAAAAAGTTTTACGATTGATGAGAATGGACAGGGCAAAATAGGACGCTTTGAAATTGTTAATTACCTGATCGAATGAAGAGACATCAACCCACGGAGAAGTCAGCGTTCTTTCTTTGAGCCCAAGGTAGGCATGTCCTATTTCTTTGGCCAAATTAAACCCTCTTTGTCTTGAATTCAATGCTGTATTCAACGTAAGCCTTGTTTTTCTTCTTTTCCCCGGCTTCACGATCGACCTCATGTCACTTAAAGATTCATTGCTTGCAAAGTCATCGTATATTATTTTATAATTGAATTCATTTGTTAACAAATTTTCAAGGTGACGGGTGGTCAGTGGAGTATTGATGTCAATCTTGTAATCGCTGATAAATCGCTCAGCCGCTTGTTCCAGATCATCAAAGTAGTTATTGTGGATTTCCTGATAGGAACGCATTACTGAAAAGTAGAAAGTCTCTACCCGCAGATCATAATTCCTGCTAATTTCCAAAAGAGTACCTATAAAAGCATTCAGCTTAGAGGGGGCATTGGAAAGTAATTCCAGTAGTTTACCTGGTTCTAATCCGAACATATCCAAAGGCAATTCAGACAATATGCCAGAATGTAATAATTCCACTAACGGAGAAAGCTTGTTGTCGAGGTATTCTGATATCATTTCCGCTTCTGATATCTCTAATGCCTTAGACAACATACTGATTTTTTCGGGTCGCGGAAATTTTTTTCCTTTCTCTATTTCATTGAGATATGAAATCGAAATACCGCTCAGTTCTGACAATACCTGAAGTGAATAGTTTTTACTACTTCTATAATGTCTTAACTTAATACCAAAAATGAGTTTTTTATATTCCTTGCTTAATGCCATTAAAATAGTTAGCTGCTTTTTGTGAATGATAAACTTAAATAAACCACTTTGAGTATGGGCTATTTTAGCCCTGATTTTACTTCGAACAGTTTCATTAAAGCTACCAGATGAGAAAAAAGCACAGCAGGTACTATGAAAGTTGGTAGCCATACGTATGGGAAATAAAGCACACCCACATTGGGCATGTCAAAGGCAAACTTCTGGAATGGGAAAGGTGCAGAGAGGATTGCATGTCCAACAATATTTATCAGTAGGATAAGTGCTATGATATTCCAGATTATAGCCACCAGCCTTCTTTTATTTTTGAAACCCATTGCGAAAATAGCTATAAAAGGGGCGGTTACTCCAGACAATATATCGTAGTTGATTCCTTCAAATGTCATTAGTTTTGGCACTAATCCACCAAGGAAAAGCCACCACAAGACCATTTCTACTGGTACACGAACAGTATGTAAATAAGTCAACGTGGTGATTGGAATATTTCTAAGGTAGGCTCTGCTTTTTGAATTGACAAACAACGCCAATATGGTCAACAGAGGAGGTACGATACCAAAGACCAGTCTTGGAGGTTTTGCATCAAAATCCAGGTAAAAATTATTATGTCCTAATAATGCAGTTAAAACCAGCCAGACGGATATAAGTAGTCCGACTATCAGCGCAGTTTTTTCCTTTTTGTTATTCTGTGCCTGATGTACGCTAAAGTAAATGAATACAGAAGTGGCAATTGTGGTGAGTATAAATACCGGACTGACATATACCGGAATTTTATCCATACTAGTGATTGTTGATGTTCAACTAAGTTAATAATTATATCTTTATGTTTGTCAAATAGCAGTTAAATTTTTAAATCACAGGTAAATGAAATGGTTGCAAAATATTTAATGGATTTTGAAGGGTTAATTGATCTGCTTGGTGAGGAATTGAAAAATCCATTACCCGGAATGGAAGGTCAAATCAAAATGGCACCTAAGCCTGTAAATAACACTCGTTTTAATTTTAACCATTTAAATGAAGTGAAGCTTGGTGGGGTTCTGATATTGTTGTATCCTAAAGATGGGTCGGTGTATTTTCCGTTGACTGAAAGAAATCAGTATCCGGGAATTCATAGTGGTCAGATTTCTTTACCCGGTGGGAAAAAAGAAAGGCAGGACTCCAGCCTTACCGATACTTCGATAAGAGAAACGACAGAGGAAATAGGTGTGCTGGGAGTAAATGTAAACGTACTTGGTAATTTGTCCGAATTGTACATTCAAGCCAGTAACTTCAAAGTTTTACCGACAGTGGGTTATACGGCCAATAGACCTGAATTTATAAATGACAAACGGGAAGTGGCAAACCTTCTGGAAGTTGATTTAAAAGAATTATTGAATCCCGGAATCAGGTTTTCGAAACAGATGAAGGTAAAGAACGACCTGGAGTTACATATTCCATATTTCGATATCCAAAACCAAATGGTATGGGGAGCTACTGCTATGATATTGAGTGAATTTGTAACCATATTGAACCGAATAAACTGACTATGGAAAAATCTACACCATTAATTACCAATGATGCCGTTGTACTGGGGATTTTATTGATTTTACTTGGGTTCGTATTTAAAACATCCTCGTCAGACAATCCTTTTTGGAGAAAATTCTATTCTTACGTACCATCCTTACTGGTTTGCTATTTCTTGCCATCAGTATTCAATTCACTCGGGATCATAGATGGGGATCACTCTCAGTTGTATTTTGTTACATCCAGATACATGCTGCCGGCATGTTTGGTTTTACTCACTATCAGTACAGATTTTAAAGAAATAATCAGACTTGGTTCAAAGGCGGTTATTATGTTTTTGACCGGTACAGTTGGGATTCTTATAGGAGGGCCGATTGCCATTCTGTTTTTTTCTTATGTAGCTCCTTCAGTACTAGGTGCAGATTCTGAGGAGGTGTGGCGAGGGATGACTACAGTCGCAGGGAGCTGGATTGGAGGAGGAGCGAATCAGGCTGCTATGAAAGAAGTATTTCTGGTAGATGACAACCTGTTCTCTAAAATGGTAACTGTAGATATTATTGTAGCTAATATCTGGATGGCATTTTTGCTAGTGGGGGCAGGGAAATCCAAATTGATGGACAAATACCTGAATGCTGATGCGTCGGCTATAGAAGACGTGAAAAATAAAATGGAAAAGTATAGTGCCAGTATATCCAAAATACCAAACCTCTCAGACCTTATGCTTATTCTTGCTGTTGGCTTTGGAGTGACGGGGTTTGCTCATTTAGTTAGTGATTGGATTGCTCCTTATCTGTTGGAAAACTATCCGGGATTGAAACAATACAGCCTGACATCTGGTTTTTTCTGGTTGATAGTGATATCAACCACACTTGGTTTGATCCTGTCATTTACCCGGCTTAGAGAATTGGAAGGTGCTGGTGCATCAAAGATTGGTAGTGTTTTTATATACCTGCTGGTGGCTACTATTGGTATGAAAATGAACGTATTAGCTATCTTCGAATCACCCGGTTTGTTTTTAGTAGGGATAGTCTGGATGCTGGTGCACATTTCTCTCTTGCTCATAGTGGCTAAAATAATTAAAGCTCCATTTTTCTTTGTGGCGGTTGGTAGCCAGGCAAATGTAGGTGGTGCCGCATCTGCGCCTGTTATGGCGTCTGCTTTTCACCCTTCCTTAGCACCAGTAGGGGTATTACTTGCCGTTTTGGGTTATGCTTTGGGTACTTATGCAGCCTATATTTGTGGACTTTTGATGCAATTTGTTTCTCGTTAGACTTGTTGGGTATGGTTTCAAATAAATCATGTATTCTGCCCAAAATATCACAACTTTGTTAAATTTTATTTCCTGAATATTCTGTAAAATGCTATCAAATCAATATACAATGTCTAAAGCCGGTTCAATTTCAAATCTGAAATTGAAAGAGGTAGAAATAGGCGACCCTGAGGCAGATCAGGTGCAAGTAACGGTGAAAGCTGTGGGCTTAAATTTTGCAGATATTTTTGCAATGCATGGTCTGTATAGTGCTACACCCAAAGGCAGTTTTGTGCCCGGACTGGAATTCTCAGGAGTAGTTGAGAAAATAGGTGACAATGTAACTGATTTCAAAATTGGAGACAGAGTAATGGGAGTGACTAAATTTGGTGGTTATGTCACTCACATCAACCATGATTACAGGTATTTATCACCACTGAAGGATGACTGGAGTTTTGAAGAAGGAGCAGCTTATTTGGTGCAGGGGCTTACGGCATACTATGCATTGGTTTCTCTTGGCAATATTCAAGACCAATCAACTGTGCTGATTCATAGTGGGGCAGGAGGGGTTGGTATTATGGCCAATCGGATTGCCAAACAATTTAATGCATTTACTATAGGTACCATAGGAAGTGATCGTAAAACTGATGTGCTCAAAAAAGAAGGATTTGATGAAATTATAGTAAGAGGAGCAGATTTCCGGGAAAAATTAGCACAATCCTTAAATGGAAAGGACTTAAATATTATTGTGGAAACCATTGGAGGTAAGATATTTAAAGAAGGATATAAACAACTTGCTCCGCAAGGAAGAATGGTGGCGGTAGGAGTATCTCAGTTTGCCTCTCCTGGTAAAATACCCAACTATCCGAAGCTAATTTGGCATTACCTGAACAGACCGAAAATTGACCCACAGGAAATGATTCAGGAAAACAAGGGAGTGTTGGCTTTCAATTTGATCTGGCTTTATGATCGGGTACATTTAATGAATGACATGCTCAATGAAATGACTGAAATGGATTTGGGTAAACCTTTCGTGGGAAAGACATTTCCTTGGGATCAGATGTATGATGCCATTAAATTTTTTCAGTCCGGTAATTCAACCGGAAAAGTTGTAGTCACCATTTAATTTACAAATAAAAAATGCTATGAATCTGGTTATAGACATAGGAAATTCCGATGTGGTTTTTGGTCTTGAGGAAAAAGGTACATACCCATTTATATGGAGGATACAGAGTGATGTTAACAAAATTGCAGCAGAGTATGAGATCAAACTTCGTCAGTTTTTTTTGGAAAATGATGTGAGGATAGATTTGGTGGAAACGATTTCTATCAGTAGTGTGGTGCCGGATTTGAATGAAACTGTTTTACAGGTATGTTCTAAGCTATTTGCTCCTAAACCATTCATTATCAATGGAGAAATCATAGCCAAAATGGATTTTGAAATTGACAATCCTTATGAAATAGGTACTGATTTAGCCTCTAATGCCTATGGTGCTTTTACCAAATATTCACAGGCATGTATTGTTGTGGATTTTGGTACGGCACTGACATTTACTTCTATATCCGGGAAAGGAAAAATACTGGGAGTAGCCATAGCACCAGGAGTGAAAACAGCAATGAAGGCCTTATCTTCTAACACAGCTAAGCTACCGGAAATTCCTCTGGAAATACCAAAAAAACTGATTGGGAGAAATACCATAGAAGCCATGCAATCGGGTATTATGCAGGGCTATGTGGGGTTGGTTAAATACATGATTGAAAAGACCGAAGAAGAAATGAATGAAACTCCTAAAATAATAGCCACGGGTGGCCTTTCTTTTATTTTCAAGCCATTGTTACTTGAAGTGATTGATGAAATAGTCCCCCATTTGACGTTGGATGGTGTATTGGCAATCAGGAGTAAAGTGAGTTGATTTATTGTATTTTCACTGCACCCACCACGCAATGGGTGCATGCAGTGAAATTGATGCTTTTAGGCTAGTTGGAATTTTTCTCTAATAAAAACTTCACAGGAGTTACTGGCTTTTTTCCAGAACTTCTTTAGGAAAAGTCATTCCATACATGCTTTCGAGTGTTTGGGTAAACAAGCCAAATTCAGCTTCTCCAAAATACCTTTCTTCACTTGGATTTTCCAGTTCTGACAAGTCAAAGCCTTTTTCTCTCAGTTGAGGTAATATTTTCAGGACAATTCTTTGCCAGGCCAAAGGGGTGATGTTTTTGGTACACCAATTTTTAAGTATTAATATTTTTAGTTTCATAACTGGTTATGTTTTGCAAAATCTTTATTAATTAAATTCGAATCCCCATAAAAAGGATATCGTCGGTTTGTTGTTCTTCACCTTTCCATTTTTCAAATACTGCTTCTAGCTTCTCATTTTGTTCTTCCATAGGAAGGTTCTTTATTTCACCGAGAGCTTTCAATATCCTTTGTGAACCAAATTTCTTTAAATCTGCCCCACCAAACTGATCCTGAAATCCATCGGAATAAAGATAGAAACTGGTTTCACCTTCTATAAATGGTAAGGTTGTTTGAGAATAGTTTCTTTCCTGATTTACAAATCCGCCAATTGACAACCTGTCTCCCTTCACTACTTTGAGTTCGTTTCCCTCAGTATATATCAGATTTTGTTTTGCCCCGGCGAAGCATATTTCACCTTTATTTTTATTTATTGCCAATATTCCGGCATCCATTCCATGGTGCATGTTTTCCTCTGACTGGTGAAGAATCTCCTGTATGCCTTCATTCAGGTTGTTGAGTATGTCTTTGGGTTCTATTATTTCATGCTCATAGACGATTTGATTCAAAATGGATTCTCCTATCATACTCATGAGTGCTCCTGCTACTCCATGTCCAGTACAATCAATGGAAGCCAGATATAATATGTCGTCTTCTCCGTTATTGCATTCACCAAACCAATAAAAATCACCGCTTACTATATCTAATGGTTTGAAAAGAAGGAAGAAGTCGTTAAAGTTTTCTTTTATCTCATCAGGATCCATCAGCATGGCATTTTGGATGGTCATGGCATACCGGATGCTATCCATTAGGTTTTTGTTTACATCAGCCAATTCTTTGGTTCGCTTTTCCACTTTTTGTTCCAGAGTATTGTTGATCATTTCCAATTCTCTAATCAGCTTTACTTTGTCACTTTTCAGTTCGTAAGTTTCCAGAGCTTTGTCGATGGTGAGCTTCATTTCACCTTTGTCCCATGGCTTGGTAATGTATTTGTAAATGCCACATTTGTTTACTGCTTTTACTATCGCTTCAATGTCTGCGAATCCAGTAAGGATCATTCTGATGACATCAGGGAATTCAGGCAATACTTTTTCCAGGAGCTCGGTACCTGTCATTTCAGGCATTTTCTGGTCAGTGATGATACACTGGATGTCATTTTCACGAAGCATTTGTATGGCTTCATTGCCACCAGAAGCGGTCAATACATTGTAGTGCCTTTTAAAGGCCATTCGGAAGATTCGCAGGTTGCTCTCTTCGTCATCTACATATAGCAGTGTGTATGGTTTCGTATTTACGTTGGTAGGTTCAGCGGTAGCTGTTAACACCTGTTCCATTGTTTCAGTTTTCATGCGCTTTGAGATTGTGATACAGTAGTTTGTTCCTCTTTGATTTCAAGGGTTTTTGGTATAAGTATGGAAAATTCAGTCCCTCTTCCTTCTTCACTGTTTACATAGATATTTCCTCCATGCTTTTCTACTATACCAAAAGTGATCGACATACCCAGTCCGGTACCAATTCCCACCGCTTTTGTGGTGAAAAATGGTTCAAATATTCTCCTTTTTACCTGTTCCGGCATGCCTTGTCCATTGTCTTTGATTTTGATCATTACATGTTGATCCTGATTGTCTGTGTAAATCTGAATCTCTCCGCCTTTTTTATCTTCAGGAATTGCCTGAATGGCATTGTTGAGGATATTCATAAACACCTGATTGAGCTGCCCCGGAAAGCAGTTGATATCGCCAATTGAATCATCGTAAAACTTCCTAACATTGATTCTGTTTTTAGTTTTGTTTCGCAGTAGAATAAGTGTTGCGTCAAGAGATTCGTTGATGTTGGCTGGTTTCACTTCTTCTTCATCCAATCTTGAGAATACTCTCAATCCTTTTACAATCTCTATTGTCCTGACAGCTCCTTTTTTGATGTCAGTTACCAATTCTTTCACATCTTCCAAAAGCTCTTCGTAACCAATCTCCTCCTTTAGTTCCCGGATTTCATCCATCACTTGTATGTAATCATCGCTGTTTCCGATTTCGTCGTATTTATTAATAATATCCAGTAGGTCATCCAGAGATACTTTAAGTGTATCTATGCCATTGTACACAAAGTTGATTGGGTTGTTGATCTCATGTGCTATACCTGCTGTTAGCTGTCCAAGAGATGCCATTTTTTCAGATTGTACCAACTGGCTTTGGGTGTTTTTGAGGTTTTGAAGGATGTTCTCAAGTTCTTGCTTACTTTCTGTTTCATGCTCCAGAGAAGACTTTAGTTTGTTCTCCGCAATCATCAGTTTTTCGGTTGCTTCCAGTTGCTCCTCAGCAATAGACCTCATGCGTTCTTCCGAATACCTTACTTTGTCGTAAGCCTTTCTTAGTTCGTCCTGTACCTTTATGAGTTTTTCATTTACTTCAATTTGTTTTTTAGAGCTTTTTAAGATTTCCTGTTCCGAATTTCTTAATTTTTGGTTTCTCTGTTCCAGAGCTCTTTGAGACAGAATTAGTTTTTCATTATATTCCAGTTGTTGTTCTGCGCTCTTTCTTAATTCTTCTTCCGATTTTTTAAGTCTTGTATAAGCTTCATTGGCGGACATGAAATTTTTGTAGGCCAAATTCACTACAGGCCTGAATACAAATGCTGCCTGGAGCAGCAGTACTCCAATGATGATGAGTACTAAAATGTATCCTGCATTGGAAAATCCACCTTTGTTTTGAATCGCCTCGTTTTCGAATTGGTTGGCAAGATCTTTTGAGGTAGGTGCAAACCTCCTTTGATTATAAAACATACCATTTAATGCAAGAGCCAAAGTTGCTCTTTTTTCATCTTCTGGATCATTGTAGCTTAGTTGAAGAATTTCTTTGGCAGAAGCTACAATTTCTTTAAATGGGATTTCAGATTTGGCTAGCAGATCATCAACTTCAGGAGAGTTGCCATTTTTATTTAAACTGGAACTTAAATCTCCTTTTGTGAGTGTTTCTCTTGTCTTGGTGAAGTTGTTTAACGCAATATTGAGTCGTTCTTTTGTTCCATTAAACTTGGTTTCAGTGGTCGCAAATTCTTCAGACATTGAGAGAGCTTCCTTTGCAATCTGTTCGCTTAACGAAACCTGCATCTGAGCCAGGTTTACAAGGTGAGCATCATTCTTATTGGTTCTTACGGCTTCCTGATTGGCAAATTGTCCTATTACCAGACCAATTATGACCAAAACCAGACTGAATACATACAGTCTGATGAGATTATCTTTTTTCATAGCGTATTGGTTGTTTTTAAGTGGTTATTTTTATACTCTCATTTATTTTTTGATATGATCTTTGTCGTTATTTTATGATTTTCAGGTTTCTATAGCTTTGTAATTTTTGTAATTTTGGTTTGATTACTCTTTCTCTGTATTCTTCATGTCCCAGTATTTCACTCATCTTAATGTGTAGAAAATGCCCTTCCAGCCAGCCTTCAAATATTCTTAGGAAAATGGCTATAAATATTTTTATTCCTATACTCAAAAAAGGTATTTCAACATGGCGTTCGATTATAGGTTCTAGGTAATATTCCTCAGATATAAAGAGTACTATCGCTACCATAAACATGATACGGAAGGCTTTTTTTCCCACTGTCATGTGTATCAATTCTTTCACTGTGGTTTCTAACTGGGTGTTTTTTTTCTGTATTTCCTGATTTTGACTCTGAATTTTTTGATTGGCCAAATCCAGTTTTTTTTGCAGGCGGTCACTGATTTTTGTGATGACCTTGCTTTGCTCTAACAGATCGCTGTAATGACTGATGAAATTAGTAGCATCTCGCATATTGAGTTTCTTGCCTTTCACCTTACCGGAAAAGTCAAATAGTATTCGTTGTTCTTCGTGGTAAAGCTCTTTCATCTAATTTTCGGTTATCTTTTCTCTGTTGAGAGCTCTTAGTACCCTTATTTGGAAAGTGAAGTAAGAAAAGTCTTCATTTATCTTTTGAAATTCATAAGAGAGTTTCTGACCGGTTTTTCTGGCAATTTCTACAAAGCCTAATCCGGCCGTTCCTTTGTTGGAAAACTCTCCGGTATATAGGATTTCTTTATACAACTTCTTTAGCTCTTCCTTTTCCAGCATATTGATTTTATCAAGCTTAGATTTTATTTCTTCGATTTTTTCATTTGGAATAAAATTTCCAGTCATAATATTGAAAAATTTCTTGCGAGCAGTAACCAATAATAAGCCGGATTTTGAATCGTACGTACTGATTTGGTTGTTGTCATCGGATACTTCGTCCATATGATGGTATAGGTTTTGTATGCATTCGGTGGCTGTTCCATAGAATTTTTTTTTGATAATTCTATCGGTTTCCAGTTCTCCAATTCTTTCTTCCAGCGTTTCTATAATAGAAGTAATAAGATCAAAAGTTACATCCCCTTTGTACATCAAGATGATGTTGGTATCATAAATGTTTTTGTATTTCTGTAGTAAATCCATTTTGATAATTATTCTTTTATATAAGTTTTAGTTCACAAAAAGCATACTTATTCCATCTGCTTTTTTTTAAGCAATACCTCTTCAGGTCAAAAAAACTACAATAGTTTTCTGATCTGACCTATGGTGATTTTCCAATAAATAAATTCGAACATTTCAAGAATTAGACAATTAATAATTTTACTACTTGGCTAATTCTCTTCTCCATAGCTATTGGGGCATGTTGAATTAAATCATTTTGAATATTACTTTAAAAAAAAATAACTTCCAAATATTGGAAGTTATTATGTGTTAATTACAACTGTATTTTACAATAAAACAAATAAACATCCTTTCGGGATAGTTTATTTTCAATACCTGCTAAATATTTTATGATAAATATTATGTGTTATGAACATGCACATCCATTTGAGGAAATGGTATGTTGAGACCTTCATTACCAAAAGTTTTGTAAACATTTTCATTGAAACTAAAGAAGACACTCCAATAATCTGCCGCTTCCACCCAAACTCTGACAGTGAAATTTACTGAACTATCTGCCAGAGCAGATACTGCTATAAATGGTTCGGGATCCTGAAGTATTCTTTTATCATCATCCAGGAGGTTTCTTATAACGGTTTTGGCTTTTTCTACATCATCACCATAGGCGATACCGACAGTCCAGTCAACCCTTCTTCTGGGTTCTGTACTGTAATTGGTCATGGATCCTGTCGATAGTCCACCATTCGGTATGATAATGGTTTTATTGTCTGGAGTCTTAAGTATGGTGTTGAAAATCTGAATTTGGTTTACTGAGCCAACATAGCCTTGAGCATCTATTACATCACCCACTTTAAAAGGTTTGAACAATAGGATCATGACTCCACCTGCAAAATTCTGAAGCGTACCTGATAATGCCATACCAACGGCAAGACCAGCAGCACCAAGTATAGCAATAAATGATGTCATTTCTATACCCATCATTCCTGCTGCAGAAATAAAAAGCATCGCTTTAAGCAGAGTACCTGTCAGGCTTTTTAGAAAAAGAGATAATGAAGCATCAAGTTCATTTTTGTTCATTGCTTTTGTCAGACCTTTCATTACCATGTTTATAACCCACAGTCCGATGAGTAGAACAATGATGACGAGAATTAATTTTTGACCGTACATTAATACCATAGGAATAAGGTCTTGCGTGTATTTATTGATTTCTCCCATTTTTTTGGAATTAGTTAATGTGAATAAAATTTAGATGACAAGATAATACTATGAAGGGAAACTTTATAAACCTTTTTTCAATTAATTCTGTAATCATTGCAGGGCTCATTGCGCCAACTTACTTTTGTTGACATTATTGCAAAAATGGAATACCCGAACTTTCGCTTATTAAATACCTTGATCTTTTCAATGCTCATCATGATTTCTTGTGAGAGCAGGTTTTCCATGTATGCTATTCCCAATTCGCAAGATGAAATAGCACTATCAGATGCTGTAGTCGTGTCCTACATCGAGGAAAACCTTAAAGACCATCCGGAAAACCTTGATCTTGCTATTCTGAAAATAAAAAGCCTGAAAGCAGAGAAATGGCCTGATGATTCTTTTTCTTTTTTGAAAAAAGCACTTTCAAAAGATAGTTTAAATTCTTCTTTATTAGAGTTAGCGGTAGATTTCTACTTGTATAAGGGTAACATAGATACTGCATTTTACTACAGTATGCTCGCAGAAAAATATGGAGCACATTCGGCAAAGTTTTATAGATTGAAATCGGAAATATACAATCGAAAGGAGGAGTACGCTCGTGCCATAGATTATATAAACAAGGCCATCCTTATCAATAGAAGTGATTTTGAGTCTTATTACACCAAAGGTGAAATTTACCTTTCATTTGGTGACACTACTTCAGCACTCAAGTTTATGAAAATAGGATTGCAGCAATATAAAAACAACCATAAAATCCTCTATGAGGTCTCCGATATATACGAAAGAACCAGACAATATGAAGAAGCCGAAAAACTGATCGATGAGGCTATATCTTTTGCTCCTAATAATGAAATGCTGAAAATAAAAAAAGCAGAAATTTTGATTGATCAGAATAAGAATGAAGAGGCTAAAGCATTACTAAATACTTCGTTTAAGAAAGATAGTACGCATATTAATGTGGGAATGCTGTTGGCTAATATTCACATTAACTTATTAGCGTATGATTCTGCTATTTTAGTCGCAGACAGAATATTGGCTTTTGATTCTTTGCATCTGGATGCTCTTCTTTTGAGAGCCCGAACTTACGATCAAAAAGGTTACTTGACCAGTGCTATAAAAAATTATGAGCAAGTGTTGTCCATTGATTCATTGCATCAAGATGCCCTGGTCGAATGGGAAAAAGTAAAAAGAAAACGTGCATATTTGCAGAAATTAAAGGAGGAGCAGGAAGCAATTCCTACTTTTGACTTTTTTATTCAGAAAAAAGAAAAAATATAATAAGTTGATGAGTGACGGAATGATCAAAATCACCCTTCCCGATGGAAGTGTCAAAGAAATGCCGAGTGGTTCTACCAGCCATGATGTGGCAATGGGAATTAGTGAAGGATTGGCTAGAAATGTACTTGCTGCCAAAGTAAACGGACAAATTGTAGAAAGCAATCGGCCAATTATAACAGACAGTACTTTGCAGTTGTTGACATGGAATGACGGTGATGGAAAATCTACGTTTTGGCATTCTTCTGCTCACCTAATGGCAGAAGCTTTGGAGGCCTTATATCCCGGAATTAAGCTTGGAATAGGCCCTGCAATTGACAATGGGTTTTACTATGACGTGGATTTTGGGGATCAGGAGTTCAACTCAGAAGATTTGAGCGAGCTGGAAAACAAAATGCTGGAACTGGCTCGTGAGAAAAATGAATATGTAAGAAGTGAAATCAGCAAAGCTGATGCCACAAAGTATTTCACCGAAAAAGGAGATGAATACAAACTTGATCTGATCAAAGATCTGGAAGATGGTACCATCACTTTTTACAAGCAGGGTAATTTCACAGACCTTTGCCGTGGACCGCATATACCTGATACCGGTTTTATAAAAGCGGCTAAAATTCTGAATATAGCGGGTGCATACTGGCGGGGAGATGAAAACAGCAAACAGCTTACCAGGCTTTACGGGATCACTTTCCCCAAGCAAAAGGAACTCAAGGAATATCTTGAGATGCTTGAGGAGGCTAAAAAGAGAGACCATAGAAAGTTGGGGCGTGAACTGGAATTGTTTACTTTTTCTGAGAAAGTGGGTATGGGATTACCCTTGTGGTTGCCCAAAGGAACTATGCTTCGGGAGCGCCTTGAGGCGTTTATGAGAAAAGCACAACTTAAGGCAGGTTACCAGCCTGTCATCACTCCTCATATCGGAAATAAAAAATTATACATTACGTCAGGTCATTATGAAAAATATGGGGAGGATTCATTTCAGCCAATAGCTACTCCTCATGAAGGTGAGGAGTTTTTCCTGAAACCGATGAACTGTCCTCATCATTGCGAAATCTACAAAAGTAAACCAAGGTCTTACAGGGATTTACCGTTGAGATTGGCTGAGTTTGGTACTGTTTATCGTTATGAACAGAGTGGAGAATTACATGGGTTGACACGGGTACGTGGTTTTACTCAGGATGATGCTCATTTGTTTTGTACTCCTGATCAGGTAAAGAACGAATTTATTAAAGTGATCGACTTGGTGCTATATACATTCAAAGCACTGGGTTTTGAAAATTATACAGCACAGATATCGCTTCGTGATCCGGAAAATAAAGCCAAATATATAGGTTCAGACGAAAACTGGGAGAAGGCAGAAACTGCAATCAAAGAAGCCGCTGAAGAAAAAGGATTGAATACTATTACAGAGTTGGGAGAAGCCGCATTTTATGGGCCTAAACTCGATTTTATGGTAAAAGATGCCCTTAATAGAAGCTGGCAGTTGGGAACTATTCAGGTTGATTACAACTTGCCCGAGAGGTTTGAACTGGAATATATCGGAAGCGATAACCAAAAGCACAGGCCAGTGATGATACACCGTGCCCCCTTTGGTTCCCTGGAGAGGTTTGTAGCTGTGCTCACAGAGCATTGTGCCGGAAATTTTCCATTGTGGCTTACTCCTGACCAGATAGCTATTTTACCAATATCCGAGAAGCATGCTGATTATGCTGATGAAGTATTTAAGTATTTGGAAGAAAATGATATCCGGGGATTTATTGATCATCGCGATGAAAAAATAGGACGTAAAATTCGTGATGCTGAAACCAAAAAAATTCCATTTATGCTGATCGTAGGAGAAAAAGAAGAAGCTGAAAATAAGGTAAGTGCAAGACGGCATGGTGAAGGTGACCTGGGTAGTTTTTCACAACCAGAGTTTGTTCAACTATTTAGAGAAGCAGCCAGTATCTAAGTTAGTTTTCTTAGGCCATCACTTACTTAATCGAGTAGTTTTCAAATCCGATCATACACCTTTAAAAGCAATAAGTATTGATAATTATCGCAATTATTTATATATTTTTGAGTAGGTGCATAGGTTGATTTGAAAATATGAAAAATCTTCATGGTATTTCTTTGACAATTATCATTGTCATATCCGGCTTATTGATAATTGCAAATTATTATACTATTCGCACCACTTCTGCTATCAGGGCGTATATCAACGGTGAGTCTTATTATTCAAAAGGAAATAAGGATGCTTCTAAAGATTTAATACTGTTTGTGGTATCTGAAGATGATGCCCATTACCAATCTTTTCTTGATAACATAAAAATCCCCATAGGTGATAGTATTGCCCGTGTGGCTATGGATTCAAATGGCAGCCTGGAAGTGATAAGAAAGGGGCTTATTCAAGGCAATAATCACCCGGATGATTTGGATAATCTTATCTGGTTATTTCAGAACTTCAGAAATGTGATTTTCATGGATAGCATCATAAAGGTCTGGAAGGAGGCGGATGCGTTGGTCGGGGAATTATATAATGAGGGGCAAAGTTTTCATGATGAAATAAAGCAAAGACCACTTTCAGTTGAAAAGAAGAAGTCTGTTATATCAAAGGTAAATACCCTGTATTTAGAGTTGACAGAAAAAGGTGTGGAGTTTGCTGGTGTATTAGGAGACTCCTCACGAAAGATCAGTACATATCTTTTTTATGTAAATGTAGTATTGATTCTTTTGATTGTTAGCAGCGTGGGTGGGTATATCCTTATTTTTATAAAAAAGTTGTCGGATTCAAATGAATTGAGAAATCAAATAATGAATTCTTCTTTTGACGCTGTTATCTGGTACAATACCAATAGTGAAATAGTTTATTGGAATCATCAGGCAGAAAATATTTTTGGATGGGAAAAAGAAGTTGCAATTGGAAAATCATTGACAGAGTTGATCATACCTGATCGGTTCCATGATCGCCACAAGGACACAATAAAGCAGTATCTTGAAAATGGAGAAAATGCAAAGAGCAATAATGCAGTTGAAACCATAGCCTTGAATCGATCTGGCGCTGAGTTGCCAATAGAGCTTACCATCATTCCTATTATTCAAAATGATAACACTTTGTTTTGCGCACATATACGTGACATAACCGAGCGTAAGGAGATGGAGAAGGGTTTGCGTGAACGTGAGATTTTTCTACATGGAATACTTGAATCAACAAATGACGGTATTATGGCGACTGACCCTGATGGCAATATTATTAATTCAAATACCAGATTTAAGGAAATTTGGCAGATTTCAGATGAAATGTATGAAAAGAACGACATTAATGAAATAATGCCTTATGTCTTGAGTCAGATATTATTCCCGAATGAATTCGTTGAGAAAATTCAAACACTTTTTAAGTCTGACAAAATTGATGTTGATTTATTAGAGTTTAAAAATGGAAACAAAATACATAGATTTTCAAGCCCGCTTATCTTGCATGATGAGATCGTAGGCCGGGTTTGGTCCTTTAGAGATGTGACTAAAGAAAAAAATGCCGAGACAGCATTGATAGAAGCAGAAGAGCGTTATCGAAATATTTTTGAAAATGCTACTGAGGGCATCTATATCGCTTCTACTCAGGGCAGGTTTATTACAGTGAATCCGGCAATGGTCAAGATGTTTGGATATAACTCACCAGATGATATGGTTTCTTCAATCACCAGAATAGGAGAGACATTGTATGTAGAGCAGGAAGATCGTATTAACTCTAGAAATATACTTAAAAAGGAAGGAAAAGCTTTTGGACTGGAATTTAAGGTAAGAAAAAAGGATGGGGAAATTTTTTGGGTTAGAAATCATTTAAGAGTAGTACATGATGACTTGGGAAATCCATTACACATAGAAGGTTCCGTTGAAGATATTACAGATAGAAAACTGGCAGAAGCCAAATTAATGACTCAATTGGAAGAAGTAAAGAAAGTGAACTATGAACTGGATAAGTTCGTTTACAGTGTTTCTCATGATTTGAGAGCCCCACTTTCATCTATTTTGGGGGTTGTCAATATTGCAGAGACAGAAAATCCTTCTCCTGTTCTAAAAGAATATCTTGGTCTTATTAAAGGAAGCGTCAGTCGTCTTGATCATTTTATTAAGGACATTCTGGATTATTCTCGTAATTCGAGGATGAAAATTGAAATTGTTAAAATTGATTTTAACCAGATTACTTCAGAAGCTAAACTCAATCTTAACTTCATGGAGGGTTATGGACGAATCACTTTTAATATTGAAATAGATATTGAAGGATCATTTTATTCTGATAAAAGAAGTGTTGAAGTGATATTAAACAACCTCATTTCCAATTCGATCAAGTACCAGGATTATAAGAAGGAATCTTCATTTATTTCAATATCAATAAGAGCATCTGAAAAGCAGGTCGTGATAGAGTTTTCGGATAATGGTGTAGGTATAGAGCAAGACTATATCGATAAAGTTTTTGATATGTTTTTTAGAGCATCTAAAGAATTTTCCGGAGCAGGACTTGGTTTATATATTTTAAAGGAAACAGTGGGAAAATTGAACGGGTCTGTTAAGTTGGAATCAAAAAAAGGAGAGTTTACTAAGTTTGAAATTACCTTGCCTAGCTTGGAAGGTCAACGTTCTAAACTTTTTATAAGTTGATTTTGATAGTAAAAAAGAAAAAGACTGTCTCAAAAAGTCAAATAATTCCCAGACTCCTGACTGCCCTTTAGGCAGGTATTCTGGAATCTGTCCTGGAAACAGCTATTGCTGCATTTCCAAAGGGATGCCGGAACAAGTCCGGCAACTGTTTAATCCTTTGAGACAGCCTCTTTCTTTTAAAAAAAACCGACCTCTCAATATAAGAAGTCGGCTATATAATTTTCAGTTAATAAAACTTAACCTATTATGGTTGTATCCATATTGGGTCTGTTTCTGCATCACTTCCGTTTCTACTAGCTGTTTGCCAGTTTACACGGTTGGTTTCCCTTTCTGACGGAGGATATGTCACCCTGTTAAAATTAGTAACCAGACTTGTTTCCGGCAAAGAAACATTTGGTGTTGCATTATTAGTCCTTCTTTGCAAAGTCCACGCCTCAAATGGTTGATGTAACAATGATATCCAGCTTTGCTTATAAATTTGGCTTAAAGCTGTAGCTGGTGTTGCACTATAAGCAACATTGGGATCAGTTAACATTGCATCCAACTCTAAAGTTGTTGGCTCAGCAGCTGGTTTATTCACAGTCCATATAGCAGATCCATTTGCATGCTTGTACCAAAACTTAACTGATTCGGTAATACCTTCATTATAAAATGTTTCCGCCATAGTCGGATTGGCTGTAACTCCAGCAATCCCTCTATTGTAAAGCTCCGCTTTAATGAAACTTATTTGAGTTCCGGTTATAAGGAATTGTGGAATGGTTGTATCTTCAGTAAAATAGACATTGAAAGACGAAAAGTTAGACCTACCTGCTGTCCAATCTCCAGTAACCCTGGCTGCAACATTAGGGTTTCCAGTAACTATTGGTGTCGTAAGGTCTGATACCTGAGGATAAGGCACCCATTCGTCTGAGGCGTTTGCTTCAAAAAATATTTTACACCTTAGATCATAAATTCCAGAACCATCTACATCATCACTACTAGACATGGCATTCCACATGGTAGATCCCATACGCATATAAGAATTACCTCTATACATACCTGCTCTATCGAGAGATAAGCCAGAAATACTGGCGGGATCTAGTGAAATGTATTCATCAGCAGCCAATAACGGTTTGCTCAATGCATCCGTGATAATTGGATCTGCAAATGAGGCATTCTTTTCTCTCATTGCCATAGCATATCTCAATCTCAACGAGTTGGCGAAAGTAATCCACATATCAATATCATTGCCAAAAAGTGTATCAAAGCTACCCAGAGACACCTGTGATGTGCTTGTAGATAAATTATTAACGGCTGAAGTCAAATCATCAATAGCCGACTCCATAATGGATTGCTGGCTGTCATAAACTGGTCTAAAACCTTCAGGTCCAAAAAAGCCTTTTCCTGCTTCACTATACGGCATGTCACCATACATTAAAGTTGTGGTTAAAGTTCTATAAGCCATAATTACCTTAGTCATTTGACTAATGTTGGTCATATTGGCCGCTAAAGGATTTTCTGCAATCAAATTTTCAATATCTTGAACATTCGCCAAACTTCTGTAATAACCTTCCCAAGGTGCCGTAGTAAAATCGTCCAAACGATATCCAGAAGCTGCGTACATTCCAGCAAGTTGACTCCACTGATACAACCATGATACAGGAATTCTATGGTGAGCTCCTGTTTTAACGGTCTTGGCAATGAGGTCATTGAACAATCCAGGTACTGTAGCGTCATACAGCTTGGCTTCATAATTATCGTTGATGTCTCCAAAATCCTTTTCACAAGATGTTATTGACAACAAACCAACACATAGGAAAAGTATAAATATCCCTCTATTTGTTCTTTTTATATTATTAGTTTTCATCTTATTTCATTTAAAATTAAAATCCTATCTTCAAATTAAAACCAATAGTTCTCATGCTTGGAAAGGCAGACCACTGTAACCCCTGTCCATTACCAGTTCCATTTATTGCTTCAGGATTAAGATGATCAGGTAACGTGGTGTATAAATAAAACAAGTTTCTTCCTACAACAGACAAAGAAGCGTTTTGAATAAAGTTTGTTTTGCTTAACAACTCTCTTGGAAAATTATAGGTAAGAGAAACTTCTCTCAATTTTATCCATGAATTTTCGAAAACAGATAGACTTCTCGGTCTGTTTAAATGAGACCAACCTGCATAAGTAATACCATAGTAATAAACAGGATGTATAACTCTGTCATTCTCTCTCTCATCATCAACATTATATCCTTCCATAACCATTCCTACATCATCAGTAGTACCATCAGGATAAGTATAAGGTAATCCTCCACCATTTCTTGCTGCAGCAGTCTCAGGAGCTAAACCACTTCCCATTGAAACAGCATGGTCAACAGAATAGATGTCTCCACCCAACTTGTAGTCAATCAAAGTTGACAACCTGAAGTTTTTGTAACCAAAGACATTTCCAAGACCACCTGTCATTTTAGGTGCAGCATTACCTATTGGTTGTACATCAGCAGTAACTTTATATTGTGTACCTATTACCTCCCCACTTCCATCTTTGTTGTAAATATTCATCACCTGCTTCCTTCCCTGATCATCTAATTCAAAGTCCGTTCCATACAGCACTCCATAATTTTCACCTGGAGAAGCTTTCATATATGCACCTTGACTACTGAATACAGTTGCAATTTGCTGTTCTTCAACACCCTCGGCCAGAGATACCACTTTATTGGTATTTTTAGCTGCATTTAGGCTGACATTCCATGAAAAATTATCAGTATGGAAAATATCAGCTTTGATCACCATCTCAATTCCTTTATTGGTCAGCACTCCTGAATTAAAGATTACTTTTGAAGCACCAGCAGATAATGCCAAGGCAGAAGTCATGATTTGATTTTCGGATTTAATATTGTAATACGTAAAATCAACATTTACAATATTCTTAAAAAGACCCAATGCCATTCCAACTTCCGTTGACTTAGAAGTTTGAAAAGTCAAATCATTGGGTGGAATTGTTGCTGGTCTGGTAATGGTAGTCTGACCACCAAAAGAACCTGTTTCATAAACTGCATCCAATTGATATGGCTCTGTGGCATTGGCACTTTTACCATACGCAAACCTAAAGGCTCCATAAGACACTAGATCTGATGCATTTCCCAAATCAAAAGCATCTGTAAATACAAATGAAGTATTCATTGATGGATAAAATGTAGTGTTGTTGTTTTCCGGTAACGTGGAGTTCGCATCTCTTCTACCGGTCAACTGCAAAAACAAGAAATTCTTATAGGATAAATCCATTAGCCCAAAATAAGAATACGATTGCACATCATATCTCGACTCTTTTGCTAACTCATTAATTCTATCCTGATTCGTAATTGTTCCGTGATTTGAAAGTGCATAAATATTAGGGACTTTAAACGGGTTATTATTTAAAGACTGAATCCCAGCGGAATTGTTTGAGTATTCATTGTACCCAAGTGTAACACTGGCATTGAAACCATCTGTAATGAAATCATCTTTATGAAAAATCGCCATAACATCGGTATTGAATATTTTGTCTTTACTAATGGTTCTGGCAAAACTGCCACCGTTTAGACCATCAGGCTGAATGGTATTATTTGTCGCTTCAAATCTGGTGCCTATCAAATCTACTGATGTCCTTACAAAAGCATTTAACCAAGGAGTAATCGTAGCATTTAATTTGATAGTTGAGATAAATTCATCTCTCCAGAGTCTGCTATTGTTTTGGTAGGTGTACCAAAACAAATCCCTGCTATATTCTGCATGTGGGTAAGCACCTCCAAAATTCACCCTATACCCATCATAATCATCTTCTCCATAATATAAATCCTTCTCAATGCCTATATAATCTCTGGACATACCATATATCATGAATTTAGACCAGGAATTGTTGTTACCAATTTCAGGTGCATTCAACCTTGAGTTTTGATTGTAATTGGCCGTTACGTCAGCACTAAAAATTTTCGAAATATTTATATGAGAACCAAGGGAAGCACTTGTGCTTTTATAGTCTGTATTTTCAACCACAGCATCTCCTTTTTTAGTAGATATCCCTAAACGAATACTGCCCAAGTCACTTGCCGAAGAGAAAGATACATTATGTGTATTTTCCATTCCTGTCTTATACATATATTTTCTATTGTCAGGATGTGGAGAATATGGTCTGATCTGACCATCCCAATACAGGGCAGGCGTGCCATCCATCCTTGAACCCCATGATCCACCAGCTCCAAACCAACTAAAAACATCCGGTGTGTTATAACCTCCCGGAATTACACCATGAGACGATTCAATACCTGTTTGCCCCGGATATACATTTCCATTATATAAAACAGGAACAAAACTTTGTCCTGTACCTGTTTTGGGTAGTTGGGGATTAGCGGTGTATAACGCTGCTCTAAAACCACCTCCAAATTCATTTTGAACATCTGAGAACCGGTTGACTTCAGTAAAATTACTTGAGGTACTGTATTGTATGCCAACACCTTTTCTTTTGGATCCCTTTTTCGACGTAATCAGAATTACACCATTAGCACCTCTGGCTCCATATAAAGCCGCTGCATTAGGGCCTTTTAAGATTGACACGTTTTCAACAGTACTCATATCCAGATAACTCAGGTAGTTGCCCCAATCCCTGTAACCATCTTGGTTAGTTCCTACATTTCCTTGTGGCAATTCATTGTTTTCCACAATAGCTCCATCTACTACAATAATTGGCTGATTCTTGCCAAACAAGCTGTTATTTCCCCTAATTACAACTCTGGAAGAAGCATTATTTAAACCATTAGCTGTGCTAATATTTAACCCTGCTACTTTTCCTTGTAATCCTTGCGAAATATCCACAGGATCTGATGCCAAAACGTCAATTGCTTTAACACTTTGTACGGCATACCCTACCGACCTTTCCTGTCTTTCAATTCCCATTGCAGTTACCACTACAACTTCTCCCAGAATATTAGCATCAACTTCCATTTGAATGTCAATCACACTCTGAGAACCCACAGTAATTTGTTGGGTTTTATACCCCACAAATGAAATGGTCAATGTGGCACCATCAGGTGCACTCAGCTTATAGTTACCATTTAAATCTGACGTAGTTCCTGTGGTTGTACCATCTACTACCACCGATGCGCCCGGAAGTCCTGCATTATTTTCGTCAGTGATCTTACCTGAAACATCTACATCTCTGGCAATAACAACAAGCCTATTTGTTTCCTCAAGATTGCCATGACTTTTTTTGACATTGATATTCCTATTAACCTGTTTAAAACTTAAATCGGCTTGCTTTGATATATCAAGAAGCACTTCGTAAATAGATCCTTCAGAATATTTTTTACTAATTCTAATTTTACTTTTTGATACGTCTCTTTTATTGAAGACAAAAGTCAAATCTGTTTTCTTCTCTATTTTGTTAAAGACTGTTGTCAGGTCATCATTTTCAAATGTAAGATTAACCATAATGTCTTTTACACTTTTTGATGATTGAGCTTTAGAACCTTCTGATGCCAAAAGGAAGGTAAAACAAATGAATTGTGCTAATATGCCATAAAATGAATACATAATAAGCTTCTTAAATAGGAGTACTTGTTTTAATTTCATAATTTTGAAATGTTTTGATGTAATTAAATATTTCATTGAAACCCTTCCTTTCCCGTTCATGATACCGTGTCGCCAAACCTGATATTTGAACCGGAAAGAAATCTATCAGCAGTGCTCCTTGAGCATTGCTGTTTTTTATTAGTTTTATTTTTCTAGATCATTCATTATCTGTTTAGTTAAAATATTGTATTTCTACTTTTTTATTATTGATTTTGAAATCAAACCCCAAGGTATAACCGAGAGAAGTAAGTACATTTTCTAAAGTTGCGTTATCAAACTTGGTAGAAATATCAATCTTATTTTCGGTCTGGTTTATTACCGATATCTCCACACCATACCACTTTTCTAGTTTTGCAACCAATGTTGATTCGTTCGCATTTTTAAAATACAAGATTCCACTTTTCCAACCCAACATTTCTTCTGTATCAAATTTTTGTTTCTTTATGTATAAGGTTGACAAACTGTAAGAAGCTTGTTCTCCAGGTGTTAAATAAATAGGATCTATGGCTTTTTGGCCATAGTTAGATGACTCCACCCTCACTTTCCCCGTAACCAATGAGATGTCTATCTTATTTTTTTCAGGATAGGCATTTACATTGAATGATGTACCCAAAACTACAGTAGCAATATCTCCTGTTAATACTCTAAAAGGTCTCCTTGAATCTTTAACCACTTCAAAAAAAGCTTCTCCAATCAATTTGATTTCTCTGCTATCCGAACCAAACTGTTCTGGGAAAAATATTGAACTACCAGAATTAAGTTTTACTACTGAACCATCACTTAAAGTCAGAGTTTGTTTCTGTCCCCATTTGGTGCTTTTTACAAAAATGTTCTTTTCAGCAATTGATGATGACTGGTTTTGAAGAAAAAAAAAGCTAAGGCTAACAATGAGAGTAATAGAAATTGCTACTTTCCAAACAATAGGTAGAACATTTGATTTATTACCTGTCAGACTAACTGAATTAGTTTGAATATCGAAAAGCATACTCCTCTTCTTGTCCATCATTTCCTGATATGAAACATTAGGGAGATTCACTTCTGTATCATCGATAGAATGATACCAGGAATTCAATTGATTAACTTCCTCTTCTGAAGCCTTTCCCTGAAGAAATTTATCAATGAGTGTTTGTGTTGTTTGATCGTATCTTTTCATCTCACTTATTATAGTCAAATGAAAAGGTCAACCTACGTAGAATGATTTGAAATTAATTTTCAAACAGGTAAATCATCAGCACAACATACTTATAATCAACCAGTTCTTTTCTCAGGAATTTTATAGCCTGATGAATGTGAGTTTGTACTGTCCTATGGGAAACATTCAGTTCTGCTGCAATTTCTTTTGAAGATTTCTGTTCCTGACGACTCATCCTAAACACCAGACGACATTTGGCAGGAAGCTTTTCCAGCCCCATTTCCAATAGCTCGTACAATTCCTCAAATGCCAACACTTCCTGAGTTGAATTGTCTCTACTATATATGTATTCGGGGTGATCCTGACTAAAGTTCAAACGAAGTTTCTGAGAATGAATATAATTCAATATTTTGTATTTGAGAGCAGCATGTAGATATGCGGGTAATGAAGAAGTAATTGACAGGCTTTCTCTTCTATTCCACAAATCAGTAAAGATTTCCTGAAGAATCTCTTCAACCGCTTCTCTTGATTTCAATCGGTTGTAGGCTATCGCATACAGGGATTCCCAAAATTCATTGTAAATATTCTCAAAGGCACCACCATCTCCTGTCCGAAGAGCATTGATCCAATTGAGATAATTTATTCTTTGCAAAGCGGTCATTAGGTAGGTTAGATACTATTTAGCAATTTCACTAAGGTTGTTAAGTATTAAATATACCAAAACCTTTAATCAATAGCTAATTCTTTTCACACCAAAGCCAAAAGTGATCCTTTATTTGCTTCTACAATAGAGGCTACTTCAGCATTGGTAATAGCAGTAGAAACAAACAAAGTCTCATACTGAGATGGAGCAAGGTAAACACCTTTTTCCAACATTGAATTGAAATAAGAAGAGAATATTTCCAGATTGGATGTTTTTGCTGACTCAAAATCTGTGACGATATTATCTGTGAAAAACAGACTGAACATTGAGCCAACATGGTTGATGGTATAATTCAGGTTCAGTTCTTTCAGGTTCAGTTTTATTCCATTCACAATGGAAGTGGTTGTCTCATTTAATTGAGTATAGACACTCGGATTGTCATTCAAATGGTGTAGCATAACCAACCCTGCGGCCATGGCGACCGGATTACCCGACAATGTCCCGGCCTGATAGACAGGCCCCTGTGGTGAGATAAAATCCATAATCTCTTTTTTTCCTCCATACGCTCCTACCGGCATACCTCCTCCGATAATTTTACCCATTGTAGTCAAATCCGGCATTACGTTATATAATTCCTGAGCACCACCTTTTGCCACTCTAAACCCTGTCATCACTTCATCAAAAATTAAAACGATTCCTTCTTTAGTACAAATCTCCCGAAGTTGCTCCAAAAACTGTGGAGAAGGAAGAACACATCCCATATTTCCAGCAATTGGCTCAATAATCAAGGCAGCTATCTTTCCTTTGTTTTGATCTACAAGTTGTTGCACACTTTCTATGTCATTATAAGTGGCATTCAATGTATCCAAGGCTGTCCCTTTAGTTACCCCGGGACTATCGGGCACTCCCATTGTAGCCGCTCCACTACCAGCTGCGATCAGAAAAGAATCTCCATGTCCATGATAACACCCGATAAACTTAATAATTTTTTCCTTTCCTGTAAATCCTCTCGCCAGCCTGATGGCAGACATAGTAGCTTCAGTGCCGGAATTTACCATACGCACTTTTTCTACTGATGGAACCATCTCTATGATCAATTCAGCAATCTCTACTTCCGCTGCATTGGGTGCGCCAAAAGACAAAGATCTTTTTGCAGCATTTACTACTGCCTCCTCTATAGCCTCATTTCCATGACCAAGAACCATAGGTCCCCAGGAGTTGATCAAATCAACAAACTTATTTCCGTCCTCATCGAACATAAAAGCACCTCTTGCAGACTTGATGAAGACAGGATCTCCCCCTACCGCTCTGAATGCCCGAACAGGAGAATTAACTCCTCCGGGGATGAAATTTTGTGCTTTCGAAAATAATTGTGAGCTATTCTTCTTTGATATCATATTGAGCATTAACTAGTTGCAATTCTGAATTGATAAATTGTGTGATGGGTACTACCTGATTGCTGTTAAATATTTTGTAGTCTATTCCATAAAAAAGTTTCCCAGGAACAAACCCTTCCTGCAATGCTCCTCTCTGGAAATAATGACCATATTTCTTCATCATTTCGCCTGTGTACATCATCACTTCATAGCCCAGCATGCTATTCATAGACGGCATTTCCCTGTATTCTTTCTGATAATCCCTTCTAAACTTAAGAAAAGCAGGACTATTTCTTAACACATAATCGGGACTGATAAAATAAACTCCAAGCCGTTCCATTTGATCGATGGTCAGCATTTCATCTTTAAGCCAATCGTATCTGCCGACGATGGGAATGTTATCACCTCTTATTTCTACTGCACTTATAAATAGTGATGCGTGTAGTGGCTTTGATGAAGCCAGGAAAATATGTCCAATACTGTCTTTCTCGATTACAAAATGTTCTTCATAAAAATAAGCCGAATCGTTTTTTGACTTTGGCATACTCTCCTTGACTATTCGTCCCTCTATTTTACTAATACTATCAGCTTCTTCTTCTGAAAGCTTCTGTTCATAGGTTTCGGTAAGTAGCTCATAAGCAAATTGTACTTTTTCATCATCTATTTTCAAGCTTCCGGCTATCTCAAAATCAGCTTCTTTGATTTTTTTAGCATACAAATCCGCCATAATGGAATCCTTTTCATCATCGAAAAAGATGTAAGTGTTTTTTTTGTTACTCTGAAAAGTGTCGATTGCAAATTCTGCCGCTTTCAATGCCTGCACTTCATGTGTAGGTTTGAATAAAAAAGAATAGGGATTATCACCGGTAATTACGCTATTGGACGAAACCGGGTTGATCATATTGATCTTGTTTTCAAAACAAAAGCTTGAAGTAAGTTTGCTAGGCTCGGGATATAAAGGACCAATAATGAGATCCATGCTTTTCAATTCTTCCTGCCGCAATATATTAGCTGTTGTTCTTTTGTCTCTTTTGGTATCATAAGGAAAAACCTCAATTAGCTTATTTTTCAAGTTCAATTCACCAGTAGCTTGTACAATACCATGATAAAGATCCATTACAAAAGTATTTCTCTCTACCCTTCTTGTATCGTCAAGGCCTTCAAACATAAAAGGCAACAATACCGCTACCCGATAAAAATCTTTTTTTACACTTTCTCCAATCTGAGAAAAACCAAGAAGTGACTGCCCAAAATTAAATTTCTCAGTAAGCTGTTTTATCAAATCAAAATCTCTTTCAAAAAGAGGTTGTTTGTCGATTGCAGCCACCAATGCCATTGCAACATTTTTGTCATCAGAAAATGCCTCGTATATAGATTTAAGAACCAATACATCATCCACTTCAGATAAATAGTGATCTATTACTCCAACACCATCGCTCAGGTTTGATTTTTTTGCATAATACGTTCCCTTTTCCAGGTTTCCCTCTTGAAAGTAAACTTCAGAAAGCCAGTAATATACTTCCTGAATTTTCTTCCATTGCGGATATTTCGATTCCATCTGTAGCCACATGGATCTTGCCAAACCAAAGTCATAGTTCTTATATGCAGCCAGTGCATAATAGAACGACGCATATTCTTTAAAGGCATGAGTAGCATCAGGAATTGCCAGCTTCTCAAATGATTGCATGGCGAAATTGTATTTGCCCTCATTCAGGTATTGTTTCCCTTGCAAGAATGTTTCCTGCTCGTTTTGAGCCTGTACAAACAGAGAAAAGTGAAACAGTACAATGAATAAACAATATATCTTAAATCTGTTTTTCAATACTGGAGTTTAGGTTGCAGGATATAATAAAAGCAGCCAATCACCCAAAGGATGACTGGCTGAAAATTTTAACTTACTACATTCAATTTCATCATGTTGGTCCTGCCAGCCCAATGAAGCGGCATAGAAGCAGTACCAATATAAACATCATCTTTATCAAGAATGCCCTCCTGTTTCAATATAGAAGAAATGTCTTGAAAGGTCTGATCAATTTTATTCATCTTGTCATAATAATAACCTTTCACTCCCCAAACTAGATTCATTGTCCTAAGAATTCTCTTGTTGTCAGTGAAAAGGTAAATAGGTGCCTCTGGCCTGATTTTAGCCAGGCTAAAACCAGTACTTCCGGTTTTGGTCATTCCTACAATCACTTTGGCTCCCACATCATGAGACAACCGACAAGCTGAATTGATGAGCTTATCATTGATCATTGTAGTAGGGCTATCTACATTCCAGTATTTGTTGAATATTACGCTCGCTTTTTTCTCAACAGACAATATGGTATTTGCCATGCATTTCACAGACTCAATCGGATATTTACCAGAGGCCGATTCTGCTGACAGCATCACTGCATCAGCTCCGTCAAGAATGGAATTGGCTACATCATTGATTTCCGCTCTTGTCGGACGCGGGTTGTCAATCATGCTCTCAAGCATCTGAGTAGCTATAATTACCGGTTTCCCAAGGTTATTGCACTTGTTTGTGATCCTCTTTTGAACCATAGGCACATCTTCCATAACAATCTCCACACCCAGATCTCCCCGGGCTACCATGATGGCATCTGTTGCTTCTATGATCCCATCTATCTCCAGAAGTGCTTCCGGTTTTTCTATTTTGGCCACTATTTTAGTATCCCTTTGATGGGCATCAATAATTTTCCTTAAATCAGTGATGTCTTTCGCATTTCTCACAAAGGAAAGTGCCACCCACTCCACATTATGCTTCAATCCAAACTCAAGATCTTCTCTGTCTTTTTCCGTCAATGATGGCGCAGATATTTTTGTATCCGGTAAGTTTATTCCCTTTCTAGACTTCAACACACCACCATATACTACCTCTGTAATTACTTCTTCACCTATAGTATCCAATACTTTGACCTGAATCTTTCCATCATCTATCAAAATAACATCTCCGGGATTTACATCCTGTGGCAGTGACTTATATGTAGTACTTACTTTCTCTTTGGTTCCTAATATTTCTTCTTCGATGGAAATGATCAACTGCTCTCCAGAAACGATCTCTACTCCGTCATTTTCAACCTGGCCAATTCTTATTTTTGGCCCCTGCAAATCCTGAAGAATGCAAATATTCAATCCTCGCTCTTCATTGATTTCATTGATAAGATTAATTATCTTGAGGTGATCTTCATGAGTGCCGTGAGAAAAATTCAATCTAAAAACATCAGCACCAGCTTCAATCAATTGTATCAGTTTTTCTTTGGTATTGCTGGCAGGTCCTACAGTGGCTAGAATTTTAGCTCTTTTATGCATATTTGGTTTGGTTTACAACAAAAAATATTCTTTCTCTTTAATTTTATTCACATCTAACTTCAGTACAGACTGAATTTGATCAACTGATCTAAAAACATTGTAGATATCATTTATGGATGGGTTATTGTTGTCTGATTCTATTTTCAAAATGTAGTCAAACGTTTTAAGGGAAGGTGCAAAAATAACCTGTTCTCCTTCAATTTCCTCTTCCAATTTGTTTTTAATCAAATAGTATCCCGCACTTTCGGTCTGGTAGCCATAGTTGGACACTTTTAGCTCTTTATCATTTTTTATATCGATAAATAAATCTTCTTCCTTCTTTAGTTCTATTCCCAATGAATTATTGATCGCCCATGACAAAGTGTATTCCTTGGCTTTGGATATTATTCCTAACAGGTGAAAATTATAGTCATATTCAGCTTTGAGTTTTATTGTCTTCTTCATCTCTCAGGAAATTTGAGATGCCAAAAGTGAGAACTATTTTATCAAAATCAAATACTGAAGCCAACCTATTTGAAAGAATAATAAAATAGGTCTCCAAACAGTGCATCAGGAAAATCATTGTCCTATTCGGTATTTAAAACTGAACTGTCGCTCTTTGAAAGCCACTGAAAATATCTTTGCCTCCAGTCAACTCATTGAGTGTACCTCTTCCTGCTACATTGTTAACAGATATATCAATCACACCTTTGTGTATAGTAGAGATATAAGCTCCAGTTTGTAGCTGTTCCCACCCTTCCCAGGAAAACTCCAAGCCACCAACAGGTATGATAGAGACCCAGAATTTCCAGGCTTGCGGACGAAAGTTGTTATCCAATATCCACAAATACGAATCTCCAGGGGTAACCCCTCCTGATTCGTAAGTAACCAACAAAGCTTGTTTTGTTCCCTCCAATTTCACTATTTTACGAGAAACTCCGGGATCAAATACTTTTGAAACCGGATTGAGCCAAAAAGAATCGTTAATCCATAACCGCCATGCTTTTTCGCATAACTCAGCTTTCCTAAGTTCTGATAGTGAGTGTGAATTGTTCAATACTACTCCCCTCCTGTTATTGATATCAATTTGAACGAGATTTCCTTCAAATTCAACCTGAGCAAAATGCCTCTTACGATCCCAAAGGTGCTTGTTGATTCCTTTTCGGCTTGAAAATTCCCATTGTACTGCTCCTGTATTTTGCCATGCATCATCAGAAATAGATTCCAGCATTTTTTTAGCCAATAAGTCGGCTTCTTCTCCGGAATTCCCTTCAGGAAGTGGCTCATCCACTATTTTATAAACCAAGAAAACAGTTCCTGTTAGAATAACCAGAGGTAAAATGAAATATTTAAATACTTTCATTTACCCAAATTACGTACAAAGTATCTGTCTGCCAAATGGATTAGTCGGCAGACGATAAAATGGTATGAGTGTTAAACTGGTCGTCGCAAAGATGGAAATCAACTGGCTGACCATCAAATACTCTTAATGAGATAAAAAGTGCTTGCAGTTTAAATGCATTTTTGATTTCTTCATCCATCTCTTTGGCTGTAATAGCTCTCAACTCATACACGGGTTTTTCAGCAGCAGAATTATAAATAATTTGCATGGATACTTTGTTATCATCATTAAAAAAACCTGCTTCCACCAAAAAGTTCCCTAAGCTGTCAGCCTGAGCCTTAGTCACTGGCTTGATGTAGTACAAATCCCCTTTCTTGAAACTTCTTTTATAACCATGCTCATTGCCCATTAGTTTTCTAATTGCGAAATCCCCAAAACTCTCACCTTCTATATCTCCTTCAGATTCTTCCTCACTAGCTTTTTCAGCCATTTTTCCGGCATTCAGTTGCCTTTCTTCAAAAGGAGTATTGTTATATGAAATATTTTCCACCATAGAAGAAACCGCAGGTGGAATAGTGTCAATTTTTGTTTTGTCCAAAACAAGCTTTTTTAAGTTCGTAAGCCCGGTAATCCAATCAGGAATTTCTTCTATTGGGTTAGAAGATAAATCCAACTCTTCCAACAAGGGCATAGCAAGAATTGTTTTGTCAATATTTTTTATCTTATTGCTCCTCAAACTAAGTTTTTTCAAGTCTTTAAAATCCTTCAATAACTCTGGTACTTTATCATATCCTTTTGATATTAAGCTAAGTTCTTCAACTCCTTCAGGGTTTTTAAGAGCCTCTTCTGTTTTTTTATTTCCGAGCACACCCACTGTAACAAAACAAATAAAAGAAGGCAGGAAAAAGAAAAGAAGCACCTTACCCCTGCCAGGACTCCCGGTTTTAATCACTGCAGAAGGTTTAAACATTCCGATGATAAAGGCAATAAACAAAACCAATGATACAACCAGTAGTATATTTTCCATAATTTTCACTTATTAATCTATACTACAAGTTTATGCGTTTATCAAACTGAAAAACATACCACCGAGACGGTATATTCGAAAACTTTGTTAATGATGGCTTTTTTGCTGAATTATTAATACTTTCGCAAATAATCGTCAAAATTTCCAATTATCATTCATTTGATCACCAAATTTGCATTGCAACTGCAAAAGGGTATATACCTTGAATTTGGAAATAGAGAGAATGTAAATGGTTGGCTGATACCACGCTTTCTTATTGTCTAAATAATATAAGAATGTGATCTCTAAACCTTATTTTTGTCTCTCAAATAAAAAGATATAAAAAATGGATAATAAAAAATTTCTTCCTTTTCTGGTAATAATAGTAGTAGGTTTATTTATAATAATAAGTTTATCCTCAAGCCTGTTTTACACTCTCGGACCATCTGAAAGAGGAGTAATGTTTTACAAATTTGGATCGGGGCTTGACAAGGAAAACATAATGGGGCCGGGCTTCCACACCAAAGCTCCCTGGAATACCATTTACACATTTGATGTATCCGAAAATAAAGTAGAAGAGGCCATGGATGTCTTAGACAAAAGCGGGCTTTCTATAAGTGTAGATGTATCTGTCCGATTCAGTCCTATACCAAGCAGAATAGGTTACATTCAAGAAACCTTCCAACAAGATTACATCAACAGATTGGTAATACCAGAAGTAAGATCATCGGTAAGACAGGTAATGGGTCGATTCACAGCTGAGGAGATTTATTCTACGAAAAGGTCTGAAGTTGAAACTGCAATAAAAAGTGAAACGGAAGCTGTATTAGGAAACAAGAACAACAATGTACAAATGAAAGCATTGTTGATAAGATCTATCAACTTGCCTGCTCAAATCAAACAAGCGATTGAAAACAAACTGCAGCAAGAACAAGAAGCTCTGGCATATCAGTTTAGACTAGACAAAGAAAAAAGTGAAGCGGAAAGAAAAAGAATAGCTGCTGAAGGAGAAGCAGCTGCAAATAAGATCATCAACAACAGTTTAACACCAGAACTACTTAAAATGAGAGGTATTGAAGCTACTACAGAGCTATCTCAATCACCAAATAGCAAAGTGATCGTAATTGGAAGTGGTAAAGATGGTCTTCCTTTGATTTTAGGAAACAATTAAACCCAAATTGATTATATTCGAAAGGATTTTTTATTTATTGATAACTAGAGAAATATGTCAGGAAAAGCAGAAATTAAATTAGACGGAAATTCTTATGAACTTCCGGTTGTGGAAGGTACTGAAAATGAAAAAGCAGTAGATATCGGCCAGTTACGAGCTCAATCGGGCCTTATCACAATAGATCCGGGTTATAAAAACACTGGTGCTACCAAAAGTGCCATCACTTTTCTTGACGGTGAAAAAGGTATTTTGAGATATAGAGGATACCCTATCGAAGAACTTGCTGACAAATCATCTTTTCTTGAAGTATCATATTTATTGATTTTCGGTGAACTTCCAACAGCCGCTGAATTAGAAAGTTTTCAGCATGAGATCACCAACCATACATTAATTCACGAAGATTTTCATAAAATATTAGATGGGTTTCCATCTTCTGCCCATCCTATGGGTGTATTGTCGTCTATGGTAACTGCAATGACAGCTTTTTATCCACTAAGCCTTGATCCAAACAGGTCTTGGGATGAAGTGAAAATGAGCATTATTCGTATCATTGCCAAATTACCGACCTTTGCAGCCTGGGCTTATAAAAACAAAATTGGACAGCCTGTAGTTTATCCTAAAAACAATCTGGACTACTGTAGCAACTTCTTACACCTGATGTTTGGGTTGCCCTCTACCGATCATGTGATCGATCCTGTTGTAGCCAATGCCCTTGACAAGCTATTGATTTTACATGCTGATCATGAACAAAACTGCTCTACATCTACCGTTAGGATCGTTGGTTCGTCTCAGGCAAGTTTATATGCTTCTCTTTCTGCTGGTATCAATGCACTTTGGGGACCTCTTCATGGTGGAGCAAATTCGGCTGTGATTGAAATGCTGGAAGCCATAAAAGAAGATGGGGGTGATATAAACAAGTGGATGAATAAGGCTAAAGACAAAGACGATCCTTTCAGGTTGATGGGATTTGGACACAGAGTATATAAAAACTTTGACCCAAGAGCCAGAATCATCAAAAAAGCCGCTGACGAAGTATTAGAGTCTCTTGGAGTAGTTGATCCGGTCTTGGACATAGCAAAAGGGCTTGAAGAGGTTGCCTTAAATGATCCATACTTTGTGGAAAGAAAATTATATCCGAACGTAGATTTCTATTCAGGTATCATATACAGAGCATTGGGAATTCCTACGGACATGTTCACCGTGATGTTTGCTATTGGCAGGCTTCCGGGTTGGATTGCTCAATGGAAAGAAATGAGAGAAAACAAAGAGCCAATCGGACGGCCAAGACAGGTTTATACTGGTGCAAACCAAAGACCTTACGTCGATATCAATAAAAGGTAAATTAAAAATCGCCTTATTATAAAAAGGGCTGTTTGAAAAAACAGCCCTTTTTATTTGCCCATTGTCTGGAGCATTATGATTGCGCAATCTGTTTCGAATCAGAGCCTCTTTGGTTTCGTAGCATCTTTTATTGGTTACACAATTCATAGACGTTTCATTTCGAGGTTTTCTAATTCAAGCTGGTAATCATATTGCAGGTCTTCATGCAAAGTAGAGAGTGCCGCCTTTATATTCTTGATTTGCATGTCAAACATATTGGTCAACACCCTGCTTTGATACAACGGAATGCCCGAATCTTTGAGAATAGTACAAAAATACATCAACACCTCCACGGCAGTTTGCTTGTTTCCCGAATATCTAATGAACTTGTTGGCTGACCGCAATACCTTTCTCAGGGTCTTTTTGGCCAAATAAGTATTCCGAGTATTGATGCTTTCCATCTGTTCATCCATGTCTCTTTTGACAGACTCAATATACCCTTGCTCGTCATGTGCTTCAAACAACAGATAGGTGAGCAATTCCTTGTTGTCTTTTTTGTATTTCCCGAGTCTCAGACACAGTTCCAACAAATCATCCTTTTCCAGGGTTTTTAGTTCATTTTTTAGTTGATGAATGGTGGAAGCTTTCATAGGTCAAAGATAGCCATCGCACCATTCTTATCTATGGAGTTCGTAGTAGTTTAAAGGAATAATCGATTGTAAATAATGAATTTCATCAATAGGAGCTGGAATTTTTATTGCTACCAATGCTTTGTTTAATTGATCCAGTGTCCTAATGCCCACTACAGCCGAAGAAACTGCTGTAGGGTTTAGGACAAATTGCAGGGCTATCTGCTCTGCATATTTTTCATTCTTAATTGATTCCAATATCGCTTTTTTAACATTTTGAACTTCGCTTTCACTGTAGTTCAAATATTGAATAGCAGGCTTATCTACCAAAATCCCCTTGGCTAATCCTCCCCTCGCCAATACTCCAATGTTATTTTCTTCAAGCAACTTGAAACAGCTTTCTTCCGGACGCCTGTCCAACATACTGTATTGCATCATCACACTGGCAATATTTGATTTTGACACATACTGCCTAATCACATTCGGACGTATGGAAGAAATACCATAATACCTGATTTTTCCTTGTTCCACCAATTTTTCAAAAGCTTCAATTACTTCATCAATTGGATCATCAATCGTACCGCCATGAAGCTGATACAAATCAATGTAATCGGTCTGCAATCGGCTCAAACTATTTTCTACTGCTTTCAGTATATACTCTTTTCTGGGATTCCAATCCCAGCCACTTCTATCTGCTTTCCATTGATTGCCTACTTTGCTGCCTATTAGTATTTGCTGCCTTCTATTTTTCAATGCGGCTCCAACCAATTTCTCATTTTCGCCTTTGTCATACAGGTCTGCAGTATCAAAATAGTTGATGCCATTATCAACAGCTTTGTTTAGTATTCTTTGGTTGTCCTTTTCCCCAACCTTTAATGACATACAACCAAAGCTGATCTCACTAATGCTCAATTCGGATTTTCCCAGGTTTCTGTAATTCATTGTCATTTTCTTTTAAGTCTAACAATGGTAAAGCAAATTATTATTTTATAAAAAACAATTAAGAAACCTTTTGGTTGCATTATTGTTTTTGTTTAATATTGCAACCATAAAGTTGCGAAACATCAAACTAAATATTAAAACAATGAAAGACGTTATTAAAAAAGTTCACCAGTATTCACAAAACATTTCAGATGTATGGAAGGCTATCTCTGAAGCTGAGGAAATCTCCTCATGGTTTATCAAAGCCGATTTTAAAGCTAAGGTCGGATATGAGTACACCTTCACACACGAAAACACCGTCATTAATGGGAAAGTATTGAAAGCTGATCCGGTATATACTTTGGCATATACATGGATTGTGGGAGATACAGCAGTTGAAACTATAGTTACCTGGACTTTACAAGAAAATGAACATGGTACCCTGTTAACGTTAGAGCATTCGGGAATCAGCAACTACCCTAATAAACAAATGGCTACCACGATGTTTGAAAGTTTCTCTGGCGGGTGGAGCAGTTGCATATCAAATCTGGAAAAGTTTTTAAAAGAAAAAAAACATGTCTAACAAGCTAAATAACATATTTAAGGCAATAGCAGATCCCACCAGAAGAGAAATTTTCAATGTACTGATTGTTGCCACTACGGCTTTGTCTATAACACAAATCTCAGAACATTTTGACATAACCAGGCAAGGGGTAACCAAGCATATTAAATTATTGAAAGCGGCAGGACTAATAGAAACGAACCATAAGGGACGCGAACATTATTGCTCTGCCAACCCGGAACCACTAAAAGAAATTCGAGATTGGATCACCTTTTACGAGAAATTCTGGGAAAACAAACTCAATAAACTTGGGGATTTTCTTGACAAAAAATCACAATCGAATGCATAATATATTCTATCATTAAACAATGAAATCATGACAAAAACGCTAAGAATTCACTTACCCTTACTTGTAACTTGCATGCTATTTGGAGACATAGCATATTCAGGTAGCATCTCCACCGATGATCGAACCAAAGCAATCAATTATTTAAATGAAACCAATGATTTATTACTCCAAACGGTAAAAAACCTAACAATGGAGCAATTGAACTACAAAACCTCTGAAGATTCATGGTCAATTGCACAATGTGTTGAACATATCGCCATCTCCGAGGAAATAATATTTTCCATGGCTCGAGGAACTCTAAAGGAAAAATCTGATAAAGAAGTAAAGGCTCAATTTTCCGATGACCAGTTGATACAAATGATAGCGGACAGAAGTAAAAAAGTAAAAACTCAAGAAGTATTCGAGCCTTCTAACAAATTTAATTCCTACAAAGGATCTTTGAAAGCTTTTAAAACTAGTAGAAAAACAAGTATAAATTATCTAAAAAACACTCAAGATGACCTTAGAAACCATTTCTTTCAATTTCCTTTCGGAACTGCTGATGCTTATCAGGTGATACTTTTTATGTCAAGCCATACAAAAAGGCACGTTTTACAAATTGAAGAAATAATCAATAGTACAGGATTTCCGAAATAACTGATTTGATCATTTTAAAAAAACAGGTGGTGAACAAATCCCTGTTCACCACCTAATCATTCTTTCCGACTAAATATTGTCATTAACCACTTTATTTCAATTGTAATTTCTCCACTTTACAAAAAATAACTATTTTCGTTTTAGGGAAAAATAAGGAAAAGAAATACTATGTCAGAGGAAAAACTGGAAATTTGCAGCTTGTATGATGAAGACCATTATGCAAGTATTATACAACGAATTGCATCATTATCGTCGGATACTCAACCGGAATGGGGTAAAATGACTGTAGCCCAAATGCTGGCACATTGTGCTGAAATAGTAGAAGTAACCCATGGAAAACCACTACTCAATACCCCTTTCTATATCAAAATCATTAAGGGTGTTATTCGCAAACTGGTGGTAGATAACAATCCTTATCCTAAAAACACCAAAACCCATCCTCAATACAAACAGACTGAAGAAAAGGATTTTCAAACTGAAAAGAAACGACTACTCAACATCATGGACGAGTTTGTAAATGATCCCAAAGAAGAAGCTGCTAAAAAAGAGCACCCACTTTTTGGCCCGATGACAGAAGAAGAAAAAGGATGGTCCATGTACAAACACATTGACTATCATTTGAATCAATTTGGGGTATAAATTCTGAACAATTCAATAAGCATATTAGGATGTGGCTGGCTGGGATTACCACTGGCCATCGGGTTAACTAAAGAAGGAAAATCAGTAAATGGTTCTACTACTTCTTTGGGCAAATTAGATTTACTGAAAATAAATCATATAAACCCATTTTTAATTGACTTAAGAAATGAGGATTCTGTTTCCAAACTAAGTGATTTTTTAAAAAGTGACATTTTAATCATTGCCATTCCTCCCAGAGTAAAAGTTCAAAATGACTACCAGAACCAAATAACCAAGCTCATCCCTTTTGTTGAAAGGTCTTCTGTTGAAAAAGTAATACTCATCAGTTCCACTTCAGTATATCCCAATGCCAATAGTGAAGTGTCAGAAGAGTTTCAGGGAATACCGGATTCTGCTTCCGGCAAAGTGCTTCTTGAGGTAGAAAATTTGCTATTTCACAACCATAAATTTGACACTACCATCCTTCGAATGGCTGGTTTGTATGGATATGATCGCAAGCCAGGAAGGTTCTTAGCCGGAAAGAAAGGACTTGATAACCATAATGGAGCCGTGAATTTGATACATCAGGATGATTGCATAGCAATTATCAACAAAATTATTGAAAAAGGTATCTGGAATGAAGTATTCAACTGCTGCTCGGACAAGCACCCGGGTAGAAAAGAATTTTATACCAAAGCTGCCCTAACCCTTGGCCTGGAACCACCTGAGTTTCTTGATAATTCACTGACCTCACATAAAATAATTTCTAACAACAAACTCAAAAAAATATTAGGCTACCAATTTAAGTATCCTGATCCTATGGAATTGGTTTAAATATTTTAATTTTAACAAAAGCCTATTTCTATGCAAAGCAAAGCCACCACCATACAGCAATATTTAAATGAGTTGCCGGAAGATAGAAAACCACAGATTGAAAAGGTACGTGAAGTCATACTCAATCATTTACCGGAAGGATATGAAGAAGTGATGAACTGGGGCATGATATGCTACGAGGTTCCTTTGGCAATATGCCCGGATACTTACAATAAAAAACCTCTCATGTATGCTGCATTAGCATCACAAAAAAATCACATGGCTGTTTACCTTAGTGGAGTGTATGCCAGTGAAGAATTGAAAAAACAATTCATGGAAGATTATCTGGCTTCAGGAAAAAAGCCAGATATGGGTAAAAGCTGTATTCGATTTAGAAAAATTGAAAACCTGCCGCTGGAAGTTATTGGTAATGCTATTGCCTCATTCCAATTATCAGAGTTTGTAGAAATGTATCAAAAAGAACGAAATACCAAAGGACAGTGCTAACCGATTTTCTTTTACAATAAAACCTTACTCCTGTCAATCGTACTTTCTCTGTAGGTTGGCCTCACTCTGGCATCAAACTTATAGAAAAATCAGAAAAAAGAATTGCTCTCTTTAGTGGCTTCTTCTGCCATCAGGTTTGCATCTTCCTTACCAAGGTAACTGTCAATGATATTATGGGCAAAATAAATAAGAGGTGTCAGAACAATGGCTACTACAAATTTGTAGATGTAATTGATCACCCCTACAGCAGCAACCTGAGACAAAGACCAATTACCAAAAATGTAAAAAGCAATACCCAATACTACGAAACTGTCCACAAACTGTGACACCAGAGTAGATCCGGTTGCCCTCAACCAAATCATTTTAGATCCTGTATATTTTCTGAGTTTTTGAAATATGAATACGTCCAGTAGTTGTCCGATTAAAAACGCTGTAAGCGAACCTATAATGATCCCCAGTCCCTGCCGAAAAATCTTTTTAAAAGCAAAATCTATGTTGAAAGTTCCGCCACTACCATCAGTATTGTTGATGTCCAACCAAAAAACAGCGGGTGGTAGGATGGTGATGATGTAAATGACAACAAAAGAAAATGCTATCAGCCCTGCTGTCAAATAACTAATTTTCTTTACTCCCTTTTTTCCAAAATATTCATTAATAATATCGGTAGTGATGAACACCACAGGCCATAATATTACTCCGGCTGTCAGGTTAAAGTCAAGCACAAACTCTCCAAAGAGTTTGATTTGAGCAGGCGACAACCCAACGGTTTTTTCTGCCGAAAAAATCTTAACCCCAACAATCTCTGCAAGCAATGCATTGGTGATAAATATTCCTGCCAATACCAGGAAAAGGTTATTCTTTTTAGATTGTAAAGTGGCTTCCGTTTGATTCACAATTGATTAATTCGTTGACTGCCCGTGGCAAACGCATTTTAAAAATCCCGGCTATCCCCTGACCAGTTCAGGGGTCTCTTAGGATTGATTGTATCCTTAAAAGATACCGCAACTTGTGCGGTAAGCAGGATTTATTTTTAAATGCGATTGCCACTTTAGACTGTCTTACAATAATATCAACAGAAAACTAAATCTTTATGATTGGCGCAATATTTTTTCAATACAAACATGGAAAAGCAATCTCAAACCTCACCTATCTCAAAGGTCTTACCTTCTATAGCCAACTCAGCATTGAGAAAGACTTCTCTGGTTTCCTCGATCATGGGTTCCAGATCTTTGTATCGAGTAGAAAAATGCCCAATGATCAACTGACCTGCATTAGCAAAATTTGCAATTTTTCCTGCCTGTTTGGTTGTGGAGTGAAAAGTCATCTCTGCCCTATCTGTCATGTCTTCCATAAAAGTGGTTTCGTGATAGAGCAGGCTGACATTTTTTATTTGAGGAACTATGAGCTCATTGTATTTAGTGTCAGAGCAATAGGCATAAGAATAAGCAGGGTGCGGCTCAAAAGTCATCTCTTCATTGCTCGAAATGACTTTTCCATCATCATCCAACAAATCTTCACCATTTTTCAAACCAATAATCTGCAGAGGTGTCAGGTTCTCATTGATTTTAGACTTGTCAATTCTCCTTTTCTTAGGTTTCTCTTTAAATAAAAAACCGGAACAATTGACCCTGTGATCCAGTGGTATGGTATGAACTGTTAGATTGTCATTTTCATAGATCAACTCAGACAGATTAGGAGTCCATTCTTTAAAATTGACTTTATAGTTGAGAGAAGTATCAGAATATTTCAACTGAATAGAAATAATTTCCAATAACCCGGGTGGCCCATAGATATTCAAATCTTTCTTTCGGCCATATAAATGCATGGAAGAGATCAAACCCATAAGCCCATAATAATGATCGCCATGCAGGTGGCTTATCATTATGTGATTGATTCTATTTGCTTTTATATTGTATTTTTTGAGTTGAAGTTGGGTTCCCTCACCACAATCAATTAAAAAAGCGTGATGCATTATTGCCAAAAACTGTGCAGTCTGGTTGCGTTGATGAGCAGGAACAGCTGCATTTGAACCCAATATTGTAAGGGAAATTGGCAAAATAAAATTTTAAAATAAGGGTTGATTACTCATTTTCACCCAGCAGGTCAGTTTCTATTTCCAATAGAAAAACAGCATCAACGGCTTCTTCAACAGTCGGCAGTATATTGAGTACCTTGTCAAGCTGTGAGATTTTAATAAGTTTCATTGCATGATCGGATACACAAGCCAGTATAAACGTCCCTTTGTTTTCTGTAAACACTCTGTTGCCAACCAGTAACGAACTTAATCCGGATGAATCTATGTACTTTACTTCAGTAAGGTCAACAATCATATTTTGAATTCCCTGTTGCTGAATGGCCTGTAGTTCTGATTTAAGTTCAGGAGAGACTGTAGAGTCAAGCTTTTCATTCTCTACTTTTAATATGTTGTATTTTTCTTGTCTGTCTATTGTATATTTCATCTGTTACTATTTATTTAAAATAATCAAATCAGGCCTTTAATCTACTAAACTTACAACCTCATTCGGCTGAATCAAAATTAATCAATTTTATAAAGACTTTGTTTTTTGCTGAATACGAAGGCATTGTTATCCTAACGCATTTAAAATATTTTGTTCCATTCTTTTAAGAACATCTTCGGTGGTATCTTTTACAAAAGTCTCACCTGTGATCTGCTCGTATAACTCAATGTAGCGTTCAGAGATAGAAGTTACCATGTTTTCATCCATTTCCGGCACTACCTGGCCTTCTTTTCCCTGAAATCCCTGCGAGATCAACCATTGTCGAACAAATTCCTTGGAAAGCTGACGCTGTGGACTATTGCTATCCTGAAGTTCCTGATAGGTGTTCTTATAAAAATATCTCGAAGAGTCCGGCGTATGCACTTCATCTATCAAAATTACTTTCCCCTCGAAAAGGCCAAACTCATATTTTGTATCTACCAAAATCAATCCTTGCTCAGCAGCTATTTCTGTACCTCTTTTGAATAGTTTTCTTGTATAATCTTCCAGTTGAACATACAATGACTCCTCTACAATACCTTGTGACAGGATTTCTTCTCTTGAAATATCTTCGTCATGACCTTCCACTGCTTTAGTAGATGGTGTGATAATGGGCTCTGGAAGCTTGTCATTTTCTTTTAACCCTTCGGGTAAGCTTACGCCGCACAATGTCCTTTTTCCTGCTTTATACTCTCTGGCTGCATGACCTGCCAGATAGCCACGTATTACCATTTCTACCGGAAACGGCTTACAGGCTTTGCCTATCGTTACATTTGGATCAGGTATGGACTCTACCCAATTGGGTACAATATATTTTGTATTATCAAGAAATTTTGCAGCAATCTGGTTCAGCACCTGGCCTTTATATGGAATCGGTTCTGGCAGGATTACATCAAACGCAGAAATCCTGTCACTGGCAACCATCACCAGTTTGTCTCCTACGGTATATACGTCTCTTACTTTTCCTCCGTACTTGTTGGTTTGACCCGGGAAATGAAAATCGGTAGATTTAATGGCTTTTTTCATATCTCCAAAATTAGGCATATAATTAAAATTTATTCCCGTCGAAAAAGACAAAAATGCAATTATTCAACATTCTCCATTAATCTTCCCATTTTATATTTTTCTATTTTTTCGACATTGCCCTTTTTGTCGTAGTACTTCCACTCTCCATGCTTGTATCCACGGGAATATTCTCCCTCTATTTCTACTTTTTCAGATTTAGAAAACTTCTTGTACAACCCGCTTAGCTTGTCAAATTTGTAATTAAAAGTTTCTGCAGGAGTTCCATTTGGATGAAAAACAGTCTCCGTTCCATTCTTTTTCCCTTTAAGAAAATTCTCCTCCTTTATTACATTTCCTTTTTCATCGTAAGTCATGCGTTTCCCTTCCAGTTTTCCCAGCAGGTAATCTTCCTTTATTTTGAGCTTTCCTTTTTGAAAATAATACTTCCAGGCTCCACTTTTCAAATCGTCTTCATACTGCATCTCAGCCGTTAAATTCCCCTGGCTGTCATATTCTTTAATACTGCGGTTCTTCTCATCGTTTGAATAGCTGGTGATGCTTTTCTCTGTTCCATTCTCAAAAAATGTCTTATTGATCCCAACCTTGAACCCATTGACGACATTGAGGTCTTGCTCTACTGCTCCTGAAGCGTAGTAGGAAATGATATTCCCATTTAACATCCCTTTCGAATAGTTTCCAGAAGTTTGCAGTTGGCCATTTTCGTAATATTTTTTATAAAAACCTTCCTTCGAGCCATTCTTTTGAAATGTCTCATTGTTCAATTGCCCATTAGGATAGTAAGAACGGATGTGTCCGTCTAATACAGCATTGGTGTAGTTCAGCTCCGATTTTAGAGTGCCAGACTCATAATATGTCTTATTCAAACCATGTTGCTTCCCATTGAGGTAAGAGATCTCCTCTTTCAAAGTTCCGCTTGGGTAAAACTCCTTGACCAGGCCATTAGGCTTACCCGCTGCAAACTCCGTGGTATTTTTAATGACTCCATCCGGGTAATAGGTTGTAAGTACTCCTGTAAGTGTATCTTTAGCAAAAGTACCCTCTTGTATAAGACGATTCTCCTCACTATATACCTTGGTAACCCCTTCTTTCAAGCCGTTCTGATAATATGTGGTTCGCTGAACTATTCCGTTTGGATAGAGGTTTTGGAATTCTCCATCTCGGACACCCATCGAGTAGTGTCCTTTTACGGCCAAGTTTCCTTCTACATCATAAGCAAAATAATCTCCATCCATTTTAGTGCTGTCATTGTCAGAAACTGTATATTGTTCTTTAATTTTTCCCTTTCCCTCAAAATGATATTTGATAATTTTTGTCTGAGAAAAGGCTGTGAAGGCAGAAAATAAAAAAATGATTACAAACAGAAAGTGAATTCTCATAACAATACTAAAAAACCAACAACACAAATATTTTAACTTTTCGAATACAACGAGGAAGATAGCAGTAGATTATGTTTCACTTATTTTTTGTCAATCTATCTGAAATGAACAGGCTCTACTATACCTTCTCTATTACAATAGCAGAAGCACCTCCACCACCATTACAGATACCAGCCACACCAATACTGGCATTCTTTTGAGTCAAAACCGAATTGAGAGTGGTGATGATTCTTGCTCCAGAGCAGCCAAGAGGGTGACCTAAAGCTACTGCTCCTCCAAAAACATTTACATGATCCACATCCAGTTCCAACAATCTGTTGTTGGCAATAGCAACAGCAGAAAATGCTTCATTGATTTCATAATAATCAACATCTGACTTTGCAACACCCGCATTTTTCATCGCCTTGGGTATTGCCAAAGACGGAGCAGTGGTAAACCAAATAGGATCCTGAGCTGCATCTGCAAAACCACGTATTTTTGCGATAGGAGTCAGGTCAAGTTCCTTTAATTTAACTCCACTCACAAGAATCAGTGCTGAAGCACCATCATTTATGGTAGAAGCGTTGGCAGCAGTAACAGTCCCTTCTTTGCTAAATACAGGACGCAAACCCGGTATTTTATCAAACTTCACATTTTTATATTCCTCATCAGTATCCATCACAATCGGATCACCTTTTCTCTGAGGAATCTCGACTGATACTATCTCATCTTTAAAATATCCTTTTTCAACCGAAGTTGTCGCTCTCTTGTAAGACTTGATCGCATACTCATCTTGCTCCTCACGGCTAATATTCATCTCTTTAGCAGTATTGTCCGCACAATTCCCCATAGGGAATCCATTATATGCTTCCCACAGGCCATCATGCATCAAGCCATCTACCAACTGGCCATGACCATATCCGTATCCATACCGGGCTTTGGGTAAGTAGTAAGGTATGTTCGACATACTTTCCATCCCTCCTGCTACTATCACATTAGCATGCCCCAACATGATCGATTGTGCTCCCAGCATTACCGCCTTCATCCCGGAAGCGCAAACTTTGTTGACAGTAGTACAAGGTACATTATAACCTATACCTGCCCCTACAGCTGCCTGACGTGCTGGCGCCTGCCCAAGATTAGCCGATACCACATTGCCCATAAAAACCTCATCCACCAAAGAGGCTTCCACTCCTGATTTATCCAAAGCTCCACGAATGGCTACAGAGCCAAGTTTGGTAGCTGCAACGGAAGCCAATGCCCCTCCAAAACTACCAATGGGTGTGCGTACTGCTGAAACAATAAATACTTCTTGCATGATGTTGAGTTAAATGTTGATAAGCAAATGTAAATAAGAGGTATTGAAAAGTTAAGGCAATTCTGCGACAATAAGAGTATTCCTCTTTTGAGACGGGGGAAATGTCAAAACGAAACCTATTGGCAGACCTCACTTTAGAGTAAATTGAAATTATTGTCTAAGTTTAAGTCCAATTCCACAACTGTAATTTATGAAAAGGAGCTTATCAATATTCTTTTATTTGATCCTCTTGGCTTCAAATACGTTCGGACAATCTGAAAGCAATACTGACACCCTATCCTTACTATTCATTGGCGACATTATGGGGCATGACTCCCAAATCAATGCGGCCTTTGACAATGACCTCAACAGCTATGATTACAATAGCGTTTTTGAAAAAATAAAACCGATCCTGCAAAAGCCGGACTACACGATCGCTAATTTGGAAGTCACTCTGGCAGGCCCTCCTTTTAAGGGATACCCTCAGTTTTCTTCTCCCGATGAATTGGCTGTAGCATGTCAAAACAATGGGATAGATGTACTTGTTACATCTAACAATCACTCCTGTGACAGGCGCAAAAGTGGCATTATCAGAACCATAGATGTGCTGGATTCTTTAAATATTCTTCATACCGGAACCTTCAGAAATGCTACGGAACAAGCAAGTAATAATCTTTTGATTCTGGATAAAAACAACATACGGGTAGGGTTACTCAATTACACTTACGGGACTAATGGCATCCCCACGCCCTCTCCTACCACTGTGAATAGAATTGACTGGAAAAACATTGCAAAAGACATTGAAGCCAGTAAAACTCAAAATCTGGATAAACTGATTGTATTTCTACATTGGGGCAATGAGTATCAATCCCAACCAAGCACAGATCAGGTAGATTTAGCCAATTACCTGTTTAGCAATGGTGCGGACATTATTATTGGTTCTCATCCTCACGTAATCCAGAAAATGGAATATCGCAAAAATCTGGACAATTCTAAAGAAACTTTCATAGCCTACTCTCTTGGAAATTTCGTTTCGAACCAAAGAGTAAGAAAGCGTGATGGTGGTGCAATGGTAGAGTTGACATTAACTAAAACTGATAAAGAAACTCATATCAAAAAAAGCGGCTATCACTTGATCTGGGTTCACAAACCCATAATAGGCGGTAAATCTAATTTTCAAATAATCTCTGGAAAAGAATACGAGCAAAAGCAATTTGAAGGAATGGAATCAACCCAAATCGATCAGTTGAAAGTTTTTCTGGAAGACTCCAGGGAATTACTGAATACAGAAAATTTAGAAGTAAGTGAACTATCTGTTTTCAACAACTAATTCCGTACCCTTCAAATCTACTTTCTAAGCAATCTTCCAATTCCATTTTTCTTATCCGTAAAAAAACTCATTATCAACACGGGGGGTATAGTAAAAAATGGTGTATTTAAATGTGTAACTTACCTACATACACAAGAGATAGGTTGTTAACCCAAACTTCAAATTCTTATCGGATATCAGGAAAAACATATTGTAGGATTGCTGCACAAAGGAGACCCTATGGGCTTGGATTTACTATTCAATCAATATGGAGGAAAGCTTTATAATATGTCTTTTGCCTATTTAAAATCCAGAGAAGAGGCAGAAGAAGTAGTTCAGGATGTATTATTGAAACTCTGGCAAAACAGAGGCAAAATAGATATTACGGGTTTTTTGGAAGGTTATTTATTTAAAATGACAAAAAACTTGTTACTAAACCGCATCAGAACTAAATCCAGAAAAGGATTTTACACAGAAGAGCTTCAGGTGGATATAGCAGGATCAACCAGAACAGATCAATCCTTATTACTGGAAGACATGCAGGTTTTTCTTTCAAAAGCCATACTTGGAATGCCTCATAAAAGACAACAAATCTTTAAAATGAGTAGAATGGAAGGACTTTCCAATAAACAAATTGCACAGCAACTGGGTCTGTCTGAAAAAACAGTTGAAAATCAGATTGGACGTGCCATCAAATACCTCAGAAGTTACATGAGCTACACCTGAGGCCTCTCAGACAGTCGTTCTGCCTAAAGTTTAGTGTAAAACAACCCGTATCTCAAAATCACATATCCTTAATATTGGTAAAATTAGGTTAATCAACTTCGTTAATTCCTTAACTAAAACATAACCAACACTACTCTTTTTTTCTCCTAAATGATAATCAGTTTTGCAATACTATTCAAAGCCAAATCAAAAGAAGAAACACTTGCATGATATCACTCTAGGATAAAAATATTTTCAGAAGAGTGGGGGCTGCTAAAAAATACGGTGTATTTAATAGCATAAGCAATAATATCATGACAAAAGAATTACTTCAAAAATTCATAAGTAGTTCATGTTCCGAAGAAGAACAAGAATATGTGTACGGCTGGATGTCTGACCCTAAAAACAAGGAAGAAGTTTCAGCCATTATGAAAATATCATGGGATAAAATGCCCAATAAAATGCCTGAAGGTATGCCTGATAAGCAATACTTTATTCAAAGCGTATTAGAAAAAAACAACGACTACAACCTGTTATTAGAACGTGGAAATTTACACACCAAGGTGAGAAGAAATAAAAAAACAGAGTCAGGCCAAAGATGGCTCTTATTGAAAGTGGCTGCTTCATTGATTTTTGTATTGGGAATCGGATTTTCGGTCTATCAATATTCGAATCAACCAACTGTTGTTGAAGAAATAGTATTCATCGAAAAATCAAATCCAAACGGCAGGAAATCGACCATTATTTTACCTGACGGATCAAAAGCAATACTCAATTCAGATAGTAAAATCAGGTACGAAAAAGGCTTTAGGGAAAACTACCGGGAAGTAATTCTGGAAGGTGAAGCATTTTTTGAGGTTGAAAAAGACCAATCCCGGCCATTCATTGTTAGAACCGGAGATATTTCCACTACAGTATTGGGTACATCATTCAATGTACGGGCCTATGCTAAATCTGATAATATAGAAGTAGCAGTAGTAACAGGAAAAGTTGAAGTTAAAAAAGCCTCATATTATAAAGACGAGGCAGAGGATGTGGTTTTCCTCACACCCAATGAAATGGCTTCATATCAAAGAGAGGAAAGAAAAATAGCCACTACCTCTTTCAATATGGAAGAAGTAATCGGATGGAAAGATGGTATTTTGATTTTCAAAAATGCAGGTCAAAAGGACATAGCGAGCAGATTGAAAGCCTGGTATGGCCTGGACGTAGAGTTCGAAGGAGGAAACAATATCATGAACAAACGATATACCGGAAAATTCGACAACAACAGTCTTGAATATGTATTAAAGGCCATTTCATACACTTCGGAAATCAGTTTCGAAATCACAGACAATAAAGTAATTCTAAAACGAAAATAATATGGGAAAAACAAACAACACAAGCTAGAGAGCTATCTCAAAAATAAAGAACCTTGAAGTAAGCTAAAGAAAACTTTCAGACCCTCTTACGCTTTCCTTCAAGGCGTTAATTCGATAAAAAAATTTTTCACCAAATCATAACAAATTTATGAAACTATACTTACTAAGGCAAATTATCATTATGTCTAGATATGCGATGTATGGGTTTTGCATTCAGTGCCTTTTCCTTTCACTCTCTTTGGCAAAAGAAGGAAATGCCCAAATTAAAAGTGTCGAAGAAATTTACCTTTCGGTAAACCTTAAGGAGCATAACATTGAAAAAGTTTTTGAACAAATCAGCTCTGAAACCAAATTTGATTTTATCTACAACAACGACTTGCTGGAAAAGCAAAAAAACATCAGCCTGAATGTTGAAAATAAATCATTAGGGAATGTTTTAAGGCTTATTTCAAGAAAATCAGGCCTTCAATTTAAAAGAGTAGATCAGGATATCATTGTTAGCAAAAAGGTTTTTGGTCAGGCTAATATCATCGAGGTTATCGATGACATGAAGCTGGCTGATGTTGAAATTTCCGGAAAGATCAATGACGAAAATGGTCAGGGACTACCTGGTGCCTCGGTCGTTGTGAAAGGAACTTCCATTGGTACTACCTCTGACTTAGACGGCAATTACAAGATCAATGTGCCGGAAGATGCAATTCTTACTATTTCTTTTGTTGGATATAAAACCATTGAGACTCCCATAAACGGCAGGTCAGAAATCAATATTTCCATGGAAGTAGATGCTGAAACACTATCTGAAGTAATAGTGGTAGGATATGGTGTACAAGAGGCAAAAGATATTACAGGTTCTGTTACCTCTGTAAAGAGTGGAGATTTCAATAGAGGAATTACGAACTCTCCCGGGCAATTAATACAGGGTAAAGCTGCTGGTGTCAATGTAACTTCTTCGAGTGGAGAACCTGGTAGTGGCCAACGTATTATTATTCGTGGACAAGGAACCCTTCGATCAGGTTCAGGTCCTTTATTCGTTTTAGACGGATTTCCATTGGGACTTGCAGGAACAGGTTCAGGAGAAAGCCCTTTAAACTTCATCAATTCGGACGATATTGAATCAATTGATATTTTGAAAGATGCCTCTGCAACAGCTATCTATGGTGCGAGAGGAGCCAATGGTGTTGTGATTATCACCACTAAAAAGGGAAAAGAGGGTGTTTCTAAGGTATCCATTTCTTCTAGTTTAGGTATATCTAAACTGGCACGTAAATTAAATGTATTTAGTGCCGATGAGTTCCGTAAAGAAGTGGCAGCAATTCCAGGGAATGAACTAATAGATGGTGGTGGATCTACAGACTGGCAAGATGAATTGACACGTACTGCCATTACCCAAAATCACAATTTAGTTTTATCCGGAGGGACTAAAAATATAAATTATTATGCTTCTTTAGGTTTACAGGATCAAGAGGGGGTTATTTATAATTCAGGCCTTAAAAGAACAAGTGCAAGAATTAATGTAACTCAAAAATTATTGGATGATAGATTAAATATCGACTATAACTTAAATACAACAATCACAGAACAATCTAGAAACAATAACGTGGGATATAGCACCAACCCTACATTTGATGCTTATACCTCAGATGGTGAAATCAACAATCCTGTAAACTGGGAAAATCCACTACTACACAATAAATATGTAGGAGACTTTTCTGAATCCAGAAGACTTTTGTTCAGCATAGCACCTTCTTTTGAAATTATAGATGGATTGGTATATAAAATGAATGTGGGTTACGAGAACAGATCTTCAGGCAGGGATGAACAAACTATTGCCAATACGGAAAGGAATGATTTAGGTAGTTTGAGACAAACATTTGGCAATTATGAAAACAACTTAATTGAAAACTATTTGACCTATACTTTTGATGTTGGAGATAATAATATCAGTGTTTTGGGAGGCCATTCGTATCAAAAAACTTCTTTTAGAGAAAATATATGGTCTATAGACGAATTTCCAGCTGACACAGGCATAGAACCTCGCAACAATCCGGGATTAGGAGGAGAACTAACCATTAGTGATAACAATCGGCCTTCTGGAAGCGCATACGAAAACGAATTGCAATCCTTCTTTGGAAGAGTCAATTGGGATTATAAAGACAAATATTTATTAACAGCTACAGTAAGAGCTGATGGTTCTTCTAAATTTGGCGGAAACAATAAATATGGAATATTTCCTTCTGTGGCTGGTGCATGGAGACTTCTAAATGAAGACTTTATGGGTGATTCATTCTTTAGCGATTTGAAATTAAGAGCGGGTTGGGGTCAAACTGGAAATCAGGAAATTCCAAACAAAATCACGAAAGAGTCCTTTACTGTTAGCACATCTAGTAATGTTAGTTATCCGATTGATCAAAATGGAGCTTACCCGGTAGGGTCTGTATATACTCGCTTTGCAAATCCTGACATTCAATGGGAAGTATCTACACAATCCAATATTGGGGTTGATTTTGGTTTCTTTGATGGTAAATTATCTGGTACGGTAGATTATTTTAACAAAGTGTCAAATAATATTTTATTAGAGGTAGTACCTGTAGATCCTATATCTCCTGCTCCTACTTATTGGACTAATGTCCCAAATATGAAAATTGTAAACAAGGGGCTTGAAATAGCACTGGATTATTCCAAGCGGAATAATGAAGGGTTATCCTACAGTTTTGGTGGAAATGCCACTTTTATTGACAATGTAGTAAAGGACTCTCCTTTTACCATTGTAACTACGGGATCGGCTTCTGGCCAGGGACTTACGGATGCTACTATCAACGGATTTGTAAGTGGTGCTTCAATCGGAGCTTTTTATATGAAAACCTTTACAGGAATTGATGAAGATGGCTTTTCAGAATTTATAGATCAAGATGAAGATGGTATATCTACTGAAAACGACAGAACTGTTGTTGGAAGTGCTTTACCCGATTTGACCTATAATTTTTATGCAAATTTAAGGTATAAAGGATTTGACTTAAATATGAATTTCAATGGAGTATCCGGAAATGAAATTTATGACCATACTGCTATGGGTAGCTTCTACAAAACATTATTGAGCAAATCAAATAATACCACACCTATAGCTTCTGAATATCCAAATGAAAGTATCATAAATGCTGCAGCTGTTTCAACACGTTATTTAAAAGACGGTTCTTACCTGCGTTTAAATAATTTAACACTTGGATATTCTTTTAATACAGAATCTATCAACTGGCTTCAAGAATTGCGACTAACCTTTACCGGGCAAAATCTATTTGTAATTACAGATTATGATGGATATGATCCTGAAGTAAATACGGATAGTTCTATAAGTGGAATTCAGTCCTTTGGTATCGATAAATTCGCCTATCCAAAAGCTAAAACCTTTGTGATCGGTCTTAATCTTACGTTTTAATAATAAAAAATAGAGATATGAAAAACAAGATAACATCAGTATTGTTGCTAAGCAGCTTGCTATTAACTTGGAATTGCACAGATCTGGAAGAAGTTGTTTTAGACGAATCTTTGACTCCCAGTACCGCAGGAATTGATGAAGCAATAGCGGCATTAGCCCCTGTGTATGCAAATGCAAATAATGACATATGGGTACATACGAAATACTTTTCCATGCAGGAAATTTCAACAGATGAAGCAATATTACCCTATAGAGGTGGTACCGATTGGGGTGATGGTGGTAAATTTTCAGATTTATATCAGCATTTGCCAACACCAGGAAACGCCATCATGAAAGACGTTTGGAATGGAGTTACAAAACATATCACCGCATCTGTTAGTGCTATCGCTGTTTTAACACCTCTGGCCGAAACTGACCCTCAAGCTGCTGTCTATTTGGCTGAGGCCAGGGCAATGAGAGCTCTTTTCAATCATATATTGCTGGATGCATTTGGTTTGGTGTTTGTTAAAGACAGGATTGAAGATCAATCCGTAATTCTTAGAAAAAGTGAAGCGGTTGATTATTTGATAAGTGAGTTGAAAGCTGTTGAAGGAGATTTAGCTACAGCAACTTCCGTTGGACCGGGTAGAATGACAAAGACAGGTGCTTGGGCTTTATTGGCCAGAATTTATTTGAATGCCCCTGTTTATAGAGATCCTATCGGGACACCTAATTTTGGTGCAGCAGATATGGATGCGGTTATTGACTATACCAACAAGGTAATTAACTCTGAAGAGCATCAACTTTCAGCTGAATATTTTGAGATATTTGATGATGAAAATCATACCAATAAAGAGCTAATATTTGCTATTGATCAGCGAGCTGATTTGGGTGGACATAATCGTATGGCTTATTTTTCTATGTCAGGAGATTTTTATCCACTTCCAGAGTTCCCCAGTGCCAATGGTACTGATGGCCCTGCTATTACCCCTGATTTTTATCAAACATGGGTAGATGCATACGGAGACGTTGATCCGGCAGATGCTGATCCGAGATTTCATAAAGACAATTTAATTAATGAACCCGGATGTGTAAGTGCAGCAGATTTTGAAATTGACAGGGGTATTTACAGAGGTTTGTTATATGGCCTGCAACACGAAAGAGGTGGAGATCCTTTTGAAAGATGTGAAGGAGATAAATATGTAGTTGATTTGGTTATTAATAATAGATCAGAAGTTGGGGCACCTGTTGACCATACCCTTGAAATTGATTTCACAACCAATAGCTCTCATAGTGCTGGATATAGAGTGGAAAAATATGAATTTAGTAAAGAATCCAGTTCAGGTAGAAATGGAGGACAGGCCGATTTAGTTGTACTTCGTTATGCAGATATGTTTATGATGCGTGCTGAAGCTAAACTTCGTAAAGGAGATGCTCCGGGTGCTTTAGCTGATGTCAATATCGTTAGAGCATCAAGAACTGCCAGGCATACCGCTCCAGCACTTACTGCAATGGATCTTGATATCTTATATCGTGAACGTGGATTTGAATTCTACTGGGAATTTCAAAGACGTACTGATATGATCCGTTTTGGAAAATATGAAGATTCTTATACAGAAAAAACAAATGCTGATCCTAAGAAACGTTTGTTTCCAATTCCTCAGTCTGCTGTTGATGGAGCTTCCATTTTAGAAGGTTACCTGGATCAAAACGATAGTTACTAAGAAATAGAAAGTTTAATTAGAAATAAATTTCTTGACAAAGGCAGGCCGGTTTTGGTTTGCCTTTTTTTATTACATCGCCATTGATATTAAATCTTCATTTTTCTTAAATTGGCAAAAAAACAATAAATAACTTCTCTTTGATTTTCCGAGTATAAATTAAAAGTAGAATTTACAATTGAAATATATTCGCTATTTTACTATTGTTTTAGTATCAGAACTATAATGGAGTATTATTTGTAAATGATACCAGCTAAATACCCAATCTTAAATTATAAGATTGACAGTATCAAATGCTATTCCTTCTCAGTTTACAAAAAATAGTCAATGGAATATATTACAAATACGTCATTAATTGCATCAGGATTGTTCTTTCTGGGTGCTGCTGTATTCTTTTGGGGTGCTGTTTATTTGTATAAAAAATTCAGCAAATTATCTCAATATGGTAAGATCAAAAATTGGCGTATTTTATTTGGTTTGATTATATTCTTTTTGGTTAGTTATCTGGCTTTGAGTTATTTTGTCATGTTCAGCCCATTTAATTGGTTCGAATTGCTAATTAGCATTTTCTTTCTTATAGGGTCTGTTTTTGTATATGTGGTTGTTACAATAAGTACAGATACACTTCAAGAATTGGAAAGTAGCAAAACCCGATTTGAGGCACTCGTCGAAAATGGTTCTGATTGTGTCATTATTATTTCACCAGAAGCAAAACCCATATATGTCTCTCGATCAGTTACCAAAATCCTAGGTTATTCTCCTGAAGATGTACTAAAACTGGACATGATGACCTTGATCCACCCAGATGAAGCAGAGGGAGCCCAAATGGCTATAGTTAATGCAATGCAAAAACCAGGAGTTCCTGTACAAGGGCATACCTCCAGAGTCAGACATAAAGATGGTTCTTGGAGATGGCTGGAAGCAGTCGTTACCAACATGTTACATGATCCTTCCATCAATGGAATTGTCGATAATTTCCGAGATGTTACAGACCGTATTCAAGCTGAGGAAGAACTAAGAATTACAACCCAGCGGTTAGTTCTGGCTACCAGAGCTTCAAAATTAGGGATTTGGGATCAGGATATAGCCAAAGACAAGTTAATTTGGGATGAAAGTATGTTTCGAATATATGGCATTAAAAAAGAATCATTCAAGGAAAATCATGCCGCATGGATGGAACTGATACATCCTGAAGATAAACCAGCATTTCAGGAAAATACAGAAAAAGTAATGAGAGGTGAAGGAAACCTTGACATTGAATTTCGGATCTTACAGCCTGATAATTCTATTCGCTACGTTCGCGCCATGGCTATTTTGGAATGCGACAAGGACGGTACACCACTTCGATTAGTTGGAACAAATCTGGATATCACCAACAGGAAGGATTATGAATTGACATTGGAGCAAATTTCATTTGATATTGCCCATGTGATCCGCCGACCTTTAAGCAACCTGCTCGGACTCAGCTCCATGATTGAAAACGACAATATCGACCTTAAGAGCCTTAAAAAATATGCAAAGTTCATCAGAATTGTCTCCGATGAATTGGATGACTTTACAAAAAAACTATCAACGATTTACGACGATAAAAAAAAGGCATTCAAATCTCAGAAATAATCGCAACATTGAGGCATTACTTCAACTGCAATAATGCTGAAACAATCTTAAAATCATAGTCATCTTTTAGGAGATCAGCATATTCTTTCATGGCTAAGTCATTTTCTTCATAAGCTGCCAAAACCCATTTCATTCGATTGCTTTTAGAAGACTTTGATTTCACAATATCTTGGGTGATTTCATCGAATTTTGCTGAGTTTGATGACTTTAATAGCTTCAAACCCAATATGGTTTGAAGCGAATTAGGAGCAAGTTTAGCTACGGTATAATCAACAACTTTTTGCTCGTAATCTTTATAACTATCTTCATTCAGTTTCTTTAAACAAAGAGCCGCTAAAAAGTCTTCTGTTCTTAAATCTGGATCATAAGGCGCTCCTACCCCTAGGTTTTCCGGCCACAATCTTGCCTGATCTACCAGCTTCAAAGCATTGCTGTATTGCCCGGAATTCACTTTCTCGATGGCATATAAAAGATGTGCCTGTTCGTAGATTTCTCTTCCAATTCCTGCTCCTTCAAAAGGAAGTACATTGAGCGTTTTGAGGTAATCAATACACTTTTTATATTGACCTGTATTCACATAAGCTGTAGAAAGCTTTAGCCCCAACTCATAGTTTCCTTTGAATTTCTTTACCGCCTGAAGAGCCAGTTTCAATGCAAACTGATCTTCGTTGTTTTTCAGTCGATAATCTATGATATTGTCCCAATTCCTCCAATCTTCATTATCAAGCGCCCTTGCTTTTTCCAAGTCAGCAAGCTGGTCTGTTGTTTTCGTTGAGTTTAGCAAATATGCTCTTGAAGTGTAGAATGGTGCATAATCGGACTTATCTTCACAAGCTTCAATCAAAACTGATGCCTCCTCTACCCTATCTTTTGCCCAATAATTGAGTCCCAAATAATATTTTGCCTTCCAACTATTTGTTTGAGTATTGACCCATTTCAACATCTCAATAGACTCAGTTCTGTAAGGGAAAACAAATTCCGGAGAAGCAGCCGTCATTGCATCAAGATTCTTTTTGCTTTCTGAGATTTTAGATTGCTGCAAAAAGGCTTTCCAACCCAAAATCATTGGATGGTCTGGTGAAATCTCCAATATGTCATACGCTTCATCATTCAATCCATAATTGTAGTAATGCATTGCCATTTCCAAATAAGCCTGATAAGCCAATTCAGTCCTAATTGATTCACTAAAGCTGCTTTTTTTACTCGCATCCAACAAGCCAAATTCATAGCCAGCCAAGTGGTTGAGGGGATCAATGTCCAATATTTTTGAAAGCAGTTTTTGTGCCTCATCATTCCTTACCAATTTTCTATTGACAACAGCCAACAAATGCATGGCAATTAAGTTGGTTCCATTATAGTTCAAAGACTTTTGAAGATACTCCTGTGCTTTCTTGTATTTCTTTGCTATTAAATAAATGCCTCCCATCTCCATATAAGCAGCAGCTCTAAACTCCATAGATCGGGCAGCCCAACCGTAAAACTCCAATGCATTGGTATAATCATACATCGATTTGTAAACATTCCCAACGATGAAATTCGCAGCAGGATCGTAAGTATCCAATGTCAATGTTTGGCCTGCGAATTGTAAACTCAGCTCATTCATACCCTTGTTGTAGTAAATCTCTGCAAGGGCATTCAACGCATCAATGTGATACGGATCCAATTCCACCGCCTTTGTTAGTACTTCAATGGCTTTAGTGAATTTTCTTGATCTTTTTAATTCCAAACCTTCATGAAAGAGTAATCCAGCAGTCTCTTCCTTTTTTGGAGGAGAATTAAATTCACGTTTCAGGTTTTCTTTTGGTGTACTACTATAAGCCAAATCAAGCCCCTCAACAACTACTTCAAAACCTTCTTCTTGTGCTATGGACAATTCATCCATAAAGACCTGATTGGGTGAAAAGTCTTGCGTTTTTGAATAAACCTCTTTTCCCTTTTGCAACACCTTAATGGTGGCTTTACCAAAGGACAATGCATTCAGCCCTATCTTAAGCTTTCCGTTGTTGTTCTTAACATTTAGCACTCCCATATCTGATGCATCCACCATTCCTCCGATCTTGTTGTACGGAAACCAAATCTCATTCCAGGTGTCATACCTGTACGGTTGAAACTCCGCTTTGGTAATAGGATTATCCAGACTACCGGGTGAAAACTGATTCAACATTCTCCCTGCCTGAAATTCCATGTATTGACCATCAGTATCTGTCAGCAAATCCTCCCAAATACCACCTGATCTGGACAATGCCCACAACCAGACTTTCTGTCCCGGCATTTGCTCGTAAGGTGCAATATGGCCAAACCCTCGTTGTTCATCATGATAGTATCCTCCAAAAAAATCTTCGTAGGCACCTACCACATGCTGAGAAACATGACTGCCAAAATTATTGTTTTCATAAAAGTTTTGTTCAATGCCTTCTGCATTTACAGGCCAGGAAACCGGCATTCCTGAATGAGTTAAAGCCTGATTACCGGGATAAATCATTTCAAATCCATCTCTGGCATGCGCCGCACCAGTCATCCAGTTGTAATATGATTTTGTGGTATTCGTGGGATTGAAATACAATACATTGGTTTCGAAATATGACTTATCTCCCGAAAGCTTGATTTCGACCCTCCACTGTGTTCTGGAGGGCAGGTCGATACCGCCAACAAAACAGCTCACACTACCATCTTCATTTTTTTTCGTCAAATAGTCCACAGGAGTGGCAGTTGACGGTGTATGCCCGATATAGCCAAAGTTGAATTCAATTCCACCTGAAGTCCATGGCCCACGCAAGGCGATATTGCGAAACTTCATTACTTCATTTTTGTAAATAAAATCCGCTCCTGTGCTTTTATCAATTGCGCCCCAAACCTTACCTCCTGCCTCAGGCAATACCATCACTTTGATGTAATCATTCTCAAGCGTAATGACTTTCCAATCTTTCAATTCGCTTTTATGACTATACCCGTCAAATTTATGATAGGGATATACTGCTGGTTTGGAAACCAATAAAGGAACCGGATTAGGGTTATCAAAAGGATAGGTGGGTATGGTTATTTTTTCTTCTCTAATGGTTACAGTTTGAGCCATCAGTATTTGTGAAGAAATACAAAGCAATACCGTAAATAACTTTATTTTCAAAGACCTATACTTAAGACGATACGATTCCATTTTTCTCCAATTGTTAATAGTTATTCTCTTATTGTAATAATATTGCACTTATTCTTTGGTGTATTTCAGGTCGAAAGAAATCACGATATCATTTCCTGTTTCTATCTGTCCAAACATGGCAGAAGGAGGATCGATTTCAAAATCACTCAATTTAAAGTTTTTCGAACCCTGAATCAAAATAGTATCTTCTGAAACATCCAAATCCACTCCAATCTGTACACTTTTTTCCGTTCCTGCTATGGCCAAAACTCCCTTGGCAATTGTGCTGGCCTCATTTACCGGAATGGCTTCTGTCAGTGAAAATTTGATCTGAGGAAACTCATCATACAGCAATGCCCTGTGCATCTTGCCATTCATAGTTTCTCCACGCTCACTCTTCAGGCTTTCCACCTTTAAACTCAACTCAGCACTGGCTATACTTCCTTTCAATGGTTGGTTCTTTTTACCCTTATCTTTCAATTCAAAAAGTAAACTACCGGAAATTTCATTGGATAGCACTTCCCAATCGTGTAAAGTAGAAGTACCTGTCACTTTTATATTGCTTTTAGCAGACACGACATATTTCTCCTGAGCAAAAGAAATAAAACAGAGCAGTATCAGCACCAGAAAAAAAGAAATTGCCCTCATCATTGTTCTAAATTTCAAAACCATAAAATTTTAATTCAACCCCATTTTACAATACTTCTGTTTTGCCCGGCATTGGAATTTCGTAGTTTCCATCTGCACCCGGCATATCCGGCATTTCTGCATCCCAGTGAAACTCTTTTGGTAAAATACTCTTTGTAGAAGCCAATGCCTGATCAATGGTAATGACCTGACCGGAATGTATCGCCATCCTACCCATAATAGTAGCCAAGGTAGATTTAGCTCCGTATTCCACCTGATTGAGTGGTTTATTTTCCAACACGGAATTGATGAAATTGGATTGACACCTTTGAGAAGAACCAATAGTTTCATCTCTGTCACGGTACCTCCACACAATAGTACCGGAAGGATCGTAAATACGAGACTTGTCATCTGCATAACCTGTAGTTCCCTGTATGTGAAAACCATTTTTATTCCAGTTGTTGTCTATATTCCTACACTGCACATGCAATTTTATCTTATTGGCATATTCAAATTCAGCATAGTGGTGGTCATACGTATTTCCCTGATTAGGTCCACTAAAAACCTGCCGCCCTCCCAAACCATTTACAGTCACCGGATAATCATTCATCAGCCAGTTAATCACATCAATTTGATGAATAGCCTGCCCTGCAAGCTGTCCGCCCCACAACCAGGTAAAATACCTCCAGTTTCTCACCTGATAGTTCATCTCCGTTTGTCCCGGTTGTCTGGGATGAATTTTAGGTGCACCGACATTGTAATACACATTCAGCGACGTAATGTCGCCAATAGCTCCATTGTTGATTTTTTCAACCATCTGTTGGTAGCCAGTCTCAAACCGCAACTGCAAACCCACAGCTACATTCAATTTCTTTTGTTTGGCCAGTTCATTGGTTTCCATTACTTTGTGATAACCGGGAATATCCACAAATAAAGGTTTTTCAATAAATACATGTTTATCTGCTTTTACAGCGGCTTCAAAATGCTGTGGGCGAAATGGAGGTGGTGTGGCCAAAATCACTACATCACATTTTTCAATTACTTTTTGATAGGCATCAAAACCGATAAATTTATTTGAATCAGGAACTTCTACCTGATTTCCAAAAGTAGATTTCAATTGTGAGTAAGCTCCACTCAATCGGTCTTCAAACGTTTCCCCAAGTGCCACAAGTTTTACCGATTTAGAGGTTTTTAATGCCTCACTGGCTGCTCCTGTACCTCTACCACCACAGCCGACTAAACCTACCCGTAGTTCACTTTGGGTTCCAACTCCAAATGAAGTAATTGGAAAACTACTGAGGATAGTACCTCCTGCAGCTACTGCGGCACTTGTTTTGACAAATTTTCTTCTTCCTTGATTTACGTCTTTACTCATTCTCATAATAAAAGGATGTTTATTATTACTTTATTCGTCCAGGACTTTTGCCCAAAACTTTCTTATTTCTACTTGTGTTAATTCTTTATAAGATCGCACTACCCTGAATCCGATAAACTCAGAATTGGTGTACCACCAAAAGCTTTTCGGTACTTGTGGATCTCCTCGTTGTAAATTAAGCCCCGACTTCATTCTGGCAGCACTCCGTAAATCCTCCGGATCATCATCCCACGATCCCCCCCGGTAAACTCTTGGGTGAAGTACATAAGGTGTATTCCATGGGTTATCAGCTTCCTGTCCCTCAAATTTTGAGTAAAACTGATCATCGTACAAATCCAGTGTCCATTCAGATACATTACCATGCATGTCGTACAATCCCCAGGCATTGGCTTTTTTAGTACCCACTTTGGCATATTGGCCGTTGCTATTATCAAAATAAACAGCGTATTCATCCAATTGTGAAAGGTCTTCTCCAAAATGAAAAGCCGTCTTGCTCCCTGCCCTGCATGCATATTCCCACTCTGCTTCGGTGGGTAATCTGTACAAATGCCCTGTCACAGTTGACAACCACTTGCAAAAAGTTAAAGCTGCATAAGGGGATATATTTACAACTGGAAAACCTTGCTTGCCCATCCCTAAACTGGGATCTTCAAATGGCGGACTTGGACGTGAAATAGCGTCCACCTTTAATTGTACTGCGTCTGACAAATTTGTTTGTTGTTTATCAATATTTTTATTCAAGTACAGTTCAAACAACTCCCAAGTCATCTCGAATTCCCCAACCCATAAACTATCAATTCGAACGGTATGAACAGGCCCCTCATCAGCTTTTCTATTGCTTTCTTTTTCAGGGCTTCCCATTTTAAATTGTCCACCGGGAATAGCCACCATCTTAAAGGATTCTCCTTTATCTCCCATTTGGATTACTTCTGAATAATTGTCAAAAGACTGACAAAAAGCGGAACAGGAAACTGCCATGCAAATACTGAAAATAGAAATCAAATTTCTCATGCGTTCCATTTGTTATTTCAATTCACAGATAAAGTTGATGCCTTTATTTTCTGAGACCATTCCTCTAAATGATCTTTGACAAACGCATCATCGTTGAGTTCAGGATAATCCTTATAAACCCGGTCAATTTCTTCTGCTTGCCCAACTGAAAGCGTTTCATTTGGATCAAGACACCAAATTCCTTTGAGCAATCCTTGTCTGCGCAATACTTCGTGAATACCTGCAATACATCCTTTGAAATTGTTTTTAGTATCGAAAAATGCAGCATTAGAATCTGTCACTTCTATGTTTTTAGTGAGTAAATCTCTATTCATTTGACCTCCGGAAAGCTTCACTTTTTTAACGTGATTCAGCAATTTAACTGCTTTTTCGGTCCAAACTGCCCAGTGTCCCAACAAGCCACCTACTATGTCTTTATCTACTATACCTCTTTCAGTATTTATACGATAGGTTGTTAACAGGTCATTCAGGATATTGTCATCATTTCCGGTATAAATAGCTATATCGTTGCATCGGGAGGAATTACAAACTGCCCTGACCACTTCGATGGACTGATAACGATTAAACGGCGCGATCTTTATGGCATACACATTTGGTATTTCCGCAAATTCTTTCCAAAAATTCTCGGTAAGAACTTTACCACCTACAGAAGTTTGTAGATAAAATCCAAAAAGAGGCATGTGTTCTCCTATCTGTCTGGCTCTGTCCAAGAGATCTTCTTCAGACCAGTCTTTCAACCCATTGATACTTACCAATACTATGTCATAGCCTAATTTCCTGGCTATTTTAGCTTCATTTACAGCCTGTTCAGTAGAACCACTTACACCCGCAACTTTAATGAAAGGGCGATCTAGCCCGATAGATTCCACCTCTGATACTGCCAACGATAACACCTTTTCGTACAAATTGATTTCCGGGTCCCTGATTTCAAATTGAGTAGTATGAACACCCACAGCAATACCCCCAGCACCGGAAGCAGCATAATATCTGGTCAGCAAACGCTGGTGAAATTCATCCAACTGCCTGTTGGCATCAAGGGCAAGCGGATGAGCCGGAATAACTGTCCCTTCAAATAACAACTCCTTAATTTCTTCTGATAATTTCATAGTTTAAAAGTTTCCTTTTCGTTCTTGAAAATGAGTGGGTTTTCCAAGGTCTTCTCCACCGGACATCACCCAATCTGCCGTCCATTCTATAACCTTATCCAATGCCACTTTTGGTTTGCCAAAAAGTTCGAAAGAATGCGAAGCGTCGTTGAGCAGAGTAGTTGGTTCTGATTCTCCTGTAAACCGTACAGGCTTGCCCATAAGTTCTCCAAACCTTTTTGCAAGCCACTCTATAGAAATAACCTCAGGGCCGGTTATGTTGAGCAGTTTTGCAGGAGTAGAGCAGTGCAATAATGAACTGATTGCAAAGCTATTGGCATCCCCTTGCCAAATTACATTGGCATAACCTGTAGTGATGTCAATAGGTTTCTCATTAAATACTGACTTGGCCACTTCAAACAATACCCCATAACGTAAATCCACTGCGTAGTTTAGGCGATAAATCAGCATCGGAGTTTGATTTTTGATAGAGAAATGTTCAAAAATCCGCTCCCTGCCAAGACAAGACTGAGCATACTCACCAATCGGATCAGGCTTTACACTCTCATTGGCACCCTTACTATCAGTTGGCATGAATGGGTATATGTTTCCACTTGAAAAAACCACTATTCTGGAGTTCTTATATTTCTCCGCTACCCGCCCGGGTAAATAAGCATTCATAGCCCAGGTAAAATGTTCATTGCCAGCTGTTCCAAATTTGTTACCAGCCATATAAATAACATTCTTGCATTCCGGCAGGCTTTTCAAAAAATCTTCGTCCAACAAATCTCCGGCTATGGTTTCAATACCATTTCCCTCTAATTCGTCTCTTAGCTTTTTATTCGAAAACCTTGAAGCACCTATTACTTTTTTCTTCAATCCACCTTCACGAATGGCATTTACAGCCAGTTTAGCAAGACTAGGTCCCATTTTCCCTCCCAACCCCAATATCATGATATCTCCATCAATTTTAACCAGATCATTTATCAATTCCGGCGTGGGATGTGCCAATTGATCTTCCAATTCCTCTACATTATTTATCTTCTTCATATTCATTAAAAAAACAGGTATTTCACACTATACATGGACATAATCAGCAAAACAGCTATTCCCAAATAGCCCATCACGTTTAAGTATCTGGTATTTTGCAGCTCTGTTGACATTTTTTTAGAGTTGGCAAAAAACAGAATGACACCAGCTGAAACCGGTACAATCATGACGGTAATGCCTTGAGCAAAAATGATCAGTTGGAGAGGAAGAGAACCAAAAATAAAGGCCACTATTGCTCCTATAACAATTACCAACACAATCATCATTCTCACTCTGATGTTGCTCAATTGACTTTCAGAAAAGAATGTATCTGCGAGAATCACTCCTCCGATAGTTGCATTGCCGACCATGGATGAAAAGGATGCTGCAAAAAAGCCAATCATAAAAGCTTTGGAGGTAAAAGATCCAAACAAAGGCTCCAAAGCCATTCCCAAATCTGCTGCATTTTTCACCTCTATGTTGTTGTTTTTCAAAACTGCCCCGGCACAAAGCATTACCATTGTAGATAATAGTCCCAGAATAATTATTCCGGTTCTGCTTTCACTTAATGAGTCCTGTAAATCTTCCGGAGCACAGCCCTTTTCACGCACCAGATATGACTGGTAAAACGCACCAACTATCGAAAAACTGGATGCGGTAAGTGTAATAATCAGGTATTCTGATCCACTGGGTATATTAGGAATTAACCCTCTCATGATGGCAATTAAATCCGGTTTTGCCATTATAATCGTTAGTAAAAATGAGGTAAGCATCAACATTACCAAGCCAATCATGAGTTTTTCCAGAATCTTATAAAACGATTTGAAGAAAAGCAAAGAAATAGCCAATGAGGTAAACAATGCTATCCAGAAAATGACAGAAGAATTGAATAGTTCAGAAAATGCTACACTGGCTCCAATAGTATTACCAGCCTGAAATGAAGCCGTAACCAAAAACACTCCAATTCCAACTATATATGCTAAAGGCTTCCCTAATTCATTCTTTATTTTTTCTATTAAAGAAACAGAACCAGACAATCCTATCTTAGTAGTCATAGCTGTAAAAGCTGTCATAAACACCATTGCCAACACAATCACCCAAATCAGGGAAAAACCATAACTGGCTCCAAGCTTGGTATTGATGGTCAGGCTTCCCGGGCCAAAGATCAAAGCTGCAGTGATAATGCCTGGACCTATTTTTTTCAGGTATGATCCTGATTTTTCTATTGACATATTTTATTAATGTTATATATCCAACTACTCCTTCAAACTTTCAAAAGAGACACAAACTATACTTTATCAAATAACAGATTCGTGATTACGGTCTCCTTGTTTAAAGTAACATTCCGAAAAAATAATTTTCAGAATGTTACCTTTTGAAAGATTTTACACACCATTACTCCAAAGGCGCAAGCAAACATAGCAAATAGCATTGCAAATAAACATGTTTTGCAATATTTTTATACATAAAAATACATTATTCGTAAATAAATACAACAAATAAACTATAAATAATATAATTTATCTTTCGTTTACTTATTTTTACGAAACAAGATAGAACGCAAACCAATAGTCATGGCAAAAGAATCTAAGAAAGCAACCATCTCAATTATTTTTTCCATTACCCTCGTATTATCAACAAATCTGTACTCCCAGCTAAAGACGGCCTATCCTGACATTCCAAGAATAGATGTACATACTCACATAGGAAGTGATCCAAAAGCTATTTCCAATTACCTTGACCTGAGAAAAAAAATATTAGATAAAAATGGCATTGATATGGCCGTATGGATCAATCTGGGAAAAGGCAATGATCCAATTGAGAATCCTGAAGAAATCCTCACCTTGAGCAAAGGGCGCATATTATGTGGTATTTCTGATTATTCGGCACATGACGGTTTACAACACGCACCAGAAAATCTTGAAGGTCTAATGAAACAAGGCTTTGTTGGTTATAAAATATGGTCTGGCCCCTGGTATAGAAAACTAAAAAACAAGGAAGATGGCTTTCCCTATATAGACAACCCTGCTCACGAACCTACCTTTGCTGAAATGGAAAGGATTGGAATGATTGGAGCATCAGTGCACATTGCTGATCCTAACGGCCCGTGGGGAGAGCGCACCGCCTGGCTTGCCGACCCTATAGAATATTGGAAAGAGATAACAGCCTGGAGAAATGTATTGGAAAAACATCCCAACTTAACAGTAGTAGCCGCACATGGCAATTGGCTGATGTGTCAGGATGCTCAAATAGATTATCTCAGAAATATGCTACACACATTCCCTAATTTACATGTTGATTTAGCTGCCACCTTTCAATATTATCATCTGGTAAACAGAGACAACTTACGATCTTTCATGATAGAATGGGCAGATCGCATTGTATTTGCAACGGATATAGGAGCCTGGGAAAACGAAGACACGACGAATGAGCGAATTGAGCAATACCTTAAAGCTTTTCAGATTTTAGAAACAAAAGGAACAGTTAAAGGCGGCTTTTTCGGAGGACCTGACATAGTTGGCTTAGAACTCCCAAAAGATGTGCTTGAAAAAATTTATTACAAAAATGCCATGCGACTCTACCCGGGAGTGAAGAAACAACTTTATGAGTTAGGTTTTAAGACTGAATAATCTATTGTAATTCTCTGATAGCAAGAAAGGACATTAATCCGGCACCAACCTCCATAGCTTTCTCATCAATATCAAAAGTTGGAGTATGCAACCCTGAAGTAATGTTTTTCTTTTTATTTCCAACTCCCAACAGATAAAAGCACGACGGTAGCTCGTGAGAGTAATAAGCAAAATCTTCTGCCGCCATCCAGATATCTTCATTCACTACATTTTCAGGAGACATGTATTCCTGCATTCCTTTTTTAAGATTCAATGCCAAAGCTTCATTGTTGAGTAAAAATGGATAACCATGAGCAATATCAACTTCACATTTTCCTCCCATGCTTTCCGCAAGACCAATTGCGAGTGTTTTGACTTTCAGCAAGGCTTCTTTCCTCCAGTCTTCATCCAGAGTTCTCAAAGTACCTTCTAAAATTACACTGTCAGGAATTACATTGGTCGCACCGTTTCCTACAATTTTTCCAAAGGATAAAACTGTTGGTATTTTGGGATTGGCATTTCGGCTAACAATTTGCTGGGCAGCTACAAGAAAATGACCTGCTATAAGCACCGGATCTATGCAATATTCCGGCATAGCTCCATGCCCTCCTTTTCCTATAAACTTAATGTATATTTCATCTGAAGAAGCCATAAATTTCCCAGGCCTCACCCCCACTTTTCCTGCCTCCAATTCAGGCTTTACGTGCTGACCTACCACACTTAATGGTTTAGGATTTTCCAGCACCCCGCCTTTTATCATCAATGGTGCTCCTCCTGGGATTTTTTCTTCGGCAGGCTGAAACAATATCTTGACTGTTCCATTCCAACTTTCCTTCAAATCACACAGAATTTTACCTGCACTAATCAACATCGAAGTGTGTGCATCATGGCCACAGGCGTGCATCACACCAGAATTTTTAGACACGAAATCATGTTGGTTTTCCTCCAATATTGGAAGGGCATCAATATCAGCCCTTAGTAAGATAGTCTTACCTGAATCTCTTCCGTGAATTGTACCGAGTAAACCGTTTTGATCAATTCTGGACAGGCTATCCAAAGGGAGCTTTCTCAGTTTACTTTCAATATACTGCGAGGTTTCCTTTTCATTAAAGGAAAGTTCCGGATGCATGTGCAGATACCTCCTTATATCTACAGAAGGCCTCCAGTATTTATTCGATAATTCTCTAATCTGATCTATCATCTATAAAAAGTAGATTTCCCCAATTACATAGGAAAATCTACATCCTTTAAATTTCAAAATCCGCTCCAACTTCAACTGTACAGTTAAATATTAATGAATATTTTTTTCTTGTACATGAAATAACAAATATACCAGAGCCCAAACCATGTAACAATACTGGTAATCGCATTTGCCATAATGTCTCCGGTAAAAGAGAATATCCCCATAGTAAACGGGTACACAACTTCTCGAAGCATCTCCGCTCCACCAACATGAGCAAACAAATAGATAAACAACGGATTCATGCCCACAATAGCAAAAAATATTACTCCCTTGTTATATTTCAACACATCTATCAGATAATAAGACAATGCCAATACAAGCAAAGCCCATCCTCCACTCACAATTACAAACGAACTGGTTGCAATTCTTTTTATTATAGGAGTAAAATAGTCCATTCCGTAACCCACAACTACTCCTATTGCTCCGGCAATTATTAATACCTTCAACTTGGATTGCTCCGACTTATCAGACATCAGCAACTTGCCAGCCAAAACTCCCCAGATGGTATGAGCAGTAGTAGGAATGGCATTAAATGGTACCCAATGCCCACCGGAAAGCTTACCTAAAATTTGTATTTCAACCCAGGAACCAAAATTTTTATCCGGAACAAAAGCTTCATTAAATCCATCTACCCAGAAATTACGATACAGCAATTCTGAAATGGCTATTAACAAAAATGAAACAACAATTTGTATCCAGGCTGGTCTTTGCATTATCAAAAAGGCAATCAAAATAGAAACAGACAATTGTGCCAAGACATTATTCAGGTGAAAAACAATTTCTCCTGGCTCAATGCAGTACAGTGCCCATCCGAAAAACAGCAAGAGAAATGCTCTTCTCAATGTATGTTTGAAAATATCATTGTAGGAATCTCCTTTTTGCATCCGCTTTGCAAAGGACAATGGCATGGCCACCCCCACTATAAAGGTGAAAAATGGTTGAATTAAATCCCAAAAAGCCAATCCATGCCATTCTACATGATCAAGTTGATGGCCTAAAGCATAAATAAGCGTACCTTCAAGAGAAGGGTCACGCATATAATTAAAGAGATGCGAAAATTCTCCTATCAATAAAAACATGGTAGCCCCTCTAAAAAAGTCAAGGGAAAGCAATCTCTGGTTTTCGTTACTCATAATATTTTAAAATTAGGTTAATCCTTTTCTGGTTTACCCTGTTTACAAGATAGTTTAGGACTAATTAGAGCTGTCTATAATGTGCTTTGAGAAGCCTTTCAGGATTCTTAAAGCTTACTGTTTTAACAGCTTTACCAATCTTTAAAAGCTTAGTAAAGTGTGGATCGTACTTTATAGACAGGCTCTAATTAAATAATGTAAACAGATACTCATACTTTCTATTCTTGCAAATTAATAATAAGTATTCGAAACTTTTTGCATAGTTTTAATTTTATTTTTACTTTCGTTTTATCTTTTAAAGCATCTTATTTCCTTACTAACACGATAATGGAATTCTATCCTTAGTTTTTTCATTTCAAATAACTAAGAAGACAGATTTTTATAAAACACTCCTGACACAATTGAACAAGTTAAAAGAATTAACATATGAATATTAAGATTAAAACTACTTCTCTTTTTAGCCTATTTTTATTAATAATGGTAGGATTTAGCTGTAATACAAAAACTACTAAATCCGAAAAAAGCAATCTAAGCGAAGATTTTCCGGAGGCTATGGTACAATTCTCTCCCATTGTATCCAATCCCATTTTTCAAGGAACGGGAACCGAAACCTGGGACAAGCAGATAAGAGAAAGAGGCTATATCCTCTATGAAGACGGGTTGTACAAAATGTGGTATTCAGGATATAATGAAGGAATCTCCGAGGTGAAATATCTGGGCTATGCTACTTCTAAAGACGGTATCAACTGGGAACGCTTTTCAGAAAAACCTATATTAAAAGATATATGGGTGGAAGACATGCATGTGATAAAATACAATAACTTGTATTATATGCTCGCTGAAGGAAAAGGAGACATTACGCACCTGCTCACTTCTACTGATGGCATCAATTGGGATTCAAAAGGAGATATTTCTATTTTTAAAGTAAATGGAGAGCCTATAAGCGAAGGACCTTATGGTACACCTACCATGTGGATAGAAAATGGGAAAATATATCTTTATTACGAACGTGATGACGAAGCTATATGGCTGGCAACTTCTACAGATTTTAAAAACTGGACTAATATGCAGGATGAAGCTGTACTGGAAAAAGGGCCAAAGGAATATGATGCCGGTGCTGTAGCCACCAATCAAATTATTAAATATCAGGGGAAATATTACATGTTTTATCATGGTTCGTCAAACCCTGACTGGATGAAACCGGGAGTTGAAGCACTTTGGACTTCTAATGTAGCCATGTCAACAGATTTGATTCACTGGACAAAATACCCACAAAATCCAATCGTAGAAGGAGACCATTCCAGCCCTATTTTGGTATTCGATGGCATCAAATACAGCCTCTTTACAATGCACGATAAAGTCTGGAGGTACGATCCAAAATGATTTTCATTGCAAAAACATAAATCAAAGTACTCCATTTTAAAGACAAAGGGTTATCAAAAATGTTTTGGGTAAAACATACTTACTTAAAAGTGTTTAAACCAAGACATATATAATACATCCCGGGCCAGGCCAGAAAACTAAACAGCCATAATTTACATTTATGCTCTAAATTTCATACATTGCCTTTCTGACAATCATTTACCCAAAACTTGATTCCCAAAAAGACAAATACATCAGAAAGCCCTTCAAACTATAATACACTAACTGATATAGAGTTGATGAGGCTTCTCCAAAACGGTGAAGAAGCGTTTTTGGAAGTATATAAGAGGTACTGGGACAAGCTGTATATATACGCTCATAATCTTTTAGATGACAAACAAATTTGCGAAGATGTAATTCAGGATGTTTTTGTCGATTTCTGGGCAAAAAAAGATAAAGTCCTAATTTCCAACTTATCTCACTACCTCTACCAATCGGTAAAATTTAAAATTTTCAATGTGTTTAGAAACGGAAAAATTGCTAAAAAACACATAGACAGAATAAATGTCATCAAATTTGTAAACAACACCGAAGAATCCCTGAATTTCAAGGAACTTGAACACTCTCTTCACAATTTACTCTCTCAACTACCAGACCGATGTAGGGAAATTTTTTATGCCAGCAGGTACGAAAACCTATCCCATCAGGAAATCTCCAAGAAATTTAACATTACCAACCAAACAGTAAAAAATCAGGTATCCAAAGCACTCAGGCATTTAAGAGATTCTTTTGACAGCATCTCAATCTTGTGTTTTGCACTGTTTTTTTAGTAAAGAGTTAAACAACCCTAAGCGTCGTTTTTCTATTTCCAATCTGTCATTCATTCTTTTAGTTATTTTTTATAAAATAAATAGAATATCAATGGTACCTCCTGCTGAGTTGAGGTACTATCTATTGTACATTGATAATTAGTAAATAATGAATGAGTCTGAATTAATTAAACTCTTTGACAAATACCAAAACAATATGTGCACGACTGAGGAGGTGCGCATTGTAGAAGATTTTTTGAATTCATTTCAAAAAAATAATGAATGGAATGAATCTATTCATGGTCGTCACAGTGAGGTTGAAAACCGAATTTTTGAAAAATTAGAACAAAAACTTAAACCAAAAGCCAACAAGTCAACAAGCAGGAAACTAATCACAACTTCTTCTCTTCTTGTTGCGGCATCCTTATCCATACTACTGGTACTTAGCATTTTGATGTACAGCAGTGATCAGGATGTTCTGGAAAAATCAAAAGTATCAACAGTCATAAGAAAAGCAGAAAAAGGACAAAAGTATTCCATAGTACTGGCTGATGGAACAAAGGTTCGATTGAATTCAGAAAGCACACTGATATTCCCTGAAAAATTTGCAAATGATACCAGAGAAGTAGAACTGATTGGAGAGGCATTTTTTGAAGTAACTAAAAACCCTAAAAAACCTTTCATCGTCAAGACTAAAAAATTAACCACCGAAGTATTAGGTACCTCATTCAACATTCAGGCGTTTGAAAAGAAAAAATCTTCCGTTACAGTTGTGACTGGCAAAGTAAAGGTGAGTGTCAATCAGTATGAAAAATTAGCTAAAGAAAGCATTCTATTGCTTCCCAAAGAACAAGGTTACATTGATCTTGTTTCAAATGAACTAACCAAAACAAACGTCGAGTTAGATAAAGTTATCTCATGGAAAGACAATACCATTCTGTTCGATCATGTATCAATGAGGGAAGCTGCCGACATTCTGGAAAGATGGTACGATGTAACTATCACTTTTGATAAATCAAATCTAAAAGAATGCCTCATTCTTCGTAGTAGCTATAAAAACGAAAGCCTTGAGAACATTTTGAAAAGTTTAAAATTTATCCAGGGTATCGACTTCCGGTTTGTAAACAGCAAGGAAGTGGTAATTTCTGGAGGTATATGTAAAAACTAAACCAAAATCATTATGCACAACACATCTTAGAATTACCCAACCTATGTGACATACGAAATTGGATATACCTCTCGTATATGCAAAAAAAGACCCGAATCTGTTCGCACCAGACCCGGATCCTACTTATAAATAATTGTTTCACACAATCATTACAAATTTATGTATTTAAAACTACTAAAACTATTGATTTTGACATCAAAACGAGCATTTTATATGTTTTTGGTGCAGGTAATAGCAATGCAGCTGCTCCTAGCTGAGAACTCCAACAGTCAGAGACTCGAAAACATTAAAGTAACTATCAATGTAGAGAGAGCCACTTTGGAAGAAATTTTCGAAAAGTTGGAAGAGAAAACAGAGTTCATCTTTGGGTACAACAAACAAATAATTTCCAAAAATGAAAAGCTTTCTTTTGACTACAAGAAAGAAGGGTTGAACAAGATTCTGAAGAATATCTCTAAAGATACAGGTCTTAAGTTCAGAATGATCAACAATACCATTTCAGTAACGAAAAAAGAAAGTCGTAAACAAAAACCCGTCACGGAAGAAAAAGCAGACATTAGTATTTCAGGAAAAGTTCTTGATGAAAACTCTCAGGGGCTACCGGGTGTCAATATTACTGTAAAAGGACTTGCTCAAGGTGCATTGACTGACATTGAAGGTAATTTTAAAATTTCAGTACCAGATGGTTCTGCTGTCTTAGTATTCAGTTATGTTGGATATATCGCACAGGAAGTAACAGTTGGAAGTCAAACATCTATCAACATAAGCATGGAATTAGATGCTCAACAATTGGATGAATTGGTGGTAACTGCTCTTGGTATAGAAAGAGAAGCAAGTACCTTGACTTATGCTCAACAAACTGTTGATGGCGATGAGATAACCAAAGCGAGAGATATTAATTTCTTGAATAGCCTTTCCGGTAGAACTGCTGGTGTGGAAATCAAGAAAAGTTCCGGCGGACCAGGAGGATCAACAAGAGTGCTTTTGAGAGGCGATAAATCCTTAACTGGTGATAGCCAGCCCTTATTTGTTATAGACGGTATTCCAATGGCCAATAACAGAGGTGGCCAGCCTGGCATGTGGGGTGGAGTTGATGGTGGAGACGGAATGTCTCAAATAAACCCTGATGATATCGAAAGTATAAGTGTCCTTAAAGGATCTAATGCTGCTGCACTTTATGGAAGCCAGGGAGCCAATGGTGTTGTCATAATCACAACAAAAAAAGGTAAAAGCGGAGCAGCCAAAGTACAGTTTAGTTCCGGTTTCACATTTGAAAGTGTATTATTAAAGCCAGACTTACAATACAAGTATGGAGCTGTAGGAGGAATCAAAGAAAGCTGGGACACCAATCCGGGTAACTACGCTGACAATTATGTAGATGATTTTTTCAGAACCGGGACCAATAGAATCAATTCTGTTTCTATTAGTGGTGGTACTGACAAGACTCAGACATATTTTTCTTATGCGAATGTGGATGCAAAAGGTATTATGCAAAATAACACCTATGACAGAAACAACCTTACTTTTAAGCAGTCAACCAAGTTGTTGAATGACAAGTTGAAAGTAAGTTCGAGTGTTATGCTGTCTCAGGAAAAAGCAGAAAACCGTCCGGCAGCCGGATATTATTTGAATGCTTTGACTGGTCTTTACAGATTTCCAAGGGAAAGGGATTACAAAATTTATAAGGACAATCCAACCATACTTGACCCAGATAGAAATGTAGAAGTTATGAACTGGTTTGTTGTTGACCACCATCAGTCCAATCCGTGGTTTATACTTGAGGGACAGCCAAGTGTGAATCAAACCAAACGTGTGATCAGCAGCCTTAACTTAGATTACGAAATTTCTGACAAAGTCAGTTTATCTGTAAGAGGCAATATTGATTTTGCAGATAAGCTAAATGAGACTCAATATGCATCTGGGGGAAATACTACCAACATTCATCCCAATGGTGCCTGGAATTACAGCAAATTCACTGATCAACTAACTTACACAGATGCTATATTAAAATACAATAATAATTTTGAAGATTTTAGTCTGGGAGTAATAGCCGGAACAAGTTATCAAAAGACAACTTATGGTAAAGGAGTAAGTGTGAATACAGGTACAAATGGATTGTTATATGCAAATGAATTTTATTTCCAAAACCTTCCACAAGTAGTAGCGGTAAACTCGACATTGACCAGTAATGTGATCAAACAAGGTTTGTTTGTAAACACAACCTTCGGCTTCAAAGACATGTTGTATTTTGATTTTTCAGGAAGAACTGACTGGGCATCTACCTTAATTGGCACAGGAAATGAGAATTATTTTTACCCTGCGGTTGGTTTAACTGGTATCATAAGTGAAATGTTTAGTATGCCCGAACCAATTAGTTTCGCTAAAGTAAGAGTATCATTAAACAGAGTAGGCCTTGAATTGCCCTGGAACTATATAATACCATCCAATACCGTTGATGGTGCTTCAGGAGGGGTTAACCGCGGCACTATTGCTCCAGGTACTGAGTTGAAACCAGAGATTATTACGACAAAAGAGTTTGGAACCAACTGGCGGTTTTTGGATGATAGAATAGGTTTTGACTTTACTTACTACAATATCACAAGTAAAGATCAATTTTTAGAAGTAGCAGCACTTGCCGGGTCTCCATACAATACCAGAGTAATAAATATAGGAGAAATAAACAATAAAGGGATTGAAATAATTGCAGATGCCACACCAATTTTCACCACTAATTTCAAGTGGAAAACTACCCTTAACTTTTCTAAGAATGTGAATACGGTTGTTTCGGCAAACCCGGACAACCCAGATAATTTTATATCTACAGGTTCTTCTGAAGGTTATGAAGCTAAATTTAAAGCAGGTGGTTCTATTGGGGACATATATACATTAAGCTTTCTTAGGGATGACCAGGGTAGAATAATGCTTGAAAATGGTGTGCCACTCAAAACAGCTACAGAAGATTTTGACTTAAACTACAGAGGAAATCTAAATCCGGTATGGAGTTTGGGTTGGACCAACTCTCTGGACTATAAAAATTTCTCACTGAACTTTATCGTAAATGGTAAATTTGGAGGAAAAGCGGTTAGTAAAACAGAAGCTATGCTCGATGAGGCGGGAGTATCACAAAGAACAGCAGACGACAGAGATCAGGGATTCACTACAATCAATGCGGTTCAAGATGGTGCTACTGTCACTCAAATTGTCCCAGAAGATTATTATCGCACCATTGGTGGTAGAAATGGTATCATGGAGCCTTATGTGTATAGCAGAACAAATGTTAGGTTAACGCAGATGTCATTATCTTATAATACGAAACTGACCAGTCTTGCTTTACCTGTTAGTTTCTCAATTGTTGGTCAGAATTTACTGTTCTTATACATTGACGCACCATTCGATCCTGAGTTGGCAATGAGTACCAATAGAAATAGCCAGTCATTGGACAATTTCAATGTACCAGCAACCAGAACTATTGGTTTTAACATCAACATAAGCTTTTAATTTAGAGAGATATGAAAAAGAATATATTTATATATACTACAGCAGTACTAGCATTTCTATTTTATGGCTGTACTGATAACTTTGAAGAAGCCAATACGAATCCTTATCAGATTTCAGATGAATCGTTAAGACAGGATAACAATCACGTTGGAGCATTTTTCCCAACCATGCTTGGCAATATATTTGGAGATCAAATTGAGCACAATCTGGCTCACGATTCCTGGACACGTCAACTAGGTACACCAACACCTTTTACAAGCGGTATAAACAACACTACCTACTACATTCGATGGAATACTTACTGGGATCGTTGTTACAATAATGTGTTTGGTCCTAGTGGAAAGGTAATAGAAATAGCGGAGGCTGAAAATAATGAAGTATTTGTAGCCTGGGCAAAATTGGTTAGAATTCTTTCTGCATCAAGGTTGTCTGCCTATCATGGCCCTATTATTTATACAAATTACGGGTCTTTGGAAAACACCATTTTGTACGACAGTGAAGAAACATTATACAATACATGGTTCGCAGAGTTAGATGAAATTGTTGCTACTCTGACAGCTAATTCAGATTTTGGAGGTATGACAGCATTTGACGCCAGTTATGGTGGAGATATACCAAGCTGGATTAAGTTCGCCAATAGTATGAGGTTAAGACTTGCCATGCGTATTTCAAAAGTGGAACCAGCATTAGCTAAAGTCCAGGGTGAAAAAGCAATAGCTGCAGCAGGTGGTTTGATAACAACTGCTGCTGACGATTTTAAAATAAAGTTATATGCAGGATTTTTCCCCCCTGCCAGAATTAGTTTTGGATGGGGTGATACACGTATGAGTGCTACTATGGAATCCGTACTCGTAGGCTATGAAGATGGCAGAATTTCCAAATATTTCGATCCTGCTACTGACAATACTTTATACCCTGATCATCCTTCTTATCCATACAAAGGAATCAGAAATGGAGCATTATTAGTAGCCAAAGATGACAGACTTACTTTTTCCAACATCAGTTCTGATTTTAATCCGACCACTTCTGATGGGATGCGTCGTTGCTTTATGTCAGCCGAAACTCACTTTTTATTAGCTGAAGCAGCACTAAGAGGCTGGGCAGGTGCCGGCTCAGCACAGGAGCACTATGAGCAGGGAGTCAAAGACTCATTTGCAGAATGGGGTGCTGCTGGTGCTGCTGACTATCTTGCAGATGATACTAAAACACCTATTGACTATAATGATCCCAAAGCTGCCGGTGAGATTAATGATTTTGTAAGCCGCATAGATGTGACTGTAAAATGGGATGAAGCAGCCGACAATGAGATCAAACTGGAAAAAATAATGACTCAGAAATGGATTGCTGCCTATATGAATACCATAGAGATATGGGTGGATCATCGCAGAACAGGGTATCCTAAGCTCCCATATAACTATAAAAATGATAGTAATGCAGATTGGGGTGTTATTGCCAAGGATGCTGATGGGAAAACCATTGACTTCCTTAGAAGATTGCCATTTGTAAATGCTGAACGTAACAACAACACAGCAGGTGTAGCAGACGCTACTACTAAACTGGAAGGCCCGGATGAAATAGGTACGCCCCTATGGTGGGATACTGGTGGTCCAAACTTTTAAATTGATTTAATTAAAATTAACCGGGTTGTTCAAAAGGCATTGTTTTTTTGAACAGCCCTTTTTTTATCATTAATCCTTAAAAATAGCCTTAAAAGCTCAATAGGGAATCATCAAACAACACCTCAGGGTAATCGTATTTAAAAATTTACACTATCCCCTGACTCCTGACTGCCCTGAACAACACCTTTGGGAAGTCAATAATAATAAACTAGAAAAGAAGTATCAAAAAATATGGAGAAACTATTCAAGACAATTACTACTTCAATATTAATAACTGCTTTATATAGTAGCTGTGGAAATGATTTTGATATCAATTACAAAGACAATAAGCTTTTTACCTCTATACCTGCCAGTTATTCTAATATAGGATTCATCAACAGCGTACAACAATCCAAAGAAAACAATCACATCATTAATGTTGAATTTATATCAGGAGCAGGAGTTGCAGTGGGAGACATCAACAATGACAACTTACCTGACCTTTTTTTTACCGGCAATCAGATAAGAGACAAACTCTACCTAAACAAAGGTAAGTTTCAGTTCGAAGATATTTCTGATAATGCCGGCATTACAAATGACAATAAGTGGTCCACTGGTGTCACTTTTGTCGATATTGACAATGACGGTGATCAGGACATTTATGTGTGTCGCAGTGTCTATCTGGAAGATGAAAAAAGTGCCAATCAACTCTATATCAATAACGGTGACCTAACCTTCACTGACCAAGCCAGTACTTATGGTTTGGACGATCATGGATTTTCTGTACAATCCATATTTTTTGACTTTGACAAAGATGGTTTAGTCGATATGTATCTGGTAAACCAACCTCCAAGTATTCCCGGACAAGGTGGTAAACTAAACAAGTCGATGGCTTCTAATCGGCTATTCAGCGATAAGCTCTACAAAAACCTGGGCAATAATAAATTTGAAGATTTTACAGATCAAACCAACACAAGAAATTTTGCTTTTGGACTGTCTGCATCCGTGGGTGACTTCAACAACGATACCTGGCTGGATATTTATGTAACCAATGATTTTGATGTAGCAGACCATATTTACCTCAATCAACAAGACGGTACTTTCAAAGATGCTGCTTATCAAGCAGCCAAGCACATATCAAACTTTAGTATGGGCAGTGATGTAGCAGATTATGACAATGACGGCAACCTGGACATTATGGTAGTCGATATGATGGCAGAAGATCATAAAAGGATAAAAACGCACATGGGGGCAATGAAACCTGAAGCATTTTGGAAACTGGTAAACGAAGGTGGACACTACCAATACATGTTTAATACACTCCAAAGAAATAATGGCAATGGTACATTCAGTGATCTGGCTCAATTAGCTGGGGTCACCAGTACAGATTGGAGCTGGGCTCCCTTATTTGCTGATTTCGACAATGATGGCCTTAAAGATATTTTCGTCACCAATGGTGTCAAACACAACAATCGATACAGCGACCTTACTGCCCTATACGACCATAAATTGGATAGCCTCAACAGCATAGCAAAGAAAAAAGGAATAAATCCGAGCGAGTTAGTCGATGTAATGGATTTTGTGGATCTGGCACCAATGGATAAGCTGCCAAATTACATCTACAAAAATAATGGCGATTATACTTTCAGTAAGAAAATTGATGAGTGGGGTATGGAAATGAAAACCCTATCCAATGGTGCAGCCTATGCCGACTTAGACCTGGATGGAGATTTAGATCTAATCATCAACAATATCGATGATAAAGCCCTTTTATATAAAAATAATACCATTGAAAGTGGTAAGGGTAATTATTTGCGTTTCAAGTTAAGTCCTTCTGAAAAGCAAAATGTATATGGCACCAAAGTTACCCTATATCAAAAGGATAAATTATGGCAAACATTCCAATTGGCCAACGCAAGAGGATATATGTCCAAAAGTGAAGACATTGCCCACTTCGGAGTAGGGGTAGAAACCTCGGTGGACAAGGTGGTAATAGAGTGGCAAAACGGAATGAAAAATATTCTGGAAAATGTAAATACCAATCAACTGGTTGTAGTCAGTCAAAAAGAGGCAGAAGCAACGCAACAGGTATCGGCAGATATTGCTAAAAATCTTTTGTTTAAAAACAGTGCTCAGGATTTGGGGTTGAATGATATACTTCATCTGGAGAATAATTATGATGATTATGCCAAAGAAGTACTGTTACCACATAAGATGTCTGAATTTGGCCCCTGTATAGGTGTTGGAGATGTCAATGGTGACAACAGAGATGATTTTTATATGGGAGGATCGGCAGGACATTCTGGCACATTATTCATACAAAACAAAAATGGGAAGTTCGACAAAATAGAAAAAGGCGCATGGACACAGGATCAAAAATCCGAAGATATGGGAATTACATTTCTTGATGTAGATGGCGATAATGACCTGGACATATTTGTGGTAAGCGGAGGAAACGAATTTAGCCCGGAAGATCCGGCACTTCAGGATCGGTTGTACTTAAACAACGGGCAAGGCACGTTTACAAAAAAAATAAATGGTGTTCCCCAATACCTGTCGAGCGGATCGTGTGCAGTACCTTATGATTATGACAAAGATGGCGACATGGATTTATTCATAGGAGGCAGGCTAATTCCGGGGAAATACCCCCACCCTGCCAGCAGCCATTTACTGGAAAACAGAAACGGTACCTTGTATGAGGTATCAAAAGATAAAGCCCCGGAACTAAACAATCTCGGACTGGTAACTGCAGCCAACTGGGCAGATCACAATAATGATGGACTCATTGACTTAGTAGTTGTTGGCGAATGGATGCCAATTACTTTTTTCACACAAACCGCAAATGGACATTTCGAAAAACAAATTTTAGACGGACTGGAGGATAGTGAAGGATGGTATTACGAAGTACAAGCCCATGACATGGACCAGGATGGAGATGAAGATTTTATTGTAGGAAACCTGGGCCTCAACTATAAATATAAAGCCTCAACTCATGAGCCTTTTGAAGTCTATAGCTCGGACTTTGACAACAACGGCAGTCTGGACATTGTACTGAGTTACTATGAGCATGGAGAAGCATTTCCAGTAAGAGGAAAAGATTGCTCTACGCAGCAAATACCTGATATCGGTAAGAAGTTTGGTACATACGAGAAATTTGGTGATTCCAACCTTAGTGAAGTATATGGAGAATCTCTTAAGGAAGCTTTAAATCTTCAGGCCAAAACATTTGCGTCAGCCTACGTTGAAAACCTTGGCAATGGTAGTTTTAAAATAGTTCCCTTACCCAATCAGGCACAGGTGTCCTCCATTAACAATATTCTGATAAAGGATTACGATGGTGATGGAAATAAAGACCTGTTAATTTCCGGAAATTTGTACTCCTCAGAAATTGAAACACCCCGTAATGATGCCGGTACAGGATTGTTGCTTATTGGTGACGGAAAAGGCAATTTCGATCCAATGTCTATCCAGAAAAGTGGCTTTTTCGCTCCCTTCGATGCAAAGGAAATGACAACCATTAAAATAGGGAGCAAGGAAGTAATACTGGTAGGCAATAATAAGGATGTTCTTCAGGCCATAGAATATTACCCTCCCACATCTTTATAGTAAACCCATTAAAAATATTCAGAATTCGTTATACAATGAATGTCAAGGTATTTCATATACTCATTTCAGTGCTTATATTATTCATTTCGGCAGGGTGTGACCCTATCCAAAATAACCAGACCAGGATAAAAATATATGAAGCAAAAGTGAAACCAGACAGTATTACCCAACTGATGATACAAAAGGTAAACGAATCATATCTCACAATAGACCCTGAAAAAGCAGGTTATGTTTTGAATAAAAAAAGAGCAGGTAAAATCCAGCAAAAATTGGGCGAAATGGAAGTTGGAGCAAAACGAAACCTAGTCATTTATGACTATGGCATTGAACTGCTCCGGTCTGGTGAAACAGATAAGGCTATTGAACTTTTTGAAAGCTTTCACAATTTTTACCTTGAAAAACCCCTTCCAAATAAAGACAAGGCTATGACGGAATTTAAAACACAACTGGCCATTTGCTACCTGAGAAAAGCCGAGCAGGAAAACTGCATCACCAACCACAACAATGAATCCTGCATTATCCCAATTTCCAAAAAAGCCCAACATATCAATAAGGAAGGTTCTATGAAAGCAATAGGCTATCTTGAAGAATTGCTAGAAATCAACCCCTATGATTATGAAATTCAATACCTTTTGAATGTTGCTCACATGACCCTGGGCGGATACCCTGATAGTGTGCCGGAAGAATTTCGGATACCGGAAGCATATTTTAATAAAAATGAGTTTCCCAAATTTCAAGATATAGCAATGGATCTTGGGGTAGATGTCAATGAATTGTCGGGAGGCATTTGTCTGGATGACTTTAATAATGATGGATTTCTGGATATTATGGTGTCATCATGGGCTTTTAACAGTCAAATCAGATACTTTGAAAATGACCAAAAAGGTGGCTTCATTGACAAAACATCCTTTACAGGATTGGTTGGTGTCACTGGTGGGCTAAACCTTAAGCAAGCTGATTATAACAATGACGGAAATTTAGATTTTATCATTTTGAGAGGAGCCTGGTTGGAAGACTATGGCAAAATACCCAACTCACTGATCAGAAATAATGGTGATGGCACCTTTAGTGATGTTACTATGGAATCTGGTATTTATTCTCCCCGGCCAACTCAGACAGCTATATGGGCTGATTTTAATCTGGATGGCTTATTGGATATATTTATTGCCAACGAATCTACTCCCAAAGGAAAAAACAATTGCCAGCTTTTTCTGAATAGTCTGAGCGGAACTTTTAGTGACATAGCTCAAATTGCAGGCATTACGGAAACTGGTTTTTTCAAAGGAGTTGACACGGGTGACATCAATAACGATGGTTATCCGGATTTGTATATTTCCAATTTTAACGGTAAAAACCTATTATACATCAATGCCGGCCTTGAAAATGCCCTGTCGTTTAACCTGGCTACAGATAGTATTGGAGTATCCGGGCCAATCCAAAGTTTTTCCACCTGGATATTTGACTACAACAACGATGGTTTTGAAGACATTTTTGTTTCCGGCTATTCATCAGGCAATATCTCTCCATCAAACATGATGATGGCCAATATCATCAATCCTGATGACTATCGCCTGGAGGAACGAAGGCCAAAGCTGTACAGAAACAATGGGGATGGCTCATTTGCCAATGTTGCACCTGAAGCAGGGCTCACTGAACCTGTAACCACTATGGGTTGCAACTTTGGCGATCTGGACAATGACGGATTTTCGGATTTCTATCTGGCCACCGGAGATCCGAGTTTTCTATCGATAGTTCCCAACAAAATGTACCGCAACAACAATGGAAAAACATTCGAAGATGTAACCTATAGCGGTGGTTTTGGGCATATTCAAAAAGGCCATGCCGTTGGGTTTGGAGACCTGGATATGGATGGCGATCAGGATATATATGCCGTAATGGGAGGTGCTTATGAAGGGGATAATTTCCAAAACATCCTTTTTGAAAACCCCATTGGCAATACCAACAACTGGATAAATATAGTACTGGAAGGCAGTAAAAGTAATCGTTCTGCTATAGGCGCTAAAATCATAGCAACTATTCAGGAAACAGGTATAAGCAGGAAAATTTATCATACTGTCGGTACAGGTGCCAGTTTTGGAGGCAATAGTTTGATGGCTGAAATAGGATTAGGCAAAACAAGTACCATTGACACTCTGGAAATCATCTGGCCAAATAAAGAAAGGAGCACTTCCCGTTTCACCAATGTAAACACTAACGCCACCATTAGAATCAAGGAAAACTCAAATGAAATTAAAAACCTTGACCTGAAAGCTGTAGCTTTTAAGAAAATGGGGGAGCATCATCATTGACCGATTAACACAATCGATGGCATACAGACACAGCAAGGGGATGGAATGTGACATTTTTTATATTATTCTCAATAAAACACATCAAGAGCAGGTAGCTCTCCCCTGTCAACTGGTGGAAGCCCATGATATATTTTATAGTCATTTGATCCAGACTGTAATTCTTCAAAAGGTCCGGGATATGATTCCTCCTCTGTGAGGTTGTACTGCTGGATATAGTGAGAATTCCATCTAGTGTTGTCTTGTTTTAGAGGTTTTTCGTTTAGGGAGAGTTGTACAGATTGGGTAGCGGGTAGATAGGTAGCACTAATGTTTTTCATAACCTGCGCATCAGAATCATAGTGCATAGAATGAACTTGCCAGAATTTTTGCCATTCATTCAAATCCATTTCAACCTTTTTTCCATCCACTGTGACCTCTTCTGTTTTTAC